>NZ_SZXD01000035.1:0-256664 GCF_005281115.1 Citrobacter sp. wls710
GCGGAATTGGTGGTTGGTTTGGTTTTGGTCACGCCACCCTGGAAGGAATCTTCGGCTGGCTACTTGCACCGCTGGCTTGGATTATGGGCGTGGACTGGAGCGATGCGACGCTGGCAGGTAGCCTGATTGGTCAGAAGCTGGCAATCAACGAGTTTGTCGCGTATCTCAACTTCTCGCCGTATCTGCAAACCGGCGGGACACTGGATGTGAAGACCATTGCGATTATTTCGTTTGCGCTGTGCGGGTTCGCTAACTTTGGTTCGATTGGTGTTGTTGTCGGCGCATTTTCGGCGATAGCGCCACAGCGAGCTCCGGAAATCGCGCAGCTTGGAATGCGCGCGCTGGCAGCAGCAACGTTGTCAAACCTGATGAGCGCCACCATAGCGGGTTTCTTTATCGGTATAGCATAGTGAGAGCAATGCCGGATAAGCGTGGCGCTATCCGGCATTACATTTAAGCTGTTTGCAGCAAATATAAGGCGTTATCTGCCGAGAGGGTTGGGTTGTTGATGCTGACGCTGGCTCGCGATAATGCCGCGCAGGCCATGGCAAAGTGAGCGCTTTCACGAAACTCGCTACCTTCCAGAAAGCTGTACAGCAATCCCGCCATAAAAGCGTCATCGGCGCCAAAACTGTCTACGATCGTATGATCGGGAGGTGTCAGTAAAAACTGTTCTCCGTCCTTTTCGCTGCAAAAAACGGAATCATCTTCCAGGCAGACAAAGATCCGTTTTACACCTTGCTGATGCAGACTATTGACGGCCAGTATGCGATCGGCATCTGAATGGATAGGTTGGCCCCACAAAATCGCCAGCTCTTTCTGCGTTGGTTTAAGCGTATGAATACGCTTAAACCATGTCTTCATTTTTGCCGCTTTGAACTCTGAAACGGTGTCAATGAATACGGGAATATCATCAGCAATAGTAAAGACCCACTCAATGGCTTCGGCGGTCAGATTGCAATCTGCCAGTACGACACCGGAATGGCGGATCAAATCTCGCGACCCGTTCAGCAACTGTGGCGTTAATTGCTGCAGGATATGGGTATCGTTAATTGCCAGTACGGTTTCTTCCTGCTGATTAGCGATCGACAGGTAGGTTGAGGTGTTATGCCCATGCAGGCGTATGCAACTTGCAACGTTTACACCGGCCTGACGCGTTTGTTCCAGCAATGTTTCCCCATAGAAATCACTGCCAACAGCGGAAATTAAGTGAACGTCACGGCCCAGCAGCGCCAGGTTGTGGGCGATGTTGCGTCCTACGCCGCCTGCCGAGCAGTGAATGCTGCCAGGATTAGAAGCAGCCTGAGGATAGTGGATGTCTGCAACACCACGAATATCCATGTTGATAGCCCCGACAACCACGCAATAATCCTGTTCGGTAAGGATATAACCTTTACCTTTGATCATGCCTTTACGCATCAAATCCATAATATGCGCAGCGACGCGTGAACGGCTTATCTGCAGAATATCGGCGATTTCATTCTGCTGAATCAACGGATTGCGACGCAGGATCTTAAGGATCTGCTTTTCCCTGTCGTTCATAATTACGCCACCGCTTGTTCTGTTTGCTGGGCTTTCAGCCAGGCAATCTCTTCTGCCCAGATATCCGGATTAATCGTTTCCAGCACCAGCGGAATACCGTCAAAACGACTATCCTGCATGATCCAACGGAAAGCGTCGTGGCCAATATTCCCTTCACCTAAGCTATGGTGACGGTCAACGCGACTGCCAAACGTGCTCTTGGCGTCGTTCAGGTGCATTCCGCGTAGATAGTTGAAACCGACAATACGTTCAAATTCCGCAAACGTCTTTTCGCATTCCTCGACGGAACGCAAATCGTAACCGGCAGCGAAAGCATGGCAGGTATCAATACAGACGCCAACACGGGATTTATCTTCAACACCATCAATAATGGCGGCAAGGTGCTCAAACTTAAATCCGAGATTGCTGCCCTGTCCGGCGGTATTTTCGATAACTGCCGTAACCCCCTGGGTCTGAGCGAGGGCGATGTTGATAGATTCAGCAATACGCGCCAGACATTCATCTTCCGGGATCTGCATCAAATGGCTGCCCGGATGAAAGTTGAGCAGCGATAAACCGAGCAGCTCACAACGCTGCATTTCATCGATAAACGCATCGCGTGACTTTTCCAGTGCCTCGCTGACTGGGTGACCGAGGTTAATCAGATAGCTGTCGTGAGGCAGGATCTGGGCGGAAGTATAGTGATACTTCTCGCAAGCAGACTTGAAATCATCAATGATTTCAGTGGTCAGCGGCGCGGCGCGCCACTGACGCTGATTTTTGGTGAACAGGGCGAATGCGGTAGCTTCAATTTCTGCGGCCCGAATAGCGGCGTTAGCCAGACCGCCAGCGGCGCTTACGTGCGCTCCAATATATTTCATAAATTAAACCCGCCATACTCAAAAGGGGAGAGTATAGCGGGTTAAGGGAAGTGAGTCGTGATCGTTTATGCCATCAGCGCGTGGATAGCGACGTTAATCGCACCACCACCCACAATCAACCAGACAAACAGCAGTAGCGCCATTAGTAACGGTTTGGCACCGGCTTTTTTCAGGGCGCTCACGTGAGTGGTTAGCCCCAGTGCGGCCATTGCCATAGCCAGCAGCACGGTATCCAGCGTCACCAGCATACTCACTACCGACTGCGGCAGCAGGTGGAAAGAGTTAAAAATCGCCACCACAATGAACAGGATGGCAAACCATGGAATAGTGATTTTGCTCTTCTCACCACCTGTTGCCGGAGACAGTTGTTTTACTCGTGCGGCCAACAGGATGAGGAACGGCGCCAGCATCATGACGCGCAGCATTTTGGCAATCACCGCGGCGTTTTCAGCATCCGGGTTAATGGCGTGTCCGGCGGCAACAACCTGCGCAACCTCATGCATGGTGGAGCCAATGTAAATGCCGTAGGTTTCTGGACTAAACCAGTGCGCCAACAGCGGATACATCGCCGGATACAGGAAGATAGCGATAGTACCGAAGATGACCACGGTGGCGACGGCAACCGTCACTTTACTGGCTTCCGCTTTCACCACTGGTTCAGTTGCCAGCACGGCGGCGGCACCACAAATGCTGCTCCCCGCGCCAATCAGCCAACTGGTGTGTCGGTCCAGACCAAACACTTTCTGCCCCAGGAAGCAGGCAATCATAAAGGTGCTGCTGAGCGTTAACACATCAATTACGATACCGCTGACGCCGACGTCAGCAATTTGCGCGAAGGTAAGGCGGAAACCGTAGAGGATTATCCCCAGGCGTAATAAATGTTGTTTGGCAAACAGGACGCCGCCATCGCAGCTTTTCCAGATTTGTGGATATACGGTGTTGCCGATAACCATCCCAAACAAGATGGCTAAGGTGAGGGCGCTGAACCCGGCGCCAGCGACGGCGGGAATGGATCCCCCCCACAAGGCGACCCCAGTGATAACTGCACTCAGGGCAAGCCCCGGAATAAAATGCCACGCTGTACGACGATGAGTCTGTAAGGTGAGTTCTGTCATATCCTTCTCCTTTATCTGGGTAAAAGAGTACGGCGATGTGGTTTAAAAATAAAATTGATTATATATTTATAATTAATCTATATAAGTGGTATACCCGTCATACTTCAAGTTGCATGCGCGTTGGCTGCGCTCGTTCACCCCAGTCACGTACTTAAGTACGCTCCCGGGGATGCTCTCTCTTGCCGCCTTCCTGCAACTCGAATTATTTAGGGTATAAGTAACGGATATCCGGTGGAAAACGACTATGCATATCACCCTGCGACAACTTGAAGTGTTTGCTGAGGTACTGAAAAGCGGCTCGACAACCCAGGCATCTGTCATGCTGGCACTGTCGCAGTCGGCGGTGAGTGCGGCGCTTACCGATCTGGAAGGGCAGCTTGGCGTACAGCTGTTTGATCGCGTTGGCAAGCGGTTGGTGGTCAATGAGCACGGGCGCTTACTCTACCCGCGCGCGTTGGCGTTACTTGAGCAAACGATAGAAATCGAACAGCTTTTTCGTGAGGATAATGGCGCGATTCGCGTCTATGCCAGCAGCACCATTGGCAACTATATTTTGCCCGCCATGATCGCCCGTTATCGCCATGATTTCCCGGATTTACCCCTGGAGCTGAGCGTGGGTAACAGCCAGGATGTGATCAACGCAGTCCTGGATTTTCGCGTAGATATTGGGTTGATCGAAGGGCCGTGCCACAGCACAGAAATTATCTCTGAACCATGGCTGGAGGACGAACTGGTGGTGTTTGCCGCCCCGTCTTCGCCGCTAACAAAAGGCCCCGTGACGCTGGATCAACTGGCTGCTTCGCCGTGGATCTTACGTGAGCGAGGTTCCGGTACGCGTGAACTGGTAGATTACCTGTTGCTATCGCATCTGCCGAGATTCCAGATGGCGATGGAGTTGGGTAACTCCGAGGCCATTAAGCATGCGGTGCGCCATGGACTCGGTATCAGCTGTTTGTCGCGTCGAGTCATTGCAGAACAGTTACAGGCGGGCACGCTGAGTGAAGTTCCCGTGCCGCTGCCGCGTTTAGTTCGCACGCTCTGGCGCGTTCATCATCGACAAAAACATCTCTCTAACGCCATTACGCGCTTTTTACATTACAGCGACCAGGTTGCGCAGGGCGAATAACGCCCTCACTGGCGTAATATCACCTCTATGCATAATGGCGGTTTCGTCTTCAACGCCATGCTCCGCCCATTTTCTGCTTTACTTATAATCCGCGGCCAGTCATGAAGGTCTCTTATAACAGCGCATTTGTGCCGGAAGAAAGCCGTTTCGTCTGCTACAATCGCGCCTCATTTTTTGGATGGATAGCATTTTCACATGGTTTCCGAAACTAAAACCACAGAAGCGCCCACGCTACGTCGTGAACTGAAGGCGCGTCACCTGACGATGATTGCCATCGGAGGCTCCATCGGTACAGGTCTTTTCGTTGCATCTGGTGCAACTATTTCTGCGGCGGGTCCTGGCGGCGCGTTGTTCTCGTATATTCTGATTGGTCTGATGGTGTATTTTCTGATGACCAGCCTCGGTGAACTGGCAGCCTATATGCCGGTTTCCGGTTCGTTCTCTACCTACGGTCAGAACTATGTAGAAGAAGGCTTCGGCTTCGCGCTGGGCTGGAACTACTGGTACAACTGGGCGGTGACAATTGCCGTTGACCTGGTGGCCGCGCAACTGGTAATGAGCTGGTGGTTCCCGGACACGCCAGGCTGGATCTGGAGTGCACTGTTTCTCGGCGTTATCTTCCTGCTGAACTACATTTCCGTGCGCGGGTTTGGCGAAGCGGAGTACTGGTTCTCACTGATCAAAGTGACCACCGTGATTATCTTCATCGTGGTTGGCGTGATGATGATTGTCGGTATCTTCAAAGGTGCTCAGCCGGTGGGCTGGAGCAACTGGACGACCGGTGATGCGCCGTTTGCCGGTGGTTTTGCCGCGATGATTGGCGTGGCGATGATTGTCGGCTTCTCTTTCCAGGGAACTGAGCTTATCGGTATCGCGGCAGGGGAATCGGAAGATCCTGAGAAGAATATTCCACGCGCGGTGCGTCAGGTGTTCTGGCGAATCCTGCTGTTCTATGTGTTCGCGATTTTGATTATCAGCCTGATCATTCCGTACACCGATCCAAGCCTGCTGCGTAACGATGTGAAAGACATTAGCGTTAGCCCGTTCACGCTGGTATTCCAGCACGCGGGTCTGCTGTCTGCGGCGGCGGTAATGAACGCGGTTATCCTGACGGCGGTACTGTCTGCGGGTAACTCCGGGATGTATGCTTCTACGCGTATGCTTTACACCCTGGCCTGTGACGGTAAAGCGCCGCGTATTTTCGCCAAACTGTCTCGAGGTGGTGTGCCGCGTAATGCACTGTATGCAACTACGGTGGTGGCGGGGCTGTGCTTCCTGACCTCAATGTTTGGTAACCAGACCGTATACCTGTGGCTGCTGAATACTTCCGGGATGACGGGCTTTATCGCCTGGTTAGGGATTGCTATCAGCCATTATCGTTTCCGTCGTGGTTATGTGCTGCAAGGGCACGATGTGAAGGATCTGCCGTATCGTTCTGGTTTCTTCCCGCTGGGGCCGATCTTTGCCTTCGTGCTGTGCCTGATCATCACTCTGGGTCAGAACTACGAAGCGTTCCTGAAGGACAGCATTGACTGGGGGGGTGTGATGGCAACCTATATCGGTATCCCACTGTTCATGATTATCTGGTTTGGTTACAAGCTGACGAAAGGTACTCATTTCGTTCGCTACAGCGAAATGAAATTCCCGGGTCGCGTGAAGAAATAATTCTTACCAGCTACGGCAGAAAAAACAAAACCCCGGCATGATGAGTGCCGGGGTTTTTTTATTGCGCCAGACTTAGAAGCTGTAAGTCATGCCAACCGTGTAACGACGACCATCGAGAACGGTGTCGTAGGTATCATAATCGATTTGCTTATCCAGCACGTTGTATACGCCAGCGGTCATCAACAGATCCCTGGTAGCATAGTAACGTAAACCGACATCGACCTGCGTATAGGATGGCGTTCCCTGTGCCATAGAGGTACGGCTCAGGTACTCAGACGTTTTCCCGCGCAGATTCAGACGGCTCCAGAAACCAAGATCCTGCGTGGCCTGCCAGTCCAGGGTGGTGTTAAACATATGCTTTGGCATTTTGTTTAATGGCTGGCCGGAGAACTGTCCGCTCTTTTGCTCAGATTCCGTGTAGGTGTAGTTCGCCGTCCAGTTGACGTCGGAGGTGATTTTCCAACCGAAGGTGGATTCTACGCCGCGCATATTGGCTTTATCGACGTTCACGCGATCGCTGACGAAATCATAATGGATGCCACCGATGGTGCAGGCCGGGTCAGAACTGCTGTTACAGCGGCGTACTTCGGTAATTTTGTTTTTGAAGTCGGTATTGAACAGGGTCACGCCCGCGTTGAGATCGTTGCCGTTATCCCACAGTAAACCGATCTCTTCGCTCAGGCTTTTCTCTGGCTTCAGATCCGGGTTGCCAACAATGATCCCGTTCAGACGGCCGCCGCCGGTGACCTGTCCCCAACTGGCAGAAGACTGACGCAGATCCGGAGCGCGATAGCCCGCAGATACGCCACCTTTCAACGTCCACTGATCGCTCAGATGCCAGACACCGTAACCGCGCGGTGTCCAGTTGTCACCGTAGTTTTCATCTTTATCCATACGCAGACCGCCGGTCAGCGCGAAGGTATCGGTAATAGCCCATTCGTCTTCAGCAAACAGCGCCCAGCTCCAGCGGGTCAGTTTGTTCAGTCCATCAGCAGCTTGCAACTGGTTGCCATTATCGCGCAGTTTCTCATAACGGTACTGTCCACCCACTGTCAGGGTGTGCGCCCCGAGGAAAATCTGGTTCTGATTGTTAAAGATGGTGTTGTAGGACTTCATCTGGCGACCAGGGTTGTCGGTCTCTTCCTGCTGGACATAGCTGGTGGAGTTGAAGTCGTCGTAATAGCCGCTATGGGTGAGTGAATATGTGGTGTGCACATACTTGCTTTCGCTTTTACTGTTGGGCTTACAGCTTCCGTTGCGGCAGTTTTCTTGTGCCTTGGATTTGCCCGGCGTACTGTCACGATCCTGCAGTTCACGTGCGTAATCGAAGTCGATGTCGTTTTTATCATCCGGCGTGAAGTTCAGGGTTAAACCCCCGTTACGCATACGCTGTTCGTTGTAGCCATTGAGGATTTCATCTTCGGCACGATGAGAGAATAATCCGGTCACCTTCGCGCCGAGTAACCCGTCAATCAGCGGCCCGGACGCATAGGCATTGGTCTGGTAAATATCACCGGAATCTCTGTCTTCCTGGAAAGTGGCATCGCCGTGTAAGGATCCGGTCCAGGCTTTGGTATTCGACACTTTTTTGGTGATGACGTTGATAACGCCACCCATCGCATCGGAGCCGTAAAGCGATGACATTGGGCCACGGATGACTTCGATGCGTTCAATGGATTCCAGCGGCGGCAACCAGCCTTGTTCAATACCTGAGTTATCGCTGTTAGGTCGCGTGCCGCGTGTGCTGATGCGTTTACCATTGACCAGGAACAGCGTGTATTGCGAAGCCATACCGCGAATACTGATATCGCTGCTGCTACCGCCACCGGTGACAACGACGCCAGGGACATCTTTTAGCGCATCGGTGACATCGCGATAGGCTTTATCTTCAATCTGCTGCTTGGTAATAACAGATATCGACGCGGGGGCGTCCTGAATTTTCTGCTCGAAGCCGGTAGCGGTGACGACGACGGTGTCCTGTTCAGCGGCATGGCCGAGTGATGGGAGACTGGCGACGCAAACTGCGGCAGCTACAGCCTTAACGTGAGGTATAGTCATTTGTATCATTCCATTTAAATGAATCAAACTGCGCGTCATGTGAAAGGCCATGACAATTGTATGTATTTGTCTTTTAAGGACTCTTTTCAGTAAAGAAGCGGTGGGATTGTACAAAAGTGAGAATTTTTGTAAACACAAATGATAATAGAAATCATTTGTGTTTGATGTTTGTTGGGTTGGAATTGTTTTTAAATCAATAAGATAGGTTAAAAAGAAAAATGGAGAAAAAGTGAAGAAAGCGAGAAGAATGAAGAGGGGAAATGTTTTTGATGCTTAAGAATGGCTTACGTTTTTGACTTAAGGACAGCGGCTATAACCCCGCTGTCCTGTTATGGCTGGCTTATAGCCGATGGAATTTGGCGAGTAAGGCCAGTGACAGGGTGGTTAACAGGATGGCGATCACGGCATACAGATAAACACCAGACCACTCCCAGTTGTTCTTCACTAATATCACCGGTACGCCTGCTAATGCCGCGCCGACATAGCTAAATAATCCCCGGAAGCCGGTTATCGATCCCGCTGCGTCTTTATGAGTAACATCCAGACAACCTACGGCAAAAAGCATATGCGGGCCGTACAGGGCGAACCCCATGATGGTGAAAAGTATGGCCGTAATGGTATATGAAGTATCCTGTACCACTGGGATTAAGATAATACACACGCACAGCATTAAGGCGAATATTAGTCCTGTCATCCAGCGATTACTTTTAAACATAAAGTCCGATAAGTAACCCGCCAGTAGTCCTCCGGCAAGTCCGCCTGCTTCAAACCACGAGATAATAGAGTTGGCCTTAATCAGGCTCCAGCCATGTACCTGCGAATAGTAAATTTGCGGCCAGTCGTTAAGAATGGTGCGGGCAATATAAACAGACATATCGCCAATGATAATAATCCACACCAGCGGGTTAATCAGGATATATTTAACGAAAATCTGCCAAAAGGAGAGGTTGACCGGACTGGCCTTAACCTGGGCAAGTTCTGTCGGATCCTTGCGCCATTCGCCAACGTTAGGCAAACCTAAGGTCCCGGGACGGTCTTTAATCGTAAAGAGCGCAATGATCCCCATCAGCAGGGAGATCGCGCCCGGTACATAAAAACCCATTTTCCAACTGCCACTACAGACAATCGCAAAACTGGTCAACAGTGGGGCGAGACTGCCGCCGATATTATGCGCAGCTTCGACGACCGCCCACCAACGCCCTCGTTCATTTTTGGAAAACCAGGATGCCATGATCTTTGCCATTGGCGGAAAACTGGTGCCCTGGAGAATGGCGTTGAGGCTGTACAATACATAAAACGCGGCAACGCTGTCGGAAAAACCAAACAGAATATTGACGATCCCAACGCCAATGAGCACCGGGCCGGTCATGGCTTTCGGATTGATTTTATCAACCAGCATGCCGCCAACAAACTTCATTGACCCATACAGGATGTAAAACAGTGAAGACATGATGGCAAAATCTTCTGCGGTCAGAGGGGTATCAGACAACATTGCCGGCATGGCCGCTGAGAAGTTTTTACGCGTTAAATAAAAGACAGCGTAAGAGATAAAAACCGAGGTAATGATCTCTATCCTGAATTTTTTGTAAGTATGGTCAATCTCTTGTTTTTCTTTTACAACCGGCTTATCAGCCTGGCTGAATATAAACGATTTCAAGCTCATATGAGTTTCCCTTCAGGCAGTGCTCGTGGGTTATAATCCATCTTCGATGAAGAACAAAAGCGACTCGAATCCGTGAAAATTAATTTGATTTGTTATTAACTCTCTGACCGCCGGTTTAGCTTTCCAGGCAATACCCGTGCCTGCATATGTCAGCATGGGAATATCGTTAGCGCCATCACCGCAGGCGATAATATTATGCTGCGGTATCTGCAACGTTTCGGCGAGTCGCTCCAATGTTTTCTGTTTATTATCTGCATTCATGATGGGCGCAGCGATATTATCTGTCAGTTTACCGTCCCTGATTTCAACGGTATTAGAAAAAACATAATCCAGTTGATATTTTTCCTGTAATCTGCGAGTAAAAATGTCTAAACCACCAGAAATAATCGCCGTTTTAAATCCTTTCTGTTTGAGAATTGGCAAAATAGTGGTAATGCCGGGAGAAGCGGTCATTTGATCGCATACGGCATTAATCACATCGATATGGGTTCCTTTTAACATCCCGATGCGCCGGGTAAAGCTGCTATTGAAATCCAGCTTTCCTTCCATCGCCTGCTTAGTCAGTTCTGCTATCTGTGCTGAGATGCCCAGCACATGCGAAATTTCATCGACACCTTCTTCTTCGATAAATGTCGAGTCCATGTCGAATGCAATAATTCCTTTTGCTGGAATGATTTGTGGTTTAATGAAAAAATCAAACCGCTGAGTGTATGACGTGATCCGCAGTTTTTTATGTATTTCATTTGTGAATGATTCATCTGGCATTGATAATTTAAAATATGATTTATTGATGTGTGTTATATGTAATTGTTCCAGTGTGCACTGATTTTGTTTTGTGTCGCGATTTATAAACGTTTCATGTAACCATACCTGCAGTTTTTCAGGTTCTTTTGCGCTAATAAAATAAATAATTGCCATAAAATCACTCCTGTAAGCTGGAGTTATTGTAAGAGATGGTCGCGACGAGTGAATCCTGCTTTATCACAGATGTGAATGTTAAAAAAAAGATAAAATAGTATTGTTTTTTATACCAGCAAATATACAAAATCTGAAAAGTATCGTTTTTGATATATCACTCACGGTCTGTTTCTACTGGCGGCATATTCTATTGTGACCAACAGGATGAGGCTAAAATGGAAAGTTGTGTTGATATTTTTAAAGTCGCTATTGGACCTTCGAGTTCAAGAACGGTAGGGCCAATGCGTGCTGCGTTTAACTTTATTTCTCAATTAAAGCAGCAGGAGATTTTGCCGCTGACGCGAAAAATTGAGGTTGAGCTATATGGTGCGCTCTCGTTAAGTCGCAAGTGCCATAACGTTGATATAGCGCTTTACCTGGGCTTGTTGGGTAACCAGCCGGATGATGTTGATTTACGTCAGCAAATGGAGGCCATTAAACGTGCTGAACAAAACGGTATTTTGCTGCTCTCTCCTTCAGTTGCCGTGACGGTGACGATTCTGGCTAATCAGCAACCGCATGCCGGTCATCCCTATGCGATGACGTTTCGCGCCCGGGATGATTATTTTACGTTGTATGAAGAAACATGGTTTTCAACCGGCGCCGGACAGGTTCGTAAACCCGGCGCGTCGACGCCCGAGACAGCGGCGCAAGAAAACGTATCTCCTTTTGCTTTTCAGCATGCGGCGCAGCTGCAGGATCTGTGTCAGCGCAATGGTTTATCCGTTGCGGCATTAATGATGAAAAATGAGTTACAGGTGCATTCCCAGGCGGCGTTGCATGACTATTTTTCGCACGTTTGGGCGATTATGCAGCAGGCCGTCCATCGCGGTCTACATACTGAGGGGCTGTTGCCGGGGCCGTATCAGGTACCGCGCAGAGCCTGCGCGCTGCATAAATCACTGGTAATGAGACCCTCTGCTAACGACTTTCTCACCAACCTCAACTGGGTCAATGCCTTCGCGATTGCCGTCAGTGAGGAGAATGCCGCCGGAGGGCGGGTGGTGACCGCGCCGACCAATGGCGCGAGCGGTATCATCCCGGCGGTCCTTAGTTGGTATGATAAGTTTGTCTGTGAACTGGATAATGCGTCGGTTACCCGCTTTTTTCTAACCGCTGGCGCCATCGCGTTACTGTTCAAACAAAATGCATCTATTTTAGGTTCTGAGGTCGGGTGTCAGGGGGAGATCGGCGTGGCAAGTTCGATGGCGGCAGCCGGATTAGCAGAACTGATGGGGGCCTCAGTCGGTCAGGTGCTGAGCGCTGCAGAAATCGCCATGGAACACCATTTAGGTCTGACCTGCGATCCGGTCGGCGGGCAGGTACAAATTCCTTGTGTCGAACGCAACGCGATTTCGTCAGTAAAAGCGATTAACGCCGCAACGATGGCGATAAGCCGCATCAGTGAGCCATGCGTTTCGCTCGATGAGGTGATTGCAGCCATGTATGAAACGGGTAAAGACATGAGCGCGAAATACCGTGAAACGTATCATGGCTGCCTGGGAAAAATTCAGCCCAGAAAAAGGGGAGGGTGGCATGAAATATCACACCATGAATAATGATGAAATCATCTTGTCATTATGCGCGCGTATTCGGGAAACGCGGATTACTCTGGCGCTGACCCAGCAGCAGTTTGCCGACAGCGCTCAGGTGGGGATTGCCACCATTAAACGTATTGAGAAAGGTGGGGGATTGAATCTCGATACGCTTATTTCCCTGCTGCGGGCGCTGAATAAACTGCATCATCTGGATGCAATCTTATTCGAGTCTGAAGTACGGAATTTTAGTGAAGGACATGAGGGAAGTGAGAGTACGTCGCGATTACAGGTACGCCAACAGGCAGCCGATTTAAATCGCAAAGCGTCCGCGCCGCAGTCAGAAGAGATAAGCTACAGCGCGGCAATAGAAAACACTCTGTATTGGTGATCACTTCAGCAAATACTGAGCATGGAAGCGCAGGTGATCCTCAATAAACGACGCAATAAAGTAATAGCTGTGATCGTAACCCGGCTGGATGCGTAACGTCATTGGCCATGCGGTCTGACGTGCCGTTTCGGCCAGTACCGCGGGCTGTAGCTGATCGGCAAGAAACTGATCGCTGTCTCCTTGATCGATAAGCGTCGGAATCGCATCTTCGGGCCTGCTGGCCAACATTAACGCGCAGCTATCCCACTCGGTCCACTGCGATTTATCTTCACCCAGATAAGCGCTAAAAGCCTTCTCGCCCCACGGAACGCGGCAAGGATTAACGATGGGGGCAAAAGCGGAGATGCTGGTGTATTTCCCCGGATTTTTCAGCGCCATAATCAACGCCCCGTGGCCACCCATGGAATGTCCGCTGATGGCGCAACGATCGCTGACGTTAAACTGCGACTGAATCAGGGCCGGAAGCTCATCACGCAGATAGTCATACATGCGAAAATGAGTTGCCCACGGCTGCTGGGTGGCATTGAGGTAAAATCCAGCACCCTGACCCAAATCGTAGCCATCATCGTTGGCAACGTGATCGCCGCGCGGACTGGTATCTGGCATCACCAGCACAATACCCAGCTCAGCCGCGACACGTTGCGCGCCCGCTTTGGTGGTAAAGTTTTCGTCATTGCAGGTCAGGCCCGACAACCAGTACAGCACCGGAGGCGGGGTATTCTCACGAGGTGGGGGAAGAAAGATGCTGAAGGTCATAGCGCAATTTAACGTGGCGGAGTTGTGACGCCAGCGTTGCTGCCAGCCTTCAAAACAGCGGTGCTCTTCAAGCATTTCCATGCGTGGCTCCTTGTTGTGTTGAACCTGAATATGTTTGCGAATTCACCATAATACAGATTATTCATTGCACTGTGAGTAACTTTCACTTCCGCATTGGGCAAACATACTTCATCATCTATATAACTTTACATTAACACTCAACATCGCCGGGCTGAACGCTACGTGAATTTGGTACAGCTGAAAGGCTGTGCCAATTTCAATAATTATCGCGGTGAATACTGGATTATGTGCGCCGCCTCACGCACAATGTTCTGGCTGTGACACAGCCTAAAAACTTTGCCCCATGCAGGGCAGAGGCGCCACACCTGCAGGAGAAAAAGAAATGTCATCACTCAGTAAAGAAGCGGCTTTGGTTCATGAAGCGCTGGTCGCGCGTGGTCTCGAAACACCACTACGCCCGCCCGTGCAGGAGATGGATAACGAAACGCGCAAACGTCTTATCTCAGGCCATATGACCGAGATTATGCAATTGCTCAATCTCGATTTGAGCGATGACAGTTTGATGGAAACTCCGCATCGCATTGCGAAAATGTATGTCGATGAGATTTTCTCCGGTCTCGATTACGCCAACTTCCCGAAAATCACCGTCATTGAAAACAAAATGAAGGTGGACGAGATGGTTACGGTCCGCGATATCACGCTGACCAGCACCTGCGAGCATCACTTTGTCACTATCGATGGTAAAGCGACGGTGGCGTATATCCCGAAAGATTCAGTCATTGGCCTGTCGAAGATCAACCGCATTGTACAGTTCTTCGCGCAGCGTCCGCAGGTGCAGGAGCGTCTGACCCAGCAAATTCTCACCGCGCTGCAAACGCTGCTCGGGACGAATAATGTCGCGGTGTCGATTGATGCGGTGCATTACTGCGTGAAAGCGCGCGGCATTCGTGATGCGACCAGTGCGACCACCACCACTTCTCTGGGCGGATTGTTTAAGTCCAGCCAGAACACGCGTCAGGAATTCCTGCGCGCAGTACGTCATCACAACTGATTAAGGCAGGGGCCATGGAGCGTAATGTCACGCTGGATTTTATTCGTGGCGTCGCCATTCTTGGCATCCTGCTTCTCAATATTAACGCCTTTGGTCTGCCAAAGGCGGCATACCTCAATCCCGCATGGTATGGCAATATCACCTTAACCGACGCCTGGAGCTGGGCGGTGCTTGATCTCTTCGCCCAGGTCAAGTTTCTTACGCTGTTTGCATTGCTGTTTGGGGCAGGGCTGCAAATGCTGCTCCCGCGCGGCAAACGCTGGATCCAGTCGCGGCTAACGCTGCTGGTGCTGTTGGGGTTTATTCACGGGTTACTCTTCTGGGACGGCGATATCCTGTTGGCGTATGGCTTAATTGGTCTGATTTGCTGGCGGTTGATTCGCGATGCCCCTTCGGTAAAAAGCCTGTTTAACACCGGCGTCCTGCTTTATCTGGTGGGGATTGGCGTGCTGCTGCTGCTGGGCGTTATCTCCGGCGGGGAAACCAGTCGGGCCTGGACGCCGGATGCCTCAGCTTTGCTGTATGAAAAATACTGGAAAGTGAATGGCGGTCTGGAAGCGGTCAGCAATCGTGTAGATATGATGTCCAATAGCTTGTTGGCGCTGGGCGCGCAGTACGGCTGGCAACTGGCTGGGATGATGCTGCTTGGCGCAGCATTAATGCGCAGCGGCTGGCTGAAAGGACAGTACAGTTTGCAGCATTATCGACGTACCGGCGTACTGTTGGTCATTGTTGGGATGGCGATTAACCTGCCTGCTATTATCATTCAGTGGCATCTGGACTGGGCCTACCGCTGGTGTGCTTTCCTGTTACAAGCCCCGCGCGAGCTGGGTGCGCCGTTGCAGACTATCGGCTATGCCGCGCTGATGTTTGGCTTCTGGCCGCAGCTGAGCCGGTTAAAGTGGGTGATTGCCATCGCCTGCGTGGGGCGTATGGCATTAACCAACTATCTGTTGCAAACCTTAATTTGCACCACGCTGTTTTATCAATTCGGCTTGTTTATGAAATTTGATCGGCTGGAGCTGCTCTGTTTCGTCATTCCTGTCTGGGCCGTTAATCTTCTTTTCTCCGTCATTTGGCTGCGTTTTTACCGGCAGGGCCCGGTTGAGTGGCTATGGTGTCAATTAACCCTGCGTGCTTCAGGGACATCATTACCACGTACATCCAGATAACGATCTGGATCACATTCATTAACAAAATGGATGTAAGCGCTTTCATTCCTGTGACATCACTCACGCAGTCCGTTTCATTGTGCTGACAAAATACCCAGCCTGGGGTGTCTGTGGCTAACCGCAATCTAAAACAGGGCAGTGAATATGGTAACCATCCGTGATGTGGCACGACAGTCTGGCGTATCTGTAGCGACCGTTTCCCGCGTACTGAACAACAGTGCGCTGGTGAGTCCCGACACGCGTGAAGCGGTGATGAAAGCAGTCACTCAGTTAGGCTATCGACCCAACGCCAATGCGCAGGCGCTGGCGACACAGGTAAGTGACACCATTGGTGTGGTGGTGATGGATGTGTCAGATGCGTTTTTTGGCGCGCTGGTTAAAGCTGTCGATATGGTTGCCCAGCAGCATCAGAAATATGTCCTGATTGGCAATAGCTATCATGAGGCTGAAAAAGAACGTCATGCTATTGAGGTTTTGATTCGCCAACGCTGTAACGCTCTGATTGTTCACTCTAAAGCGCTCAGCGATCGGGAACTGGCAGAGTTTATGGAT
Organism: Citrobacter sp. wls710; assembly: GCF_005281115.1. Taxonomy (NCBI): domain Bacteria; kingdom Pseudomonadati; phylum Pseudomonadota; class Gammaproteobacteria; order Enterobacterales; family Enterobacteriaceae; genus Citrobacter; species Citrobacter sp. wls710. Next base: position 16,465 of record NZ_SZXD01000035.1, read on the forward strand.
CAGATCCCTGGCATGGTGCTGATCAATCGCCTTGTTCCGGGTTACGCCCACCGTTGCGTCTGCCTGGATAATATCAGCGGCGCCAAAATGGCGACCCGCATGCTGCTGAATAATGGTCATCAACGCATTGGTTACCTGGCATCAAGCCATCGTATTGAAGATGATGCGATGCGCAAAGAAGGGTGGTTATCGGCCCTGAAAGAACAAGGGATTGATGCGGCGGAAAGCTGGATCGGTACCGGTTCGCCAGATATGCAGGGCGGAGAGTCTGCCATGGTGGAGCTGCTGGGGCGCAACTTGCAACTGACGGCGGTCTTCGCCTACAACGACAACATGGCAGCGGGCGCACTGACCGCGTTAAAAGACAACGGCATCGCCATCCCATTACATCTTTCTATCATTGGCTTTGATGATATTCCCATTGCGCGTTACACCGATCCACAACTGACAACCGTGCGCTATCCCATCGCCTCAATGGCAAAAATGGCGACGGAGCTTGCGCTGCAAGGCGCGGCGGGCACGTTAGATCCTGCGGCGTCGCATTGCTTTATGCCGACGCTGGTGCGTCGTCATTCTGTGGCATTGCGGCAGAATGCGGCACCGATCACTAACTCATAAAGTTGAGCCATGTAACCGCTTTCAATATGTGAGTAAATTCACAGTATATTAACAATGCGATAGCTATGATGACACTGTTTGTTGCGCTGTAACTACTATGTAACGGTGAATAATCACTTTCATCGAGGTATTGGTGCCTTAAACAAAAATTAAAGCCAGTTTTTGGAGCGTTGCCAGGCACGGAAGAATTATTTTTAAAAGTGAGCTTCGGCGATCAGTAACACTTCAGTAACGTTCTGCCTGCCGAGCATTTATCTCAAGTACTACCCTGCATAATAAAACCGGAGATACCATGAATAAGAAGGTGTTGACCCTGTCTGCTGTAATGGCAAGCATGTTATTCGGCGCGGCTGCGCACGCTGCTGATACCCGCATTGGTGTGACGATTTATAAGTACGACGATAACTTTATGTCTGTGGTACGTAAGGCTATTGAAAAAGATGCCAAAGCGGCGCCTGACGTACAATTGCTGATGAATGACTCGCAGAACGACCAGTCCAAACAAAACGACCAGATCGACGTATTGCTGGCAAAAGGCGTTAAAGCACTGGCGATTAACCTGGTTGACCCGGCAGCAGCAGGCACGGTAATTGAAAAAGCACGCGGTCAGAACGTGCCGATCGTGTTCTTCAACAAGGAACCTTCTCGTAAAGCGCTGGACAGCTATGACAAAGCGTATTACGTCGGTACTGACTCTAAAGAGTCTGGCATTATTCAGGGTGATTTGATTGCAAAACACTGGGCTGCTAACCCGAACTGGGATCTGAATAAAGACGGTAAAATTCAGTTTGTTCTGCTGAAAGGCGAACCGGGACACCCGGATGCTGAAGCACGTACCACTTACGTGATCAAAGAGCTGAACGACAAGGGCATTAAAACTGAGCAACTGCAGTTGGATACCGCGATGTGGGATACCGCTCAGGCGAAAGATAAGATGGATGCGTGGATGTCCGGTCCGAACGCTAACAAAATTGAAGTGGTTATCGCCAACAATGATGCGATGGCGATGGGCGCAGTTGAAGCACTGAAAGCGCACAACAAAACCAGCGTACCGGTATTTGGCGTGGATGCGCTGCCTGAAGCGCTGGCCCTGGTGAAATCCGGTGCCATGGCCGGTACCGTGCTGAACGATGCCAACAACCAGGCGAAAGCGACTTTCGATTTGGCGAAAAACCTGGCTGATGGCAAAGGCGCAGCAGACGGCACTAACTGGAAAATTGACAACAAAATTGTTCGCGTTCCGTACGTCGGTGTCGATAAAGATAATCTGGCTGAGTTCACTAATAAATAAATCTCCGTCTGTGGGCGCAATTTCATTGCGCCCTTAATAACGCGCTTTGCAAGGCCAACAAGGTATATTTATGGTCAGCACACATACTCAGTCGTCAGGCGAATACTTGTTGGAAATGACCGGCATCAACAAGTCTTTTCCCGGCGTTAAGGCTCTTGATAATGTTAATTTAAAAGTCCGCCCACATTCGATTCACGCCTTAATGGGCGAGAACGGCGCGGGGAAATCCACATTATTGAAATGTCTTTTCGGTATCTATCAAAAAGATTCCGGTAGTATTTTATTTCAGGGTAAAGAAATAGATTTTCATTCGGCGAAAGAGGCGCTTGAAAATGGTATTTCGATGGTACACCAGGAATTAAACCTGGTATTACAACGTTCCGTGATGGACAACATGTGGTTGGGGCGCTATCCCACTAAAGGTATGTTTGTCGATCAGGAAAAAATGTACCGTGATACCAAAGCGATATTTGATGAGCTGGATATTGATATCGATCCGCGGGCGCGCGTCGGTACATTATCCGTTTCACAAATGCAGATGATCGAAATTGCCAAAGCCTTCTCCTATGATGCCAAAATTGTCATTATGGATGAGCCGACTTCATCGTTAACCGAGAAAGAAGTTAATCATCTGTTCACCATTATTCGTAAGCTGAAAGAGCGTGGATGCGGTATCGTTTATATTTCTCACAAAATGGAAGAAATCTTCCAACTGTGTGATGAAATTACCGTACTGCGCGACGGGCAGTGGATCGCAACCCAGCCGCTGGAAGGGCTGGATATGGACAAGATCATCGCCATGATGGTTGGACGTTCGCTGAACCAACGTTTTCCTGATAAAGAAAACAAACCTGGTGAAGTGATACTGCAAGTGCGTAACCTGACCTCATTGCGTCAGCCGTCGATTCGTGATGTCTCGTTTGATTTGCACAAAGGGGAAATCCTCGGGATCGCTGGCCTGGTAGGCGCAAAACGCACTGATATCGTTGAAACGCTTTTTGGTATTCGTGAGAAATCATCGGGTACGATTACGTTACACGGCAAAAAAATTAATAACCACAGCGCCAATGAAGCCATCAACCATGGCTTTGCACTGGTCACGGAAGAGCGCCGCTCAACAGGTATTTATGCGTATCTGGACATTGGTTTTAACTCGTTAATCTCCAATATCCAAAACTATAAAAATAAAGTCGGCCTGCTGGATAATTCCCGCATGAAGAGCGATACCCAGTGGGTGATTGACTCCATGAGGGTGAAAACGCCGGGCCATCGTACACAAATCGGTTCACTTTCCGGGGGGAATCAGCAAAAGGTGGTTATTGGCCGCTGGCTATTAACACAGCCAGAAATCCTGATGCTGGATGAACCTACCCGTGGTATCGATGTCGGCGCAAAATTTGAAATTTATCAGTTGATTGCCGAACTCGCGAAAAAAGATAAGGGGATTATTATTATTTCCTCTGAAATGCCGGAGCTGCTGGGTATTACCGATCGTATTCTGGTGATGAGCAATGGTCTCGTTGCCGGAATTGTTGACACTAAAACGACAACGCAAAACGAAATCCTCCGTCTTGCGTCTTTGCACCTTTAAGATTAGGGGCTCCTCATGAGTGCGTTAAATAAGAAAAGTTTTCTTACTTACCTGAAAGAAGGCGGAATTTACGTTGTTCTTTTGGTTTTGCTGGCAATTATTATTTTCCAGGATCCCACTTTCTTAAGTTTACTCAACCTGAGTAATATTCTGACGCAGTCCTCAGTGCGTATTATTATCGCATTGGGTGTTGCGGGACTGATTGTTACGCAAGGGACAGACCTGTCGGCAGGGCGTCAGGTTGGCCTGGCGGCAGTGGTGGCGGCAACCTTACTGCAGTCGATGGAGAACGCCAACAAGGTATTCCCGGAAATGGCGACGATGCCGATCATCGTGGTTGTGCTGATTGTCTGCGTGATTGGCGCCGTTATCGGTCTGGTGAACGGTATCATCATCGCGTATCTGAACGTTACGCCGTTTATTACCACGTTGGGTACGATGATCATCGTTTACGGGATCAACTCCCTGTACTACGATTTTGTCGGCGCATCGCCAATTTCTGGCTTTGACAGCGGATTCTCAACCTTTGCGCAGGGCTTTATCGCGCTGGGCAGCTTCCGACTCTCTTATATCACCTTCTATGCGCTGATTGCCGTGGCCTTTGTGTGGGTGCTGTGGAACAAGACCCGCTTCGGTAAAAACATTTTTGCTATCGGCGGTAACCCAGAGGCGGCGAAAGTGTCTGGCGTGAACGTCGCGCTGAACCTGCTGATTATCTATGCGTTGTCTGGTGTGTTCTATGCCTTCGGTGGTTTGCTGGAAGCGGGACGTATCGGCTCGGCGACCAACAACCTCGGCTTTATGTATGAACTGGATGCGATTGCGGCGTGCGTGGTTGGCGGCGTGTCGTTTAGCGGTGGGGTTGGGACCGTCTTCGGCGTGGTGACCGGTGTGATTATCTTTACCGTCATCAACTACGGTCTGACTTACATCGGCGTGAACCCATACTGGCAGTATATTATCAAGGGCGGCATTATTATCTTCGCGGTGGCGCTGGACTCACTGAAGTACGCGCGTAAGAAGTAACGATAAAACACCAAAAAGCCGGTGCAGCGCAATCTGCACCGGCTTTTTTGTCAGCGTTATAATGTTAACGCGTGCTCTTTCTCTCCGGATTTAAATTTTACTTCACCCAGGTCGATACAGGCGACCGGGCAAACGTGGCCGCACAGCAAGCATCCCACACATTTTTCCGTGTCACAGTGTGGGGTGCGGGTTTGCTCATTCCATTCCATCGCCTGATGCCCACCGTCATAGCAGGAGATGTAGCAGCGACCACAGCCCACGCATTTATCGAGATGGATGTTCGGATAGACGATGTAGCTACGGTCAAGATCTTCTGCGGGGATGATATTGGCATTGGCAAGGCCCACCATCTCCTCCAGTGAGTCAAACCCTTGATCGGCGAGGTAATGCGACAGCCCGCTGGTCATGTCCTCCACAATCCGATAACCATACTGCATGATCCCGGTGGTCACCTGCAGCGTGGCCGCGCCTAACAGTAAAAACTCAGCGGCATCCTCCCAGGTTTCAATTCCCCCGATGCCGCTAATTGGGAAATCGCGCAGTTCAGGGTGCATGCGCAGTTGCTGAATAAATCGCAGGGCGATAGGTTTAACGGCCTTGCCGGAGTAGCCGGAAATACTGGATTTACCGTTGACGACGGGCATCCCAATTTTCCGGTTCAGATCGATATTGGTGATGGATTTAACCGTATTGATGGTCGCGATACCGTCGGCACCTCCGCGTTTTGCCGCCAGCGCCACCTCGCACATATCACCAATATTTGGCGTCATTTTAGCCAGCATTGGCAGGGTAGAGCCGCGTTTAACCGCCCGACAGTATTTTTCAACCAGCTCAGGGCTTTGCCCCACATCGCTGCCCATGGCATGTGAGGTCATTTGCGGGCACGAGAAGTTACACTCGATCATATCTGCACCCGCTTCTTCAACCAGACGGGCCAGCTCCTGCCATTGCTGCTCATTTTCTCCCATGATCGACGCAATCAGGACCTTGTCCGGGTAGTCCTGCTTCAGTCGGCGGATCGCGGCCAGATTCTCCTCCAGCGGATGCTCGGCAATTTGCTCCATATTTTTGAAGCCAACAAAGCCGGTATCTTCTTTGGTCAGATGGTCAAAACGTGGGGAGACTTCATTCGCAATAAAGAAACCGATGGTTTTAAAAACAATCCCGCCCCAGCCGGTATCATAGGCTTTGGCGCACATGTCATAGCAGTTGCCCACCGGAGAAGAAGAGAGGCAGAACGGGTTGGGGAATTTGACGCCGCAAAAAGTAATAGAAAGATCTTTCGTTAACATGAGCAAGCTCCCTCTAAGTAGTGATGAATGGCCTGAGCGGCTTCTTTTCCGGTTTTCACGGCGTAAACCACCGTTTTATCGCCTTTTACAATATCGCCCGCGGCAAACAAAGCGGGATCGGCGGTTTGATAATTATCCGTATCGATAAGATTGCGCTGTGGTTTTAACGCGGTGAAATTTTCAAGTTGAGCATGTTGACCAACGGCGAGAATAATATGTTCGGCTTCAAGCGTCAGTTCTCCCGGCAGGCGAACGTGTTTAAAAGTAACCCGATTTCCGCTAACCGCCACAGGCGTGAAACCGTCAATAATCGATACCCCTAACGCTTGTGTGCTGCTGAACTCTTTATCGCTGGCTGGGAAATCGGCCAGTTCTTCACGGGCGACACAGGTAACTGACGGACAGCCCAGTAGTTTCAACGTGCTGGCGACATCCATCGCGACATCGCCGCCGCCGATGATCAATGCGCTTTGCGCGACGGTAATATCGCCGCTGGTTTGCCGGGCTCGTTGCAGAAAATCGACGGCAATTTCAACGTGATTGGCCTTCTCAAACAGCGGTAACGTTGAACCGTAAGACATCCCTACGGTAACCAGTACGGCGCGGTATTCTGTTTTGAGTTGCTCAACGGAAAGGGCATGGCCGACTTCACAATTGCATTTGATGGTTACGCCCATCTCAACGATACGAGCAATTTCGTTATCTAAAACAGCATGCGGCAGACGAAACTCTGGAATGCCATAGCGTAACCAGCCGCCAGGTTGGGCCTGCTTTTCATAGATAGTGACGTCATAGCCCAGATTGCTCAGCGTTACGCTGGCTTGTAATCCTGCCGGGCCTGCGCCTATGATGGCGATCTTGCCCTGTGTTTTTGTGGCGGGCTGATAAATTTTCATTGCGGTCTGCTGCTCAAAGTCGGTAATAAAGCGTTGCAGACGTGCAATATCAATCGGCTTATCAATGCCTGAGCGTGTACACCCGCGTTGGCACAACTTTTCGGTTGGGCATACCCGGGCGCATACTGCCCCAAGGGCATTATTTTCACGAATAGTTTCGGCTGCACCCTTAAAATTACGAAAATAAATGGAGCGAATAAATTTTCCGGGGTCAGTTTGCGCCGGACAATCCTGGCTACAGGGGGCATCGTGACATAATAAACAGCGGGAAGCCTCTTTAATGGCTAATAATGGAGTAAAAGCAGGCGTGAGCTCATCCAGATAATTTTGTTGTGGCATATTTTCTTCCTTAATGCGTGAGTAAATTAAGGCAAACCGTTAATAACAAAATATAAAAATCGAAAGGCTATTCTTAAGGCTAAGCACTGCAGGAAGAGTATTCTGTGAAAGGATTCACAAATAGAAGAGTGTTGGCGGGAAATGCTAACGGGCAGCATTAATCCCTTACTTTGAAATGGTAACCGTTATCATAATATTAGCTATTCTCAAACACTAATATAAAGATAATATCTTTATCGATAAAAAATTAAGTAAATAACCATACCGAAGGATAAACATCCGCATCCGGCATAAACCAACACATAGGACCAAAATTGCAGGGGTTCTTGATTGCGATAAGCGTATACCGGTTCGCGTGCATTTTTCTTAATTTTATCTACGGCCCCGGTGCGCCAACCTTTCCAGGCCTCACGGAAACAAAACACAGGAATGAGCAGAAAGGCCAACACGACGAAGAGGGTTTGTACATCCATGCTTATTTTCCTTGTTTCTTTTGCAATTCGAGTAATTGTTCAGGCGTAACCGCTGGATACCCCTGCGCATCGTCGGGTACCTGATGCATAGTAGGGATGGGCACCAGTGGGCCTAAAAAACGGGGTTCACGTTTAAAAATATAGAGATCGGCGAGTGCGCCAAAACGCGCGCCGAATTCGCGTACCCGCACGGTAAGCATATCTTTTGGTGAAGGTACCGCATAGCACTGGGCCTGAATGCCCATATGCAGCGCAATAAACAAGGCGCGTTCACAGTGGAATCGCTGAGTAATAATGATGAAATCGTTGGTATCGAATACCTTACGGGTACGCACGATGGAGTCGAGTGTACGGAACCCGGCGTAATCAAGCACAATGTCAGCCGGATCGACGCCTGCGGCAATCAGATCCTTACGCATCGTCATGGGCTCGTTATAGCTTTGCTGCGCGTTGTCGCCGCTCAGCAGCAGATAGTTAACCTTGCCGCTGTTATAGGCGTTCAATGCGCCCTGAATACGGTAGCGGTAATACTGGTTGATAACGCCGGTTCGATAGTATTTTGCCGTACCCAGGACCACACCGACCTGGCGGTAGGGTAAATCCTGTAATTCGTCGTAGATATAGGGGGCAGTCTTCCAGCTCATCCATCTGTCGAGTCCAAGCACAGTCAACAGCAGCAGGCCTGACAGGACTAACAGGCTGTAAAACACGCGCTTTAACATGCAGAAAACTCGTTATTTGGGTGGAATTTCAATCAGGCTACTGTACCGGAAGACGTAGCGCAAGAAACAGCAGTCTGATTGAGGGGATTTTAGTCACTGTAACCCGGTTAGCGCAGCGCCACCGGGCTTTATGATTTAACTGAGCAGCACGCGCTCAATATTGTTGCAGCCCAGCGCGTTCAGGGTAGCGGAGGTCGCATCCCACTGGATCAACGGCGCATCGGCTTTTTCAGCCAGCACTGCGCGCTGAATGTCCGGATAGTCGTAACCGTTCAGACTCAACAGGTTTAACGCGCCTTGCAGCGGTGGGAGGGTGGGGTTAAAGGCGGCGTTTTCTGCATAGCTGCCACTGAAAATTCGCCCGTCTTTACACTCGAGCGCCACGCCGCTTGGCGATTTGCTGTACGGCATATGGCATCTGTTGGCGGCGGTAATTGCCGCCTGGGTCAGCGCGTCGCCCTGCAGCGCAAAGCCGTGATCCTGGTCGTCCATCAGTAACGTTTTGATGTCGAGATCTTTTGGCCCGAACGCGTCCGGGAGATAGTCGCGCAGTGCGTGTGGTTCGCGCCCCGGCAGATGAATGCGTAAATCCAACCCGCTGTTCAGTTCATTCATAAACTGGCGGCAGTGGCCGCAAGGGGTGTAGTTAACGGTGATGGCGGCGAGGCTTTTTTCACCGCGCAGCCAGGCGTGGCTGATGGCACTTTGCTCGGCATGAACGGTTTGCTGCATTGTTGCGCCCAGGAACTCCATGTTGCCACCGAAGTACCAGGTGCCGCTAATGCCGCGAGAGATCGCACCCACGTTGAAGTTGGAAAGCGGAGTACGTGCGCAGGCCGCAGCCAGCGGCAGCAGAGCGAATGCCAGCGCGTCTTCGTCCAGTCCCGATTCGCGTTTCAGCAAAGAGACCTGCTCAGCAGTCAGCATGGCGGGGAAATGCGTATCCGCCAGAACAGGGGCCAGGGCTGATTGCAAGTTATCCGCGAGTTGGGCAAAAGCAGTTTGAAAACGTGGATGCATGGCGATGCCTCATAACAATGTAATGGAATCGTAGTTTACGGGCCTGTTACGGCTTTATATGTGATCCAAATCTCATTGTGTGTGCAACTTATGAAACTTAAATGAAAAATGTGCAACGCATCGCAAATAAATAACCAAAAAGTGAAGGTTAGCCGACCACTGCCAGAATAACCGGGAACAGGAACGGGGCGACCAACGAGGTGATAATGCCGCAAATGACCAGCGCCAGAGAGCTAAACGCGCCTTCCTGATAATCCAGTTCTGCGCAACGCGCGGTTCCCAGGGCGTGCGAAGCGGTACCCATTGCCAGTCCTCGCGCGGCCTTCGTGCGAATGCGCATCGCATTCAGTAAAGTATGACCAAATACCGCCCCGAGAATGCCGACGAAAATGACGCACACCGCGCTGATGGCCGGAATGCCACCAATACTGCCTCCCACCGCCATAGCGATAGGTGTGGTGACCGATTTCGGCATGATTGACGCAGCAATTTCCGGTGATGCGCCCATCAACAGGGCGATTGTTGTGCCGGTAACCATCGCCACGACGCTCCCGGCAAAGCAGATAGCGATTATTGATTTCCAGCGCGCGCGAATTTGGTGCAGCTGTTCGTATAACGGATAGGCCAGCGCGACCACGGCAGGTTGCAGTAAATCGTTCAGCACCTCGCTGCCTTTGAAATAGTGATCGTAGGGAATTCCGGTCAGCATCAGAATGGGAATAATCACCACCATCGCGACCAGCAGCGGATTCAGCAGCGGCATTTTAAAGCGTGCTGCCAGCTTACGTGCGCCAAAGAATACTGCGAGAGTAAGGGGTAACGACCACCAGATATACGTCATCATTCTTTCGAACCTTTTTGGCCAACAATTTTGCGTTCACCGTGTACAAGGTGTGAGCTCCAGCTCACCACGAGGAAAACAACCAGCGTACTGATGGTGCATGACACCACCACCGGGCCAAATTGTGCGCGGAGCAAATCAAAGTACTGCATGATCCCCACGCCAATCGGGACAAATAACAGGGCCATATAGCGAATCAGGACATAACAGCCGGGATTAACCCATTTTGCCGGTAATACCTGCAATGCCAGTAAGACAAACAGAATCAGCATGCCGATGATGCTGCCCGGAATCGTGATCGGCAGCAGCGAAGCGATAAAAATACCTGCATAGAGGCAGGCATAGATTAGGACGAATGCGCGCAAATATTGCCAGATAATGTTCAGTGATTTGCTCATAATTGAAACCCTTGACGAGACTGATTCATCATACAATTAAACTTCAAAACGTGCTACCGATCACATCATGAATTCTAAGCATAGAGGAAATAGACATCTGGAACATTGCGCAAATGACTGCGCTAAACCTGCGCCAGGTAATACAAAAAGCGATTCAGGGCGGTGGTGGGCGTTTCATTGTTGCGCCAGAATACGCCTACGCTGCCTTTTTGTTCAATCTTCGGCAGATTCAGGATAGCCAACTGTCCCTGAGCGGCATAACGCTGTGCCAGACGCAGAGAAAGAATAGAAACCATGTCGCTACTTTGCAGCAGGTTGGTACTGACGTTTATCGACGCTGATTCAATGGTGTTTTCCGGCAGCATTACGCCATTATCGACCAGCGCGTTGTCAATGCTAATCCGAATGGGGGTGCCTGTCGGCCAGACAATCCAGCGCCAGTTAGCCAGATCGTTCCAGGTGAGCAGGGGATATTTTGCCAGCGGATGGTCGGGGCGGGCGACAAAACAGACCGGCTCGGTATACAGCACCTGGTAATTGAGCGGCAACTGGAGCGCCCGGCCGCCAACGCGACCGACGACGACATCCACTGAACCCGCCAGAAGATCGTGCAGTAACGGGGTCATCACTTTCTCTTCAATATTGAGATGCAAAGTGGGTAGCTCCGTAAGCAAACCCAGTATTGCTTGTGAAACGCAGTCGGTCGCCACCGGCGAGCAGCCAATCTTCAGGCTTCCCACCAGACCGCCTTGCTTGAAACGGGCAATTTCATACTGCGAACGCTCCATATCATTGATCAGGCGCTGAGCATGCTGCAGTAACAGCTTGCCGCCTTCGGAAGGACGCAAGCCTTTGCTGTGACGTTCAAAGAGCGTGATGCCAATCTCATCTTCGAGCTGTGATAACCATTTGGACAATGCAGGCTGGGTGATATTCATCATCCGGGCGACGTGAGTCAAATTTCCCTGTTCCCCTAGCGCGACCAGCGTTTGCAAGTGGTGCAACTTTAGTTTCTGTGCCCAGTTAGCCATTTGCTATAACCTCCAGGTTATGCCTCTGCATGAAAAGCCATTGTACATTTCATCTCCAAACATACAAAGTCGCAACATACCTAAAACAAAACAGACATCTACTTTACCTGCACTGAGGCATTCACTATGACTCAACAACGTGATCTACAAGCACTGATCGATTCTGCCCCCGTCGGTAAGACGCAGTGGCGCGTGATTATTTGCTGTTTCCTGGTTGTCATGCTCGACGGTTTTGATACCGCGGCTATTGGTTTTATCGCACCCGATATACGCACTCACTGGCAATTGACTGCCGGAGATCTGGCGCCGCTTTTTGGCGCAGGACTGCTGGGGCTAACTGCTGGCGCGTTGCTCTGCGGCCCGTTGTCCGATCGCTTTGGCCGTAAACGGGTGATTGAGCTTTGCGTGGCGCTGTTTGGCGCGCTGAGTCTGATCTCTGCTTTTTCGCCCGATCTGCAAACGCTGGTTATTTTGCGTTTCCTTACCGGGTTAGGTCTGGGCGGCGCGATGCCTAATACCATCACCATGACGTCGGAATACCTGCCAGCCCGTCGACGTGGCGCCTTGGTCACCATGATGTTCTGCGGCTTTACGCTCGGATCGGCTATGGGCGGCATCGTCAGCGCTCAACTGGTGCCGGTCATCGGTTGGCACGGCATTCTGGTGCTGGGCGGCGTTTTACCGCTCATGCTGTTTGTCGCTCTGCTGTTTGCGCTACCGGAATCCCCGCGCTGGCAGGTTCGTCGCCAGCTACCGCAAAACGTGATTGCCAGAACCGTCAGCGCGATTACCCGCGAACGTTATGACGATACCCATTTTTATCTCAACGAGAGTTCATCGATTGCCAAAGGCAGTATCCGCCAGCTGTTCGTCGGGCGACAACTGCCCATTACCCTGATGTTATGGGTGGTGTTCTTTATGAGCCTGCTGATTATTTATTTGCTCTCCAGTTGGATGCCAACGCTGCTTAACCATCGCGGAATCGACCTGCAACACGCTTCCTGGGTGACCGCGGCCTTCCAGATTGGCGGTACGTTAGGCGCGCTGGCGCTGGGCGTACTGATGGATAAATACAATCCTTTCCGCGTGCTGGCGGTGAGCTATGCACTGGGGGCGGTGTGTATCGTCATGATTGGCCTGAGCGAAAACGGTCTGTGGCTGATGGCGTTGGCGATTTTTGGCACCGGTATCGGCATCAGCGGTTCTCAGGTGGGCCTTAATGCGTTAACCGCCACCCTTTATCCGACGCAGAGTCGGGCCACGGGCGTTAGCTGGTCTAATGCGATTGGCCGCTGCGGCGCGATTGTCGGTTCGCTCTCCGGCGGCGTGATGATGGCGATGAATTTCTCATTCGATAACCTGTTTTTCATTATTGCCGTTCCGGCGGCCATCAGCGCGGTGATGCTTACGCTGCTGACGGTTGTTGTTCGCCAGTCGGCCTCTGTCCCTGACGCCTTGCCACGCGCAGGCATCGTGAATGAATAAGGAGAATCCCTATGTCTGAACTGAATCAGGATGTTAAGAACAGCCGTCAGCAGTTTTACCAGCATATTTCCGGGCAGAATCTGACCCCGCTGTGGGAGTCGCTACATCGGCTGGTGCCGTCAACGCCGAACGCGCATTGCGCGCCTGCGTACTGGAACTATCAGGAGATCCGCCCGCTACTGCTGGAAAGCGGCGATCTGATTGGCGCGAAAGAGGCGATTCGCCGCGTGCTGGTGCTGGAAAACCCAATGCTGCGCGGACAGTCTTCAATCACCCCGACGCTGTACGCGGGATTACAGTTGATTATGCCGGGCGAGGTTGCACCGAGCCACCGTCATAATCAGTCTGCGCTGCGCTTTATTGTCGAAGGGAAAGGGGCATTTACCGCCGTCGATGGCGAGCGCACCCAGATGCATGAAGGCGATTTTATTCTGACGCCGCAGTGGCGCTGGCACGATCACGGCAACCCAGGCAGCGAACCGGTAGTGTGGCTGGACGGTCTGGATCTGCCGCTGGTGAATCTGTTGGGCTGCGGCTTTGCGGAAGACTACCCGGAAGATCAGCAGCCGGTCACGCGCAAGGAAGGGGATTATTTACCGCGCTATGCGGCCAATATGCTGCCGCTGCGTCATCAAAAGGGTAATTCATCGCCCATTTTCAACTATCGCTACGATCGTAGCCGTGAAGCACTGCATGACCTGACCCGCCTGGGCGAGGCCGATGAGTGGGATGGTTACAAGATGCGCTACGTGAACCCGGTAACCGGCGGTTATCCCATGCCGTCAATGGGGACCTTCCTGCAACTGTTGCCGAAGGGCTTTTCTTCACGGATGGCGCGTACCACTGACAGCACTATCTACCATGTGGTGGAAGGAAGCGGACAGGTCACCATCGGCAACGAAACCTTCAATTTTTCGCCAAAAGATATCTTCGTGGTGCCGACCTGGCACGGTGTGTCGTTCCAGGCCAGCGAAGATGCCGTCTTATTCAGTTTTTCGGACAGACCGGTTCAGGAAGCGCTGGGGTTGTTCCGTGAAGCACGCTATTAATTTGGGAGAGAGAAAATGACGCAATACGTATTCGAACCACAAGCGCCGGTTACCGTTCCGGTGGTTGGTAGTGATGAACAATTTCCCGTGCGCCGCGTTTACTGCGTGGGGCGCAACTATGCCGCACACGCGCGTGAAATGGGCTTTGACCCGGATCGCGAACCGCCGTTCTTCTTCTGTAAACCTGCCGACGCGGTGGTTCCGGTGGCGGCTGGTCAAACCCTTGAACTGCCGTATCCATCGCAGACCGATAACTATCACTATGAGATAGAGCTGGTGGTGGCGATTGGTAAAAAGGGCAGCGATATACCGCTGGAAAAAGCGCACGAATATATCTGGGGCTATGCCACCGGTCTGGATATGACCCGTCGCGACAGGCAGATGGAGATGCGCCAGATGGGGCGTCCGTGGGAAATCGGCAAAGCGTTTGATCTCTCTGCGCCCATCGCGCCGCTGCATAAAGCCAGTGAAAGCGTAGATGTTAACAATGCGCCTATCTGGCTGCAGGTTAACGGCGACGATCATCAGCGGAGCGATATTCGCCACCTCATCTGGTCTGTGAATGAAACCATTAGCTATCTGTCCGGATTTTTCGAACTTCAGCCGGGCGATCTGATCTACACCGGTACGCCGGAAGGCGTGGGGGCGGTAGTGAAAGGTGATGTGATCACCGGCAACGTAGACGGTTTAACCCCCATCGCCGTGAAGATTGTCTGAGGTGGATGATGAAGCTGTACAGTTTCTTTAATAGCTCCGCGTCATATCGCGTGCGTATCGCGCTGGCGCTGAAGGGGCTCGATTACCGGACGGTAGGCGTCAACATTCGCATCGGTCAGCAGAACGAGCTGGCCTACCGGCGGATGAATCCGCTGGGGCTGGTGCCGACGCTGGTGACCGACGCCGGAGAATCGCTTGGGCAATCGCTGGCGATAACCGACTGGCTGGATAGCCACTTTCCGCAGTCGCCGCTGCTGCCTGCTGACTTCCCGATGCGCAGTCGGGTGCTGGAAATTGTCTATGCCATCGCCTGTGATATCCATCCAGTGAATAACATGCGGGTTCTGCGCTACCTGAGCGACGAGTTAAAGATCAGTGAAGAGGATAAAAAACGCTGGTATGCGCACTGGATCCAGCAAGGGTTAAGCGCAGTGGAACAGATGCTGCGCCAGAGTCATTCGGGGGCGTTCTGTGTGGGTGATGCGCCGACGTTGGCGGATTGCTGCCTGATCCCGCAATGGGCGAACGCGCTACGTATGGGCTGCGATTTGAGCGCATATCCACGGTGCAAGGCGGTCTATGATGCCTGTACCCAGCTTCCGGCGTTTATCGCCGCCGCGCCCGAGAACCAACAAGACAAAATTCCAGCCTGATAAGGAGAACGACAATGGCTAAAGTGACACGCGCAATTATCGTGGGTGGTGGGATTGGCGGCGCGGCGACCGCGTTATCGCTGGCCCGTCAGGGAATCAAAGTGATGTTGCTGGAGAAAGCGCATGAGATTGGTGAAATTGGCGCGGGCATTCAGCTCGGACCAAACGCGTTCTCTGCGCTCGACAGCCTTGGTGTGGGAGAGGTTGCCCGCCAGCGCGCCGTTTTTACCGATCATATCACCATGATGGATGCGGTAAATGCGCAGGAAGTCGTGCGTATTGAAACCGGACAGGCGTTCCGCGATCACTTTGGCGGTCCTTATGCGGTTATCCATCGGGTGGATATTCATGCTTCTGTGTGGGAAGCGGCGCTGGTTCATCCCAACGTTGAGTATCGCACTTCAACTAACGTGGTTGATATTCGCCAGACCGAGAATGACGTGACGGTATTTGACGAGCATGGCAACAGCTGGACGGCGGATATTTTGGTCGGCTGTGACGGGGTGAAGTCGGTTGTCCGTCAGTCTCTGATTGGCGATGCGCCACGCGTGACCGGGCACGTGGTCTATCGCGCGGTGATTGATTGCGATGATATGCCGGAAGATTTGCGCATTAACGCGCCGGTGTTGTGGGCCGGACCGCACTGTCACCTGGTGCACTATCCGCTGCGCGGCGGCAAACAATACAATCTGGTGGTGACCTTTCATAGTCGTCAGCAGGAAGAGTGGGGCGTGAAGGATGGCAGTAAAGAGGAGGTGCTCTCCTATTTTGCCGGTATTCATCCACGTCCACGGCAGATGCTGGATAAACCGACATCATGGCGGCGCTGGGCCACTGCTGACCGCGAGCCGGTAGAGAAATGGGGCACCGACCGCATTACGCTGGTGGGTGATGCCGCGCATCCGGTGGCGCAATATATGGCGCAGGGAGCCTGTATGGCGCTGGAAGATGCTGTCACGCTCGGTAAGGCGTTACAGCAGTGTGACGGCGATGCGGCTGATGCCTTTGCCCTGTATGAGTCGGTGCGCATTCCGCGTACGGCGCGGATTGTCTGGTCGACGCGCGAAATGGGCCGCGTTTATCACGCTGCGGGCGTCGAGCGCCAGGTGCGTAATCTGCTGTGGCAAGGCAAATCACAGGCGGAGTTTTATCGCGGTATGGAGTGGCTGTACGGCTGGAAAGAAGATAACTGTCTGTTGCCGCGCTGAGCCTCTTTAATCTCCCGAACAGAGGCGCTACCATAGCGCCTCTTTTTTTGCGGGTGACGATATGCGTGTTTTACTGGCGCCGATGGAAGGCGTGCTCGATTCCCTGGTGCGCGAACTGCTGACTGAAGTGAATGATTACGATCTGTGCATCACGGAGTTTGTGCGCGTGGTGGATCAGCTCCTGCCGGCAAAAGTATTTCATCGGCTCTGCCCGGAACTGCATAACAACAGCCGCACGCCATCCGGTACGCAGGTGCGCATACAGCTGTTGGGCCAGTACCCGCAGTGGCTGGCGGAGAACGCGGCCCGCGCGGTAGAACTGGGATCGTACGGTGTCGATCTGAACTGCGGTTGCCCGTCGAAGCTGGTCAACGGCAGCGGCGGTGGCGCGACGTTATTGAAAGATCCAGAACTTATCTACCGCGGCGCAAAAGCCATGCGCGAGGCGGTTCCGGACCATCTCCCGGTGACGGTGAAAGTGCGCCTGGGCTGGGACAACAGCGATCGGCAGTTTGAAATTGCCGATGCCGTCCAGCAGGCTGGCGCCAGCGAACTGGCGGTGCATGGTCGTACCAAAGAGCAGGGCTATAAGGCCGAGCATATTAACTGGCAGGCGATTGGTGAAATTCGCCAGCGACTTACCATTCCGGTTATCGCGAATGGCGAAATCTGGGACTGGCAGAGCGCCCAGGATTGTATGGCCATCAGCGGATGCGATGCGGTGATGATCGGCCGTGGCGCGTTAAATATCCCGAACCTGAGCCGCGTGGTGAAGTACAACGAGCCGCGAATGCCGTGGCCTGATGTGGTGAGGTTGTTGCAAAAATATACCCGTCTCGAAAAGCAGGGTGACACAGGGTTGTATCATGTGGCGCGTATTAAGCAGTGGTTAGGGTATTTGCGTAAAGAATATTCAGAGGCAACAGCACTGTTTCAGGAGATTCGCGCGTTAAACAATTCACCGGATATCGCTCGGGCAATTCAGGCCATCAAGATTACCGCCTGACATCAGTTCTGGTAGGCCGGATAAGGCGTTTACGCCGCCATCCGGCATCAGAGAGAATGATAGCCTGACATTTCTGCTATCAGGCCAGGGCGAAATAACGACATCAGAAAATCATCTTAAACACGCCCGTTACCACCAACAGCCCAATCAGAAAAATAATTAGAATAATCCACAGCAGAATTTTCATTAACTTTCCTTTTTTTGGTAAGTTCAGAATGAGTATAGGAAAGTATCAACTATTCTGCCTGGCGGTGCTGTTATGCTGGTTTACGTGCGCTCAGTAAAAACACCATTGGCCGCTCTTTTTCTTCATCCAACGCCGGGTTTTCAGCAATCTGTTGAGCAGAAGGGCCCCATTCATCAACACACACTATTTCGAATCCGGCGGCAATGAGCGCGTTAATCCAGGTCGCCAGCTTACGGTGCTGTTTTTTAACGCCTTCAGCAAACCAGTTACTGATACGCTCGCCTTCTTGTTGATAATGATTAACCGGCCAGGACAGCTGCCCG
The DNA here is from genome assembly GCF_005281115.1 of Citrobacter sp. wls710. Taxonomy (NCBI): domain Bacteria; kingdom Pseudomonadati; phylum Pseudomonadota; class Gammaproteobacteria; order Enterobacterales; family Enterobacteriaceae; genus Citrobacter; species Citrobacter sp. wls710. The sequence goes on from NZ_SZXD01000035.1 coordinate 34,631, forward strand.
GTTTTGTCTTTTATCCAGCCCTGATTAAGCGGTGCGGTATAAATCGGGTGCTCGGCAGAGAAAACTAACATACCTCCCGGTGTTAATGCCTGGTAAATCGTTACGAATAATCGTTCAATATCGTGTAGATAATGCAGGGCAAGGGAGCTATAAGCCAGGTCGAAAGAAGCCGGTGAGAGAGTAAGCGTTTCGAGATCTTCACGGCGATAGACGATGCCATTGCCGTGAGTCATATTGTGCGCCTGGGTTAACATCTTTTGTGAGATATCCAGCCCCACGACGCTGGCGGCATGATTATCGCGCGCGTAGCGGCAAAACCAGCCATATCCGCAGCCCAAATCGAGAATGTTTTTACCCTGCAGAGCGGGGAGCATAGCTTGTATTGCTGGCCATTCCGGTGCGCCATCAAGCCCTTTTACTGAACGATCCAGTGTGGCATATCCGGCAAAGAATTCCGGGTCGTCATAAATATTCTGTGACATAAGGTTTCCATCTATAAATTATTAAAATTATTTAAACTGTGTTATTTGTGTGGTGTATATTTTTCTGATTATATATTTTTATTGCCAAAGATGTATTGCCACGCGTAACTAAAAAAGTAACAGCGACAAGTCGTACTCTCTGCGCATCTTTTCTTACCTGTATATCTCCATGAATCGTAATTCTGTTTTTGCCGCGACGGCATTGTTGCCTCTTTTTATTCTGATGGCAGGCTGTGCGCCTATGCATGATGACCGTCAGTCTCTGTCACAGCAGACCCCTGCTGTGAACGTCGATTCCGCATTACCTGCGGCATTAAAAAATGGCTGGCCGGACAGCCAATGGTGGAAGGCATACCACGATCCTCAGCTTAATGCGCTGATTGACAGCACGTTGCGAAACTCTCCTGATATGCAGGTAGCGGAACAGCGCATTCAACTGGCGGAGGCGCAGGCGAAGGCCGTTGAGGCGCAGGATGGCCCGGAGATCGATTTCTCTGCGGACGTTGAGCGTCAGAGAATGTCAGCTGAAGGGCTGATGGGACCGTTTGCCATTACCGATCCTGCCGCCGGAACGACAGGCCCGTGGTACACCAACGGGACCTTTGGTTTAACCGCCGGTTGGAATCTGGATCTGTGGGGGAAAAATCGGGCCGAAGTGACGGCGCGTATTGGGACCGTTAAAGCGCGAGAAGCTGAGCGTGAACAAACCCGCCAGTTGCTGGCGAGCGGCGTTTCACGTCTGTACTGGGAATGGCAGACGCAGGCGGCGCTGAAAAGCGTGCTGACGCAGATTAAAAATGAGCAACAGAACGTTATTAACGTCGATCGTCAACTGTATCAAAACGGCATTACCTCATCGGTGGAAGGCGTTGAGACCGATATCGATTCCAGTAAAACGGATCAGCAACTGAACGATGTTAACGGCAAAATGAAAGTGATTGAGGCGCGGCTGAGCGCCCTGACTAATTCACAGTCTACCGTTCTGAAACTGCATACCAGTAAGTTACCTACCGTAGAAAGCCAGCTCCCGTCCCAGTTAGGCTATTCGCTGCTGGCCCGTCGACCGGATTTACAGGCCGCGCACTGGTATATTGAATCATCCCTGAGCAGCATTGATGCGGCGAAAGCTGCGTTTTATCCTGACGTGAATTTGATGGCATTTTTACAACAGGATGCGTTACATCTGAGCGATCTGTTCCGCCATTCCGCGCAGCAGATGGGTGTCACAGCCGGACTCACGCTGCCTATTTTTGACAGCGGCAGATTGAATGCCAATCTCGATATCACCAAAGCGCAAAGCAACCTGACGGTGGCGAATTACAACAAAGCCGTGGTAGATGCGGTGAATGACGTGGCGCGAGCAGCTTCGCAGGTGGAAACACTGGCGCAGAAGAATCAGCATCAGCAGCAGATCGAACATGATGCACAGCGTGTGGTGGGACTTGCGCAGGCGCGATTTAACGCCGGTATTATTGCGGGTTCGCGAGTTAGCGAAGCGAAGATCCCGGCGTTACGTGAGCAGTGCAACGGTCTGGTACTGCAAGGCCAGTGGCTGGATGCTTCCATTCAGTTGACCAGCGCGCTGGGCGGCGGCTACCACGCGTCGTAACACACCTGCCCGGTAGATACCGTTCTACCGGGCCGTCTTCTTGCTGCTACGTTTTTTTAACCACCAGCGTGCGCCTACCACCAGTACAATCACCAGAACCAGCCATATCCAGTGCTTAATGTGCTGGTCGAGATTGTGCAGCCACGGCGCGATGACTTCTCCCCCCACATAACCCAGGGTGGTAAATATCAGCGCCCACACCAGCGCCCCGAGAATATTGAGCGGTAAAAAGATCTTCGGTGGCAGGTGACTGGCACCAATCAGCAAAGGGCCAATAACGCGAAAACCGTACATAAAACGCGTGCCGACCACAAACAGATAAGGACGCCGTTGGATCATCTTCTGCGCGTAATCAATTTTTGCCTGATGACGCGAAAAACGCCGCAGAATTTTGCCGCCAAAACGACGTCCGAGTAAATAGAGCAACTGATCGCCAATCATCCCGCCCAGCGCGACGGAGAGCACCACCAGCGGAAATTTAAGTACTCCCTGATGGGCCGCGACGCCACCTAACAGGGTAATGGTTTCCCCTTCAGCCAGACTGCCAATCACTAATGCGGCATAGCCGTATTGCGCAACATAATGATTTATATCCATACGATTGTATGACCTCCACCGCTTATAGCATACACCCTATGAATATTTGATGCCGGAAAAGCCGCGCCGTAGCGTTCTAATGCTTGTCAGTTAAGTATTATGAAGGATATGTGATTCTGGCTCAGGGTTCCGTTCACCTCCGCGGTGTCATTTCTCTGAAACGCCGTTACTCGTGAACGTGCAAGGGAGGCTCACCGCCGCCTCCCTTGCATCCCAGGCTCGCGGCGGGAAAATCGTCGCTGCGCGAGTTATTCGTCTTATGCCGTCTGCCTGTCGGGTCGGGGCCGAGCCTGCGTCCATGCAGGCCGTCCCCTCTGCCCGCCTCCCTGCGGGCAGACCCGGTCAACCGTCAACGCCTCATCGATTTTCAGCCGGACCGGAGTCATCGCTTCAACGCTCTGACTTCCAGTTAAATCTGTTTTGCTGTTTAAACAAAAAACGCAAATGGTCAGGTGTAGACTGGTCCGGCTGAAAATTGCCGACGTGTTTCCGTAAGGCCGGGAGAACCCGCAGGGATGCGGGTTCAGGGCGCGCTTTACAGGGACGCTACCTCGCGCCCGGCCCGGAAGCCTGGAGGAATGAGCGGAGGGAACCACGAAGTGGCAATTTTCCCAGACTGGTCCGGCTGAAAATTGCCGACGTGTTTCCGTAAGGCCGGGAGAACCCGCAGGGATGCGGGTTCAGGGCGCGCTTTACAGGGACGCTACCTCGCGCCCGGCCCGGAAGCCTGGAGGAATGAGCGGAGGGAACCACGAAGTGGCAATTTTCCCGCCGGGAGCCGGGATTGTTAAGGGTACGGCGATAGTACCCTTAACACGTTCACAGACAGTATCGTTTCAGAGAAGTGATAAACATAGGGTGAACGTCACAATACGCCGGAGGTATCAGATTCATTACCTCCGGATGTTCCGCTCTCAGTTATCGTGACGGTTACTCTACTTCGTTAATTAACTGACATTGCGCCGTAGCGATCCGGTATTTTCTCTGTGTACATAAAATAATCAAAAGCTGAATTATACTTGAAGTGTTGAGGTCCGGAGCTGACAAGAAGGGGGCGGTATGAACCATGTCTGGGGGCTGTTTTCCCATCCCGATCGTGAAATGCACGTGATCAACAGCGAAAACGAAAGCGTTTCGCATCACTATACCCATCATGTACTGCTGATGGCGGCAATCCCGGTTGTTTGCGCGTTTATCGGTACCACACAAATCGGCTGGAATTTTGGCGACGGCAACATACTACAGTTATCCCTGTTGACCGGACTGGCGCTGGCCATTCTGTTTTACGGCGTGATGCTGGCGGGCGTGGCTGTCATGGGCCGGGTTATCTGGTGGATGGCGCGTAATTACCCGCAGCGTCCGTCGCTGGCGCACTGTATGGTCTTTGCCGGATATGTCGCGACTCCGCTGTTTTTAAGCGGTCTGGTCGCACTTTATCCGCTGGTCTGGCTGTGTGCTTTGGTTGGAACTATCGCGCTGTTTTACACCGGTTATTTACTCTATCTCGGTATTCCGACATTCCTGAATATCACTCGCGAGGAAGGGTTAAGTTTTTCCAGTTCCACGCTGGCTATTGGTGTGCTGGTACTGGAGGTTCTGCTGGCGATTACGGTAATCCTGTGGGGTTACGGCTATCGCTTATTCTGATCTGTAAAACTCCTCTGCGCTGCGTTGTTGACGTAAAAGTCAGCAACGCAGCATTTCGAGACGATTCTCCTGTAGCGGCAAACCTGCCGGATCGCTATGATGCCTGAGCTAGCCTGAGAAAATACTTAATCTCGGGCGGTGTGCGTTGTGACGTGCGTGAACCCTTATCAGAAATCTCATCATGCTGAAATTCCGAGTTTCATTATTAAGCCTTGCCCTGGTGCTGGCCGTTCCTTTTGCACCCCAAGCCGTGGCGAAAACGGCACCTACCGTAGCGGCTTCTCAACCTGAGATAGCGTCCGGTAGCGCGATGATTGTTGATCTGAATACCAACAAGGTTATCTATTCGAACCACCCGGATCTGGTGCGTCCGATTGCGTCGATTACCAAATTAATGACGGCGATGGTGGTGCTTGATGCGCGACTGCCGCTGGATGAAAAACTGAAAGTTGATATCAGTCAGACGCCTGAGATGAAAGGAATTTACTCTCGCGTACGGCTGAACAGTGTAATCAGCCGTAAAGACATGCTGTTACTGGCGCTGATGTCATCTGAAAACCGTGCGGCAGCCAGTCTGGCACATCATTACCCTGGCGGCTATAACGCGTTTATCAAGGCGATGAATGCGAAAGCGAAAGCGCTGGGCATGACCCATACCCGTTTTGTGGAGCCGACCGGGTTATCGATTCATAACGTCTCAACCGCGCGTGATTTAACGAAGTTACTGATTGCCAGCAAACAGTATCCGCTGATTGGTCAGCTAAGTACTACGCGTGAAGATATGGCGACGTTTGCCAATCCGGCGTATACATTGCCGTTCCGTAATACCAACCATCTGGTGTATCGCGATAACTGGAATATTCAGTTAACTAAAACCGGGTTTACCAATGCGGCGGGCCACTGTCTGGTGATGCGCACGGTGATTAATAACAAACCGGTGGCGCTGGTGGTGATGGATGCTTTTGGGAAATATACCCACTTTGCCGATGCCAGCCGTTTACGCACCTGGATTGAAACCGGCAAGGTGATGCCGGTTCCGGCGGCAGCGCTGAGCTACAAAAAGCAAAAAGCGGCGCAGATGGCGGCGGCAGGTTCAGCTACGGGTGAACAAACCGCGCAGAACGATTAAACCGTAGGCCGGGCAAGCGAAGCGCCCCCGGCAACGTGCCCGATGGCGCTTACGCTTATCGGGCCTACGACTCTTTCCAGAACTTCTGCTTACTCGTTTTCCCAATACCCGGGTTCATACTGTTGGTTGGGTCATTCTCGCGGTAAAAGCGGGTCAAGGTTTCTGGCGCCTGGTATAGGTGTCCGACGTTATGCTCCGCCGGATACTGTGCCCCACGCTCGCGCAGTAACTCCAGCATCTGCTCTTTTAGCGCATGAGCATCCACGCCTTTTTTAACGATGTAATCCTGATGGAATACATAGCACATAAAGTGCCCGTAATAGAGCTTATGCACCAGCTGACTGTCGATTTCTTGCGGCAGATGTTCATACCATTCGGTGTCGTTACGACGCAGCGCGATATCCAGCGCCAGAATATCTTCTACTTCATCCGCATGAACGGCCTGGTAACGAATAGCCGCGCCAGCCGCCGCAAAGCGGTGCAGGAACGCCTTACTGCCTTCTTCCGGCGTACAGGCAAAGAAGTCGCCCTCTGCCGTTTTGAAAAACTCATTTAGCCAGTTTTGCGCTTCAGCCACGCCGCCACCGGCCATTTTTAACAGCAGGTGATGCTCGTATTTGTCGCGCCAGCTTTTCATACGCGCCGGTAAGTGGCTGGGGAATAAATGGCCAAACTTCTGCATCGCCCGGTCGGTGAAGTGCGGACGGAAAAATTTCACTTTTTCCAGCATCGCATCGGTGCGGCCTTTCAGGGTGAAGAAAAACGGCATTTTGTCGGTGCCGAGTTTGTCTATCATCAGGAACGTATCTTTGCCGTACTGCTCAGCGATGTCGTAAATATCGCGATGCATATATTCACCGGCAACCGGCAGATGTTCAAACTTCGCCAGAATATGACGGCGGATCTCCGTCAGCACCTCAGGCTGGTTGGTGCCGATATAAAAGACCTGCTGATTTTTTTCGGCTTCGAAAGTGTCCAGACGCACGGCGAAAACTGCGAGCTTTCCGGCACAACCGGACGATTCAAACAAGCGGTCCGGGTCGGCGTTATAGCGTGCGGGCGTATCCGCCTCAATATCTCTGACGCGGGTCACGTAGTCGTGATCGTGCGCATGACGTCCGTCGTGGTGAACATCGTCATCTTTGATGCGCTCGTCATCGAGTTTGCTGAGGATCTGCTCTGGGGTTTGACCAAGCTCGATGCCCAGATGGTTAACCAGCTGCAATTTGCCCTGTTCATCAATACGCGCAAACAGTGACATCTCCGTGTAGGCCGGGCCTCGTTGCACCAGTGAGCCGCCGGAGTTGTTACAAATGCCGCCAATCACGGAAGCGCCGATACAGGAGGAACCGATCACTGAATGCGGTTCACGACCAAAAGGTTTGAGCGCTTTTTCCAGCGAATAAAGCGTTGTTCCAGGCCAGGCCAGCACCTGTTCGCCTTTGCCGATGACGTGCAGCTTATCAAGACGCAGGGTGCTGATAATAACAATCTCACGGTCATAATCATTGCCGCTTGGCGTAGAGCCTTCGGTCAGGCCGGTATTGGCGGCCTGCATCAGAATGATTTTGTCTGCGGCGACACAGGCGTTCAGGACGCGCCACAATTCTAAAAGCGAGCCCGGAAAAACGACGGCGAGTGCATCGCCCTGGCCGGAGCGAAATCCCTTGCGATAGCGGGCGGTTTTAGCGGGTTCAGTGAGCAGGTGCGAATGACCCACCAGGCGGGTCAATTCATTCAGGAAAGCTTTATTATCTGTTGTAATGGAAGACATTCTCCACTCCTTGTGGTGGGACTCAATATCAGGAACAAGCATAGCGCTTTGTATGACAATACGCTTTCTCATTCATATTGTCTCTGGCTTGTCTTTCATTGATTCACGCTGGTTTTGAAAATTAGGAGAATAACCTTAGCTTTCTTTAGCGCTCCCGTTTAGTCTTACGGCAAATTGCGGTTTTTGTTATATTTTCGCTGATGCGTCAGGAAAAAATAAAGAGAGAATCAACATGAAATGGCTATGTTCTGTAGGTGTTGCGGTGAGTCTGGCGGTGCAACCCGCGCTGGCGGACACTCTGTTTGGTAACCATCCGCTAACGCCAGAAGCGCGGGATGCATTTGTTACCGATTTACTCAAACAGATGACCGTGGATGAGAAAATTGGTCAATTACGCTTAATCAGCGTCGGGCCTGATAATCCGAAGGAAGCCATCCGCGAGATGATCAAAGACGGGCAGGTTGGGGCAATTTTTAACACCGTAACACGCCAGGATATCCGCAAAATGCAGGATCAGGTGATGGAACTCAGCCGCCTGAAAATTCCTCTCTTTTTTGCCTACGACGTATTGCACGGCCAGCGTACCGTGTTCCCGATAAGCCTCGGTCTGGCGTCCTCCTTTAATCTCGATGCGGTCAGAACCGTCGGTCGCGTTTCAGCGTATGAAGCTGCCGATGATGGCCTGAACATGACCTGGGCGCCGATGGTTGATGTCTCCCGCGATCCTCGCTGGGGCCGGGCATCGGAAGGGTTTGGCGAAGACACGTATTTGACCTCCACGATGGGTAAAACCATGGTGGAAGCGATGCAGGGGAAAAGCCCTGCCGATCGCTATTCGGTAATGACCAGCGTCAAGCACTTCGCCGCTTATGGCGCGGTAGAGGGCGGGAAAGAGTACAACACCGTCGATATGAGCCCGCAGCGTCTGTTTAATGACTACATGCCGCCGTACAAAGCCGGGCTGGATGCCGGTAGCGGCGCGGTGATGGTAGGACTTAATTCGCTTAACGGTACGCCGGCGACGTCGGATGCCTGGCTGTTGAAAGACGTGCTGCGCGATGAGTGGGGCTTTAAAGGCATCACCGTTTCCGATCACGGCGCGATTAAGGAACTGATTAAGCACGGCACCGCCTCCGATCCTGAGGATGCGGTACGCGTGGCTATCAAGTCCGGTATCAACATGAGTATGAGCGATGAGTATTACAGCAAATACCTGCCGGGGCTGATTAAATCAGGCAAAGTGACAATGGCGGAGCTTGACGACGCTGCTCGTCACGTGCTGAACGTGAAATATGATATGGGGCTGTTTAACGATCCGTACAGCCATCTGGGAGCCAAAGAATCTGATCCGGTGGATACCAACGCCGAAAGCCGCCTGCACCGTAAAGAAGCGCGTGAAGTGGCGCGTGAAAGCCTGGTGCTGCTGAAAAACCGCCTCGACACGCTGCCGCTGAAAAAATCCGCCACCGTGGCGGTTGTCGGGCCACTGGCCGACAGCAAGCGTGATGTGATGGGCAGTTGGTCCGCAGCCGGGGTTGCCGATCAGTCGGTCACGGTGCTGACAGGGATTAAAAATGCCATTGGCGAGCAGGGTAAAGTGGTATACGCCAAAGGGGCTAATATCACCAACGATAAAGGCATTGTCGACTTCCTGAACCTGTATGAAGAGGCGGTGAAAGTTGACCCGCGCTCGCCGCAGGCGATGATTGATGAAGCCGTTAATGCGGCGAAACAGTCTGATGTGGTGGTTGCGGTGGTCGGTGAGGCACAGGGAATGGCGCATGAAGCCTCCAGCCGTACGGACATTACTATTCCGCAGAGCCAACGTGACCTGATTGCCGCGCTGAAAGCAACGGGTAAACCGCTGGTGCTGGTGCTGATGAATGGACGTCCGCTGGCGCTGGTTAAGGAAGATCAACAAGCTGATGCGATCCTCGAAACCTGGTTTGCCGGGACGGAAGGCGGTAACGCCATCGCCGATGTGTTGTTTGGCGATTACAACCCATCAGGCAAGCTGCCGATGTCTTTCCCACGCTCTGTCGGACAGATCCCGGTCTATTACAGCCATCTCAATACCGGTCGTCCGTATAACGCCGATAAGCCGAATAAGTACACCTCGCGTTATTTTGACGAAGCAAACGGTCCGTTGTATCCCTTTGGCTATGGCCTGAGCTACACTACCTTTACCGTTTCGGATGTGAAACTCTCTGCACCGACGATGAAACGTGACGGGACAGTGACGGCCAGCGTCCAGGTGACCAACACCGGCAAGCGCGAAGGTGCGACGGTGATTCAGATGTATTTGCAGGATGTGACCGCTTCAATGAGCCGTCCGGTAAAACAGCTGAAAGGCTTTAAGAAAGTGAATCTTAAACCGGGTGAAACGCAGACCGTCAGCTTCCCGATTGATATCGAAGCGCTGAAATTCTGGAACCAGCGTATGAAATACGATGCTGAACCGGGTAAATTTAACGTCTTTATCGGCGTGGATTCCGCCAGAGTGAAGCAGGGTGAATTTGAACTGCTGTAGTTGATGAAGAAAGCCACGCATCATGCCTGATGGCGCAATGCTTATCTGGTCTATGAAATAACGCTATCCGGCAAATTCACCTTGGGTTTGCCGGATTTTTTTATCGCCTTACTGCTAATTACTCTCAGTGTTACTACCCAATTGCCAGGTTAAGGCCTGATTTTTCGACTATGCTTTTTCCTCAAGTCTCTGAAAAGGGCCGCAAAAGGATGAGGAGCACAGCATGATAATCTCAAAGTTTGGGGTAGGGTCGTTGGCATTGTTAGCCGCGATAAGTATGCCCTTGCAGGCCGCGTCGCCCGTTACGGTTGGGTCAAAAATTGATACCGAAGGGGCGCTGCTCGGCAACATTATTTTGCAGGTGCTCGAAAGCCATGGCGTGAAAACCGTCAATAAGGTGCAACTGGGGACTACGCCAGTGGTACGTGGCGCGATTACATCCGGCGAGCTGGATATCTACCCGGAATATACCGGCAATGGCGCCTTCTTCTTTAAAGATGAGAATGATCCGGCGTGGAAAAATGCGCAGGCTGGTTTCGACAAAGTGAAAAAGCTGGACGCAGAGAAAAATAAACTGGTCTGGCTAACGCCTGCGCCCGCCAACAATACCTGGACCATTGCGGTCCGCCAGGATGTCGCCGAAAAGAATAAACTGGTTTCGCTTGCAGATTTAGGGCGCTACCTGAAAGAGGGGGGCACCTTCAAACTGGCCGCCTCTGCGGAGTTTATCGAGCGTGCGGACGCGCTGCCCGCGTTTGAAAAAGCCTATGATTTTAAACTGAATCAGAATCAGCTTTTATCACTGGCCGGGGGGGATACCGCCGTGACGATTAAAGCCGCAGCGCAGCAAACCTCCGGCGTCAATGCCGCGATGGCCTACGGCACCGATGGTCCGGTCGCCGCGCTGGGGCTGCAAACGTTAAGCGATCCGCAAGGCGTTCAGCCGATTTATGCGCCTGCGCCAGTGGTACGTGAGTCGGTACTCAAGGCCTATCCGCAAATGGAAGAATGGCTGCAGCCTGTTTTTGCCAGTCTGGATGAAAAAACGCTCCAGCAGCTTAACGCCAGTATTGCCGTAGAGGGGCTGGATGCAAAAAAAGTTGCAGCAGATTATCTGAAGCAAAAAGGATGGGTTAAGTAACGGAATTTACGGCGGGTGGGTGTTTTGTCGAATATCTCGGTTAATCGGGTGCTGTTGCTGCTGGTTCTTCTGACCTTCGCAGCAACTGCGCTTCCTTTCATTAGTTATGCCCCCAATCGCCTGGTTTCCGGCGAAGGTCGTCAACTCTGGGATATCAGGCCCGACATGGCGTGGGGACTGGCGGTGGCATGTTTGCTACTGTTTCTTCTGTGCTTTGTGTCGGGCAAATCCGGCCATATATTGACGCTTGTTATTAGCCAGCTGTTGGTGATTGCGGCGCTGGTAACTGCAGGTACAACGGCAACGTATCTGGCGCAGACGGGCAGTACGCTGGCCAGAACCAGTCTTGGCTCCGGGTTCTGGCTGGGTCTCGGATTCATGTTGCTGGCTGCCAGTGACGCCATTCGGCGCATCACCCGTCAGATGTTGTGGCGATGGGTGCTGCATGCGCAACTTTTTGTTATGCCGATAGTGTTATTACTGTCCGGCACGTTTAACGATCTTTCCCTGCTTAAAGAGTATGCCAACCGCCACGATGTCTTTAACGACGCACTGGCGCAGCATCTGACTATTCTGTTCGGCACCGTCATACCCGCGCTATTCCTTGGTGTGCCGCTGGGCGTTTGGTGCTCTTTTTCTGACTCGCGTCAGGGACCGGTTTTCGCCGTACTGAACATTATCCAGACCATCCCCTCGGTGGCCTTGTTTGGCCTATTGATTGCGCCGCTTGCTGGGCTGGTTAAGTATTTTCCCTCGTTAAGCTCACTCGGCGTTGCGGGAACCGGCTTGACACCCGCGCTTATTGCGTTGGTACTGTACGCGCTCTTACCGTTGGTACGTGGCGTCGTGGCTGGACTGAATCAGGTTCCAGTGGATGTACTGGAAAGCGCCCGGGCGATGGGGATGAGCGCGCGTCAACGGTTTATATCGGTGCAGTTGCCGCTGGCGCTGCCGGTCTTCTTGCGCAGTTTGCGGGTGGTGATGATCCAGACGGTAGGGATGGCGGTGATTGCCGCGCTGATCGGCGCCGGGGGCTTTGGCGCGCTGGTCTTTCAGGGGTTGCTCAGTAGCGCTGTTGATTTAGTGCTGCTGGGTGTGATCCCGGTAGTTGTGCTGGCAGTGTTGATTGATGCGCTGTTTGATTTAGGGCTAGCGCTGCTGAAGGGAACGAATAATGATTGAATTTAGTCATGTCAGTAAAACCTACGGTCAGCAACAAGCCGTCGATGACCTTAATCTGCATTTGGCGGAGGGGAGCTTTTCGGTGCTGATTGGCACGTCGGGTTCCGGGAAATCCACCACACTGAAGATGATCAACCGACTGGTCGAGCATGACAGCGGGCAGATTCGTTTTGCGGGGGAGGAGATCCGTAGTCTGCCGGTACTGGAGTTAAGGCGGCGTATGGGGTACGCGATCCAGTCTATCGGTTTGTTCCCGCACTGGACCGTCGCGCAGAACATCGCCACCGTGCCGCAATTACAAAAGTGGTCGCGCTCGCGTATTGATGATCGAACAGATGAACTTATGGCGCTGTTGGGGCTGGAGGCGAGTTTGCGTCACCGTTACCCACATCAGCTTTCCGGTGGGCAGCAGCAGCGGGTCGGGGTTGCGCGCGCCCTGGCGGCAGATCCACAGGTGCTATTGATGGATGAGCCTTTTGGCGCGCTGCATCCTGTCACCCGCGGTGCGTTGCAGCAGGAGATGACCCGTATTCATCGTCTGCTGGGGCGTACCATCGTATTAGTGACGCATGATATCGACGAGGCGCTGAGGCTGGCGGAACATCTGGTCCTGATGGACGCGGGGAAGGTCGTGCAGCAAGGGACGCCGCTATCGATGCTGACTGCGCCAGCGAACGATTTCGTACAAACGTTCTTTGGCCGCAGCGAACTGGGCGTGCGGTTACTGTCGCTGCGTACGGTGGGTGATTTTATCCGTCGCGGCGAACATTCAGACGGTGAGCCGCTGGTGGCTGAAATGACGCTGCGTGATGCGCTGTCGATGTTTGTGGCGCGGGGGTGCGATGTCCTGCCGGTTGTGACGCCGCAGGGCGTGTCCTGCGGTACGCTTCACTTTCGCGATCTGCTTTCGGAGATGCCGCCCCGTGAAACGTCTTGCTGATCCACTGCTGTGGCTGGTTGTCCTGTTCCTGATCCTGTTGGTCGGGTTACCGCACAGTCAGGCCCTGTTTAGTTCGCTGTTTCCTGAGTTGCCGCGCCCCGTGTATCAGCAGGAAAGTTTTACGGCGCTGGCGCTGAGTCATTTTGCGCTGGTAGGAATATCGAGTCTTATCGCCGTACTCATCGGCACCGGTGCCGGGATTGCGGTAACCCGGCCCTGGGGGGCTGAGTTCAGGCCGATGGTGGAAACTATCGCCGCCGTGGGGCAGACTTTTCCCCCGGTCGCGGTGCTGGCGATTGCCGTGCCGGTGATGGGATTTGGTCTTGAGCCGGCGGTTATCGCGCTGATCCTGTATGGCGTGTTACCGATCCTACAGGCAACCCTGGCGGGGCTGGGAGGCATCTCTGCCAGCGTGATGGATATCGCCAGCGGGATGGGGATGAGTCGCTGGCAGCGCCTGCGTAAAGTGGAGTTGCCGCTGGCGGCACCGGTTATTCTGGCGGGGATCCGCACGTCGGTGATCATTAATATCGGCACCACAACGATAGCCTCAACCGTCGGGGCGAATACGCTGGGTACGCCGATAATTATCGGACTTACCGGATTCAATACCGCGTATGTGATTCAGGGGGCGTTGCTGGTCGCGTTGGCGGCAGTGATTGTCGATCGCGGATTTGAGCGATTAGCGAGCTACCTTACCCGGCACGTAAAATGAATGTGTAGCCTGCCAGCATGACGCCGCCGATACCGCCGATAGCCATCAGCAGGAAGAGGGTTATTACACCGATTTTAGCTGCGCTCATTGTGCACTCCCTATGTGAATCTAAGGATTGTACACTTTTGTTAATAGAATATTAAATACCGAGTGGATAAATATCGTGACCTAACGCGCGCCATTCACTCAACTGCTGTTGCTGAGCGGGCGTTTGGTTCTCGCCGCACCAGACAAGTAAGGTTCGCCCTTCGAACATTTCCGGTCGTAGTTGGTTCAGTGAATGGGCCAGAACGTCAACGCGCCATCCCTGCTGACTGGCAACCCAACCCTCCAGCCATAAGCGGGTGGTATCGTGAATATTCCAGCCGACAACCAGCGCATCTTTACCCTGTTTCTTGCGTGCTGAGGCCAGACAAATCGCGATGTAGTTGATGAGAACGCCGTCGAGGATCCCGAGTAACGCCTGGAGGATCGGCTGCTGACACTGTAGACGGCGGCGTAACGGTGTGAACAAATGGGTGTTGAGCGTTTGCGCAGGATAATCCTGGCCACGCTCTTTGATCCACATTCTCAAACTATGCAAATTATTGCTTTGCAAATAGCTTAATAGCGTCTCTTGCTGTTCACGCCAGCCGTTATGCACATCAATGTTCTCATTGCTGAGCAACATTTTCACCTTACTGACCTGAACGCCGTTGTTTATCCAGCGTTTTATCTCACGGATCCTGTCGATATCCGCGTCGTTAAACAGACGATGACCGCCGTCTGTCCGCTGCGGTTTGAGTAATCCGTAACGCCTCTGCCACGCGCGTAAAGTGACAGGGTTGATATCACAAAGCAAAGCCACTTCACCGATTGTGTAAAGCGCCATCGTCGTCTCACTCTTGCTCGCGAGGTCCCAGTTTTACTTTAGACGCTCTTTTACGAACCAGGTAGTTTTGTCTGTTTTTTGATCAATGAATGGTTGGGTTTGTCGTCATACTCGCGCTTTCGAGTGATCGTTCTCACAAATTCCTGTTTTTTTGCAACACTTCAAAGAAAGTTACGCGCAGCCCATGTATGTTACGCGCTTTTAAGTGATGTGTGGTTGGCGCGTATGTACGAGTTTAATCTGGTGTTGCTGCTGCTTCAGCAGATGTGCGTGTTTCTCGTTATCGCGTGGCTGATGAGCAAAACGCGTTTGTTTATCCCGCTGATGCAGGTCACTATCCGTCTCCCGCACAAACTGCTTTGCTATGTCACCTTTTCCATTTTCTGCATTTTGGGCACCTATTTCGGGCTGCACATTGATGATTCTATTGCCAACACCCGTGCTATCGGCGCGGTGATGGGCGGGCTGCTTGGCGGCCCGGTGGTTGGCGGTTTAGTCGGTCTGACCGGTGGCTTGCACCGTTATTCAATGGGCGGTATGACGGCGCTAAGCTGCATGATTTCGACCATTGTGGAAGGTTTACTCGGCGGGCTGGTGCACAGCGTGCTCACCCGTCGTGGTCGTACCGATAAAGTCTTTAGCCCACTGACGGCGGGTGCCATCACCTTTGTGGCTGAACTGGTACAGATGCTGATTATCTTATTAATTGCTCGTCCGTTTGATGATGCGTTTCGGTTGGTCAGCAATATTGCCGCGCCGATGATGGTCACCAATACCGTGGGCGCAGCCCTGTTTATGCGTATTTTGCTCGATAAACGAGCGATGTTTGAAAAATACACCTCCGCTTTTTCCGCTACTGCGCTCAAAGTTGCCGCCTCTACGGAAGGTATTTTGCGTCAGGGATTCAACGAGGTTAACAGCATGAAGGTGGCTCAGGTGCTGTACGAAGAGCTGGATATCGGCGCGGTGGCGATTACCGATCGTGAGAAGCTGCTGGCATTTACCGGCATTGGTGACGATCACCACCTGCCTGGTAAACCGATTTCGTCGTCGTACACTCTACGGGCAATAGAAACCGGAGAGGTGGTGTATGCCGACGGGAATGAAGTCCCATACCGTTGTTCTTTGCATCCGCAATGCAAATTAGGCTCGACGCTGGTGATTCCGCTGCGGGGTGAAAACCAGCGGGTGATGGGGACCATCAAACTGTATGAGGCTAAAAACCGCCTCTTTAGCTCGATCAACCGCACGTTGGGGGAGGGGATCGCTCAGCTACTTTCGGCGCAAATACTGGCTGGACAGTACGAGCGGCAAAAAGCAATGCTTACGCAGTCAGAAATAAAACTCCTGCATGCCCAGGTGAATCCTCATTTTCTGTTCAATGCGCTCAATACCATCAAAGCCGTGATCCGCCGCGATAGCGAGCAGGCTAGTCAACTGGTGCAGTACCTGTCGACCTTCTTTCGCAAAAACTTAAAGCGTCCGTCGGAGATTGTCACACTGGCCGATGAAATTGAGCACGTGAACGCCTATTTGCAAATTGAAAAGGCGCGATTCCAGTCGCGGCTGCAGGTGACCTTAACGGTGCCTGATGAACTTTCGTATCAGCAATTACCGGCTTTTACCCTGCAGCCCATCGTGGAGAATGCCATTAAGCACGGTACCTCTCAGTTGCTGGATACCGGAGAGGTGTCGATTACCGCCCGCCGCGAAGGGCAGTATCTGATGCTTGATATTGAAGATAATGCCGGACTGTATCAGCCAACGTCTGAGGCCAGCGGGTTGGGTATGAATCTGGTTGATAAACGACTGCGCGAGCGGTTTGGCGATGATTTTGGCATCAGCGTAGCGTGTGAACCTGACCACTTTACCCGAATCACATTACGACTTCCTCTGGAGGAACAGGCATGATCAAAGTCCTGATTGTCGATGACGAACCGTTAGCGCGGGAGAATCTGCGGATCCTGTTGCAGGAGCAAAGCGACATCGAGATTGTCGGGGAATGTTCGAACGCAGTGGAAGCCATTGGCGCGGTACATAAACTGCGCCCGGATGTCCTGTTTCTCGATATTCAGATGCCGCGTATCAGCGGCCTGGAAATGGTCGGTATGCTTGATCCCGAGCATCGCCCGTACATTGTTTTCCTGACCGCCTTTGATGAGTATGCGGTTAAAGCCTTTGAAGAACACGCGTTTGATTATCTGCTCAAGCCGATTGAAGAGGCGCGGCTGGAAAAAACGCTGAGCCGTTTGCGTCAGGAACGCACGAAGCAGGATGTATCGCTACTGCCCGAGCATCAGCAGGCGCTGAAGTTTATTCCGTGCAGCGGTCATAGCCGTATTTATTTGCTGCAAATGGATGATGTAGCGTTTATCAGTAGTCGTATGAGCGGCGTGTATGTCACCAGTAGCGATGGTAAAGAGGGGTTTACAGAGTTGACGCTCAGAACGCTGGAAAGTCGTACGCCACTACTGCGCTGCCACCGCCAATATCTGGTGAATTTAGCGCAGTTGCAGGAAATCCGGCTGGAAGATAATGGCCAGGCCGAGCTGATTTTGCGTAACGGGCTGACCGTTCCGGTGAGCCGTCGTTATCTTAAAAGTCTAAAAGAGGCGATTGGACTGTAAAACTGATACACTGCGCGCCATTGCATCACCGACTGTTGAAGGCTCTATGCTAAGTAACGATATTCTTCGTAGCCTGCGCTACACCCTGAAAGCGAACAATAACGACATGGTGCGTATTCTTGCGCTTGCTGACATGGAATCCACCTCTGCGGGTTTTGATACCTGGATGACAAAAGAAGATGAAGATGGGTTTGTGCGCTGCCCGGATATCATTCTTTCCGGTTTTTTAAACGGTCTGATTTATCATCTGCGCGGGAAAGATGATTCAGCGCCGGAACTGGCGCTTGAGCGTCGTGTTAATAACAATACGGTGCTGAAAAAGCTGCGTATCGCCTTTTCGCTGAAAACCGATGATATTCTGGCCATTATGACCGAGCAGAAATTTCGCGTGTCGATGCCGGAAATTACCGCCATGATGCGCGCGCCGGATCATAAAAACTATCGCGAATGTGGCGATCAGTTCCTGCGTTATTTCCTGCGCGGTTTGACCTCTCGCGTACACAACGCGAAAGCATAACGAGAAAAACGGGCGACCACGATTAAAATCGGGTCGCCGGTCGTTTATTTCACTTCTTTAAAACCCGCCGCTTCCATTACCGTTTGCATTTGCTTCATGCTGATGTTTTTATCGGCATTCTCAGATAGCTTCATCCCGGAGATGGCCTGCAACGATTTTATATCGACCTTTTCCATATCGATAGTGACATTTTCTTGCGCGTAGGTGTCTGAATAGGTGAGCTTTTCTTCTATGCCAGGGATGTTTTGATATTTAGCGCTTAAGGCGTCGAAGATTTTTGCTGCTTCTTCTTTATTGCTGGCACCGACAGACGCATAGCTGATTTTACTTTCAGAAATTTGTTTCAGAACCTTATCGCCCTTATAGGTGTAAGAGACGGTAATATCCGAGCCGTTAAGGTTGGCATTGAAAGTTTTCGTCTCTTCTTTATCACCGCAACCCGCGAGGGAAAAAACCAGAATAGATGCCGCGGCGAGTGAAAGTAATTTTTGTAACGCTTTCATGTAAAACTCCATTTCATGAATATTAGATGCAAAATAATAGAGCCTGTGAATTTAATGGACCCGTACGACCTTAATAGCAAAGCAGTATAGAATAAATCTAATCGTGATAACTGAGCAGTCCGAAAATGGAGTGAAGTGACGAGTTTAAGATTAGGGGAAAAGCTAACGCAAAAAAAAGCGCTGCCATTGCAGCGCTTGATATATCTTACTTCACCTGTTGGCCAGGTTTTGCACCTTCGTCCGGGCTTAACAGGAAGATATCTTTCCCGCCAGGACCTGCCGCCATTACCATACCTTCGGAAATACCGAAGCGCATTTTACGTGGTGCCAGGTTGGCAACCATAATGGTCTGGCGTCCAATCAGGACCTGCGGATCCGGATAAGCAGAACGAATACCGGAGAAGACGTTACGCTTCTCGCCACCGAGATCCAGCGTCAGACGCAGCAGTTTGTCAGAACCGTCTACGAACTCAGCGTTTTCAATCAACGCGACGCGCAGGTCAACTTTGGCGAAATCGTCAAAGGTGATGGTTTCCTGAATCGGATCGTCCGCCAGCGGGCCGGTAACCGGTGCGGCCGCGGCTTTCACCTCTTCTTTAGACGCTTCAACCAGCGCTTCAACTTGCTTCATGTCGATGCGATTGTAGAGCGCCTTAAAGGTGTTGACCTTGTGACCGAGCAGCGGCTGCTCGATAGCATCCCAGTTCAGTTCGCTGTTCAGGAAGGCTTCAACGCGTTCAGCCAGCGTCGGCAGTACCGGTTTCAGGTAAGTCATCAGAACGCGGAACAGGTTGATGCCCATTGAGCAAATTGCCTGCAGGTCCGCATCGCGGCCTTCCTGTTTAGCCACAACCCACGGGGCCTGTTCGTCAACGTAGCGGTTTGCCACGTCGGCCAGCGCCATGATTTCACGGATAGCTTTACCGAATTCACGGCTTTCCCACGCTTCGCCAATGACTGCAGCGGCATCGGTGAAGGTTTTATACAGTGCCGGGTCGGCCAGTTCAGCCGCCAGCACGCCGTCGAAACGCTTGGCGATAAAGCCAGCGTTACGGGAGGCCAGGTTGACCACTTTGTTGACGATGTCGGCGTTAACGCGCTGGACAAAGTCTTCCAGGTTCAGGTCGATGTCATCAATACGTGAAGAGAGCTTCGCCGTGTAGTAGTAACGCAGGCTGTCGGCGTCGAAGTGCTTCAGCCAGGTGCTGGCCTTAATAAAGGTGCCGCGAGATTTGGACATCTTCGCGCCGTTCACCGTCACATAACCGTGTACGAACAGGTTGGTCGGCTTACGGAAGTTGCTGCCTTCCAGCATGGCAGGCCAGAACAGGCTGTGGAAGTAGACGATGTCCTTGCCGATGAAATGATACAGCTCGGCGTCGGAGTCTTTTTTCCAGTACTCATCAAAACTGGTCGTGTCGCCGCGCTTGTCGCACAGATTTTTGAACGATCCCATATAGCCAATTGGCGCATCCAGCCAGACGTAGAAGTACTTGCCAGGCGCATTCGGGATTTCAAAACCGAAGTACGGTGAGTCGCGGGAAATATCCCACTGCTGCAGGCCAGATTCAAACCATTCCTGCATTTTGTTGGCGACCTGCTCCTGCAACGCGCCGCTGCGCGTCCACGCCTGCAGCATTTCGCTGAACGATGGCAGGTCAAAGAAGAAGTGTTCTGAGTCACGCATCACCGGTGTTGCGCCGGAAACGACGGATTTCGGCTCGATAAGTTCGGTCGGGCTGTAGGTTGCGCCGCAGACTTCACAGTTATCGCCGTACTGATCCGGAGACTTACATTTCGGACAGGTGCCTTTAACGAAACGGTCAGGCAGGAACATGCCTTTTTCCGGATCGTACAGTTGGGAGATAGTGCGGTTTTTAATAAAACCGTTCTCCTTCAGGCGCGTGTAAATCAGCTCAGACAGCTCACGGTTCTCTTCGCTATGCGTAGAGTGGTAGTTGTCGTAGCTGATGTCAAAACCTGCAAAATCAGTCTGATGCTCCTGACTCATTTCACCGATCATCTGCTCTGGCGTGATCCCAAGTTGCTGTGCTTTCAGCATGATTGGCGTACCGTGGGCGTCGTCCGCGCAGATGAAGTTTACCTGGTGGCCGCGCATTCGCTGGTAACGGACCCAGACATCAGCCTGGATGTGCTCCAGCATATGGCCGAGGTGGATAGAGCCGTTGGCGTACGGCAGCGCGCACGTTACCAGAATTTTCTTCGCGACTTGAGTCATAGTGGGCAATTACTTCTTTTGTAGTGAAAAGGGCTTTGATAGTACCAAAATGGTAATTACTGCGCCAAGCGATAAGGGCATTTATACGTAAATGAATAATTGTTGCGGTTGGAGTAAACTACCTGGTGACTATTGTATTTTCAGAACAACAAAAAGGAGTCGGGATGAACCCACAATCCCAGGCCAAATCACCAGAAACCCTGCGCGCGATGGTCGCCGGGACGCTGGCGAATTTTCAGCATTCAACCCTGAAGCATAATCTGACGACGCTTAAAGCGTTGCACCACGTCGCCTGGATGGATGACACGTTGCACGTCGAGCTGGTCATGCCCTTCGTCTGGCATAGTGCGTTTGAAGCATTAAAAGAGCAATGCAGTGCCGATCTGCTGCGTATTACCGGCGCGAAGGCGATTGACTGGAAGTTGTCGCATAACATCGCGACGCTGAAGCGCGTGAAAAACCAGCCGGGTATTAATGGTGTGAAGAACATCATTGCCGTTAGCTCGGGCAAAGGTGGCGTAGGAAAATCCTCGACCGCGGTGAACCTGGCGCTGGCGCTGGCTGCGGAAGGGGCGAAGGTGGGCATTCTTGACGCCGATATTTATGGCCCGTCCATCCCGACGATGCTCGGTGCGGAAAACCAGCGTCCAACTTCGCCGGACGGCACTCATATGGCGCCGATTATGTCTCACGGTCTGGCGACCAACTCCATTGGCTATCTGGTCACTGACGATAACGCCATGGTGTGGCGCGGCCCGATGGCCAGTAAAGCGCTGTTGCAGATGCTGCAGGAAACCTTATGGCCGGATCTTGATTATCTGGTACTGGATATGCCGCCAGGTACCGGTGACATCCAGCTGACGCTGGCGCAGAACATTCCGGTAACAGGGGCGGTTGTAGTGACCACGCCGCAGGATATTGCGCTGATCGATGCGAAAAAAGGCATTGTGATGTTCGAAAAAGTCGAAGTGCCGGTGTTGGGTATTGTTGAGAATATGAGTATGCATATTTGCAGCAATTGCGGTCATCATGAGCCAATCTTTGGCACCGGTGGCGCGCAGAAACTGGCCGAGCAGTACCACACCCAACTGCTGGGACAAATGCCGCTGCATATTTCTCTGCGTGAAGACCTCGATCGCGGTACACCGACGGTTATCAGCCGCCCAGACAGCGAATTTACTGCCATTTACCGTGACCTTGCAGGGCGCGTAGCAGCGCAGCTGTACTGGCAGGGTGAAGTTATTCCTGGCGAGATTGCCTTCCGCGCGGTGTAATTTTTGCTGACGTAAGAAGTGTTATACCTATTCACCGTATTAATGATATATTGGTGCGGTGAATATATTGGCCGAACAAACTGCACAATATTATTCATCACATCACTATAATTCACGCCTTTTTCCGAATATTTCCTCTTAACGCATCATTCAAATTGATCAAACCAATTTCATCAATCTATAATTTCAATTGGTTTTAGCAGGGAAGTTATCTCATAATTCAACGGACAAGCAGCTTGTGCGCTGTTTCTACCCCATGACAGGAATAATGAACGCATGAAAACTAGTTTATTCTTGGGAATTATCACTCTGGCTTATGGAATGAGTTTGCAGGCAGTTGCTTCTGATTCACTTGACGGAAAGTTAACTATTGTTGCGCATGTCGTCGAGCCTACGTGCCGTGTCGACATGACTGGCGAAAAACCCCGAACTGATTGTCAGGAGACCGGGGCGCGGTTGATGGCCAGAAGTGAAAAGCCAAACTACCAGGGCATCAGTACCCAACGTGTTATGTTGCCGGGTGATACTCAACGACAAATCGTGCTCAATACCTACGATTAATCACGACAAAATTTATTCTGTTGAACAGCAGCTTACGCAATGTGATGCTGCTGTTTTTTTTGTTCTTTTTTGTAAATGAATTTACTTTCCGTTATTTATTATATTTGTGAATTTCTTAAATAACTATTATCTAATAATTAAATAATGCTTATTGAAATTTGCTTTAAATCAAATAAAACATCATTTCATATTGCATCAGGATTAGGCCTGTGACATTTTGATTTCCAGGATGTTAAAAGGATGTGTTTTCTATACCTATAAGGAATGTCGTATGAAAAGATCAATTATTTGCTCAGCGGTTCTCCCTTTTTTATTTGCAGGCATGGCACACGCGGCTGATCAGAATGTTATCACTGAAGAAGGACAGTTGATTATTAAAGCAACTGTGGAAGGTTCTTCGTGTCATTTTAATGCAGGTGGTGGAGAGTCCGCGATCATTGATATGGGCACGATCTCAACATCTGATGTTTACAAAATTAATGTTGGTGCAGTCAATCCTACTAAATGGGATGCGGGCGCCGATTCAATTGAAATTATTTGCCCGAAAAGCGTGAAGTTACAAAACATTACTTTTTCGCCAACTAGTTTCTCATCACTTCCAGGATTATTGCAAGATGATGATGGCGATACTACTGGCGTAGGTTTCTCTGTTAATTTTTATAACACCGCCTCGAATTTTGTTAATATTAACAATAACGATCAGATTGTGGATGTTAGCCAGTTGGATGGCGAAGATATTGGCGCTGAGGGCGTTAAATACACCTTAAAATTTGATGCACAATGGGCCCGTCTGGCTCAGGATATTAAAGCGGGCGAAGTAAAATCCACTATTAAATTTACTGTCGTAACTGATTAATTCTCAATGGCTATATTGCCGGGAGTTGCCGGCAATATAGCGCTATCACTAAGGTAGTATATTATGAAACGGATTTTACTTGCAGGCCTGATAGCGCTGACGCTCCCGGCACACGCCGATATCGTGATTTATGGCACTCGTGTTATTTATCCGGCTGATCAAAAAGAAATTGTCGTTCAGTTAATGAACCAGAGCAGTAGACCATCTCTGGTACAAAGCTGGATTGATGATGGAGACACGTCATTACCACCAGAAAAGATTAATGTACCATTTTTGCTTTCACCACCGGTTGTTCGTGTTAAAGGCAATTCAGGTCAGCAAATAAAAATTAAGAAAATGGCCAATACGCTGCCAGATGACAAAGAAAGTATGTTTTATTTTAATGTACTGGATATCCCACCCAACACCAACAATCAAGATGGAAAAAACACACTTAAATTTGCCATGCAAAATAGGTTGAAAATGTTGTATCGGCCAAAAGGTGTTGAGGCGGTCACACAAAATAGTATTAAAAAATTAACCTTTTCTCGCAATAGTAGTGGCTTAAGTTTGCAAAACGCTACGGCTAACTGGATTACAGTGCCAAAAATTGAGGCAAATAAAGTACAACTAAATGGTAAGACGATTTTATTGCCACCGTTATCCAGCCAGATACTTCAACTGAGAAACAACGGCAGCAATCGATATATTGTCACCATTATTGATGATCGTGGGAATTATGTTAGCGATACGGTCAGTGTTAAATAATATGAGGTGTGGCTATGTTAAGGATAACTCCACTTGCTTCTGCGATCTTTTTGCTGCTGTTTTCAGGCCAGTTATTTGCTGAAGAGGAAACTTTTGATACCCACTTTATGATGGGGGGATTGAAGGGCGAAAAAATTAGTAATTTTAGTTTCAATGGTGAAAAACCGTTACCTGGCACCTATGATTTAGATCTTTATCTAAACAATCAATGGCGTGGTAAGTATGAGCTCAACGTGAAGGATGAACCTGATGAGACCTGCTTAAGCTGGAGTCTCGTTCATCGTCTGGGCATTAAGTCTGAAGGGATTAAAGCTGATAAAGATGCACAGTGCGTCCCGCTAAAAGCGGCGTTGCAGGGCGGAACGTCAACGTTTGATATGAGTCGATTTCGCCTTGATCTCAATGTCCCGCAAGCTTTTGTCAATGAGCTTGAATACGGTTATGTCGAACCTGAAAACTGGGATCGCGGGATTAATGCGCTATATACGTCATATTATGTCAGCCAATACTATAGCGATTACAAAGACGCAGGTAACAGTAAAAATACCTTTGCGCGCTTCAATAGCGGGTTAAATTTATTTGGTTGGCAACTGCACTCTGATGCCAGTTACAACAAAACTGATGATAGTAGCGGTGAGTGGAAGAGTAATACTCTTTATCTGGAACGTGGGATCCCTGAAATCCTCGGAACGTTGCGCGCAGGCGATATGTATACATCATCCGATATTTTCGATACCGTGCGGTTTCGCGGGGTACGCTTATATCGTGATATGCAGATGCTCCCGAACTCAAAGCAGAATTTTACGCCGTTAGTGCAGGGGATCGCGCAAAGCAATGCCCTTGTTACTATTGAGCAAAATGGTTTTATCGTGTACCAGAAAGAAGTGCCGCCGGGACCTTTCTCAATTGCTGATTTACAGTTAGCTGGCGGGGGGGCAGATCTTGATGTGAGTGTAAAGGAAGCGGATGGAACGGTTACGACCTATCTGGTTCCTTATTCCTCCGTACCCAATATGCTGCAGCCTGGCGTATCTAAGTATGATTTTGTCGCGGGTCGCAGCCATATAGAAGGGGCCAGTAACCAAAGTGATTTTGTTCAGGCCAGCTATCAGTATGGCTATAATAATCTCTTAACGCTGTACGGCGGCACAATGCTTGGGGATCACTATAATGCCTTTACGCTGGGGACTGGCTGGAATACGCGTATTGGCGCTGTTTCTTTTGACGCCACGCAATCACATAGTAAACAGGATAATGGCGATGTTTTTGACGGACAGAGTTATCAGGTCGCCTGGAATAAATATCTTACGCAAACAGGTACGCGTTTCGGCTTAGCTGCCTATCGATATTCTTCCCGAGATTACCGAACTTTTAACGATCATGTGTGGGCGAATAATAAAAATAATTATCACCGTGACGAAAATGATGTTTACGATATAGCTGATTATTATCAGTATGATTTTGGCCGTAAAAATAGTTTTACAGCCAACATCAATCAATCTCTTCCTGAAGGTTGGGGATCCGTATCGCTAAGCACATTGTGGCGTGACTACTGGGGGCGTAGCGGTAGTAATAAAGATTACCAGTTGAGCTATACCAACAGCTGGCAGCGTATTAGTTATACGCTTTCGGCCAGTCAGGCTTACGATGAAGATCATAATGAAGATAAACGTTTCAACATTTTTATCTCTATACCGTTTAATTGGGGAGATGGCGTATCAACCCCACGGCGACAAATGTATCTCTCAAACTCGACTACGTTTGATGATGATGGCTTTGCGTCAAATAACACCGGTATTAGCGGTATTGCAGGTGATCGTAATCAGTTTAATTATGGCGTAAACCTGAGTCATCAGCGGCAAGATAGCGAAACGACGGCCGGAGCAAATCTGACATGGCGAGCTCCTGTGGCAACGGTTAATGGGAGCTATAGTCAATCGTCAAAATATAAACAGAGCAGCGGAAGCCTGTCTGGTGGGATAGTGGCATGGTCTGGGGGAGTTAATCTGGCAAACACATTCTCGGATACTATTGCGATAGTGGAGGCGCCAGGACTTGAAGACGCCTATATCAATGGACAGAAATATCGGGTCACAAACAGCAAAGGGACCGTGGTATATGATGGTATGACACCGTATCGCGAGAATATGCTGACGCTGGATGTGTCTAATTCGCATAGTGAAACAGAGTTACAAGGTAACCGTAAAAGTGTTGCGCCATATCGCGGAGCTGTGGTCAAAGCTCGCTTTGATACAGACCAGCGTAAACCCTGGTATTTTAAAGCACTGCGACCGGATGGTTCCCCATTAACCTTTGGTTATGAAGTGGAAAGCGAACAGGGCGAAAATATTGGTCTGGTTGGGCAAGGCAGTATGTTGTTTATTCGCACTAATGACGTACCTGCAAAAATAAAAGTTGCCATTGATAAACAACAAGGACGTTACTGCACAATATCCTTCAATCAGGAGATTGATGCCAGTAAGACATACTCTTGCCAGTAAAAGGATGATGATGATGAGATGGATATTGTTGATGGTATTAACATTATGCTCTTTTTGGGCACAGGCTGATAAATGTGACTTTGTTCTTCCGGGAGATATTACGGGGGCATATTCATTCACCCCAGATGCAATGTCAGGTACGCTTTCTGGTGGCGTTTTTTCCTCTGGTCAGGACAGCATGGTCATACTGCAATGTACCTCAAAAGAGAATGCCTGGTTGAAGGCGGCAATGGCCTTTATGCGTAGTAATGAATATGCATTTAAGGTTGGTAGTAAATACTATATTATTTCATTTTCAGTGAGTTATAATTCAGGTAATCCCCCTGAAAGTAAAATGCAATATACGCTATCCGACTTTTTTAACATGGCAGGGTTGGTCCTGAATTATAAAATTGTTGAAGCGTCAAGCCCTGGCAGTGCAACGATTATCGCGCCTGGTGCAACTATTCCACTGGTTACTGAGTTAACGCTCGATTATTGTCAAGGAAAAGAGGATAAATGTAACCCTAAAAAAATAATATATAATCTGAATGTTACTATTCTTATCGATATCACAACCTGCTATTTTGGCAATCAGGAAATTGATCTTGGCGTTATTAACATTAAAGATCTTGATAAGAAGGAATTTGAGCTTCATCCGGTAAAATTCACCTGTCAGGCAAGCGGGGCAGGAAGTCTAAAATTTACACCGGATAATCTGTTATTTTATTTTGAACCCATGAGTCAATTGGCTCCAGATGCGGTTACGCTGACTAATGACTATGGTACTGCGGCGAACAGCGCAGGCTCAGTGGGATTTCAGTTATCCATGGATGGTATCAACAGTATTCAGTATGGAAGTCATAATCTTTACCGATCTGAGGAAGTGACAGGGAATACGGTGCCAATCAATATCTATGCCCGCACCAGAACGTACGCAGGAAAAGTCACGGCTGGGGATACAATGAGTCGGGTAAAAGTTGTTGTAGATTATAACTAAAAATGTCAGTTTGACAGAAAGTTGACGCACCCAATAATGTTGGGTGCGTTTTTTTAGCGATGATAAAAAATCTCGCCGTCGTAGGCTTTAATGATCTTAGCATCGGCATCATTGACCAGCACATACGCGCCGCCCATATAGGTCCAGTGGGTACCTGCCGTCGGTGCGGGCAGGTTGCGCAGATTCCACTGCTTAATGGTGTATTCGCTGGTGAGATACAGTGGTGGAACTTTGTCACCGGGTTTGAAATGGGTAAAGTCAGCAATAAAACTTTTTAGCTCATATTGATCAATACCCTTTGCGGCAGCAGTAGCTGTAGGCGCGGCCCAGACAGTGCTGGTTACGAGCAACAGCGCGCCCAGCAACATTTTCTTCTTCATACCCATCCTCTCTACCTGTTCGGGTCATCAAAATCAGTCATGTATGATTCCTGGCTAACAGGACATCTGACAAGCATTATTTTGTGATCACTCCAGTAATTTCGTAAAAAGTGTAAATGAAAGTACAGAAATCCGGCAACTGTGACCAGAGGTTTAGCGGCGAAGCATCAGCGTGCCGTGCCGATTTACATCATCAGACACAGGCAGTATCCTGTTGCTGAAACCAGCATATTACGTTTGTGTTTCAACGACTCGGGGTGCCCTTCCTGGTGAAGGCTGAGAAATACCCGTACCACCTGATCTGGATAATGCCAGCGTAGGGAAGTCTGACACTGCTCGTGTCCCTTCTTCGCGCGGGCAGGAGCTGAACCATGCAGCCTGACCTGCACAGCCGCGCGCTCGCGGCCCACGCCTTACACCAATTTAGAACGCTTTCCCCACTTGTACACTGTATGACCAATGAGGTCGTGCAAAACTTTACCGCCAATACGCTGTTGGCGTTAGGCGCATCACCTGCGATGGTGATTGAGCCCGAGGAAGCCAGCCAGTTTGCGGCTATCGCCAGCGCGTTGCTGGTTAACGTCGGCACGCTTACTCGTGACCGGGCCACGGCGATGCGCGCTGCCGTTGAGCAGGCATACCTTGCTAAAACCCCCTGGGCGCTCGATCCCGTTGCCGTGGGCGCTCTTGAGTTTCGCCGCCGCTTTTGTCTGGATTTACTGTCGCTACAGCCAGCCGTAATTCGCGGTAATGCCTCGGAAATACTGGCGCTGGCGGGGATGAACGGCGGGGGGCGTGGCGTGGATACGACCGATACGCCAACCGCTGCGCTTGGCGCGGCCCAGGCGTTGGCTCGTGAGGTAGGGACCATCGTCGTGGTGACCGGCGAAGTGGACTATGTTACCGATGCTCAGCGTACCGTCTGCGTGAATGGCGGCGATATATTGATGACGCGCGTGGTCGGCACAGGTTGCGCGCTATCTGCGGTCGTTGCGGCCAGCTGTGCCTTGCCCGGCGACCGGCTTGATAACGTCGCCTCCGCCTGTAGCTGGATGAAGCAGGCTGGACAAATCGCCACGCAACAATCGACCGGACCGGGCAGTTTTGTCCCTGCATTTCTCGACGCCCTCTATAACCTGAACGCGCAGGAGCAAGCATGAAACGGATTAACGCATTAACGATCGCCGGAACCGATCCCAGCGGTGGCGCGGGTATTCAGGCCGATTTAAAAACTTTCTCCGCGCTTGGTGCTTACGGCTGTTCGGTGATCACCGCGTTGGTGGCGCAAAATACGCGCGGGGTGCAGTCGGTGTATCGCATTGAACCTGACTTTGTCGCCGCACAACTGGACTCGGTGTTCAGCGATGTACGTATCGATACCACCAAAATCGGCATGCTGGCGGAAGCGGATATTGTTGAAGCGGTGGCCGAACGTTTGCACCGCCATCGGGTGCAAAATGTCGTACTGGATACGGTGATGCTGGCGAAAAGTGGCGATCCGTTACTGTCGCCCGCGGCGGTAGAAACGCTGCGTACCCGTTTGTTGCCGCAGGTTTCAATTATCACCCCAAATTTGCCGGAGGCAGCGGCATTGCTCGGCGCATCGCATGCGCAAACTGAGCAGGAGATGTTAGAACAGGGAAGGGAGCTGCGAGCGCTGGGCTGTGAGGCGGTGCTGATGAAAGGCGGTCATCTGGAGGATGCGCAAAGCCCGGATTGGCTGTTTACCCGTGATGGCGAACAGCGTTTTACTGCGCCAAGGGTGATGACCAAAAATACCCACGGTACCGGTTGTACTCTTTCCGCAGCGCTGGCGGCGCTGCGTCCACGGCATAACAATTGGGCTGATACGGTACAGGAAGCCAAACTGTGGCTTTCGGCGGCGCTGGCACAGGCTGACACGCTGGAAGTGGGTGAGGGAATTGGTCCGGTGCATCATTTCCACGCGTGGTGGTAATGAGTATACTGGCTGCAGAAACGGCTGCAGGAAAAAGATAAATGGAACAAGCGCATACCCAGCTTATCGCGCAACTGAATGAACGCATTGCAGCGGCAGATAACACGCCGCTGTATATGAAATTTGCGCAAACGGTGAAAAACGCTGTGCGCAGCGGGATTCTGGAGCATGGCAATATCCTGCCCGGCGAGCGTGATCTCAGCCAGTTGACTGGCGTGTCGCGGATTACGGTACGCAAGGCGATGCAGGCTCTGGAGGAAGAAGGCGTGGTGACACGCGCCCGCGGTTACGGGACGCAGATCAACAACATCTTCGAGTATTCGCTCAAAGAAGCGCGGGGTTTTTCGCAGCAGGTCGTTTTACGCGGAAAAAAACCAGATACGCTGTGGGTCAACAAGCGCATTGTGCCTTGCCCGGAAGAGGTGGCGCAGCAGTTGGCTGTTGCTGTCGGGAGTGAGGTCTTCCTGCTCAAACGTATTCGCTATGTCGATGAAGAAGCCGTTTCTATTGAAGAGTCATGGGTACCGGCCCAACTAATCCATGATGTGGATGCCATCGGCGTTTCGCTGTACGACTATTTTCGCAGCCAGCATATCTTCCCGCAGCGTACGCGTTCACGCGTCAGCGCCCGGATGCCAGACGCGGAGTTCCAGGCTCACATTCAAATGGACAGCAAAGTGCCGGTGCTGGTGATCAAGCAGGTAGCGCTTGACCAGCAGCAACGGCCCATTGAATACAGCATCAGCTATTGCCGAAGCGATCTATACGTCTTTGTGTGCGAGGAGTAACGCCTCTCGCGAGGGGGCGCAATCGCCGCCGCGATGCCCGACTACCCAGGAAGCCACCGCATTGCCCAGCAGTACCGCATCAGCCAGCGGCCAGCCTGACGCCAGTCCGGCCAGCATGCCGCCAGCGTGGCTGTCGCCCGCGCCAATGGTATCAACGACGGTGGTCTTAAATGCTGGCACGCAACCGGATGTTTGCGCGCTGAAATACCACGCGCCGTCTTTATCGTGGCGTATCACCACCGGCGCGGCGAAACGGCGCACCCACTCTGCTCCAAAACCCTCTACATCCTGGCTTAATGCAAACCGCTCGGCGGCAATTTCGGCCTCCTGTCGATTGAGCGATACTAGCGGGCGGCAGGCCATGATTCGCGCCATTAAGTCGTCTGAAATATCGCCGATTCGCGGACCAAAATCGATAAATGGCGTCACGTCTTCCAGACCTTCCAGCCACTGTACCAGCAGCTCGCCACATGGAGAGGTTAACTGATAGCCTGACAGATAGACCAGGCTGTTACGCGGGATGTTCAGACGCGCCAGCCAGTCGGCGTTCCACTGGTTTTCGACGCCGCTAAAAGACATAAAGGTACGTTCGCCATCCGGTTCCACCAGCGCCAGACACCAGCCGTTATCGCCTTCCGCGTTGTCGATCAGGCTATGCAATCCCTCTTTTGCCATCCGGTTGCGGATAATATCGGCCCATACCCCCTGACCCAGCGGTAGCGCATTGCTGGCGTTGATACCTAATCGCTTAAGCGCAACGGCAATATTGAGCGCGCAGCCGCCAATGTTAACGCCTTGCTGTTTAAGCTCGATATCACATCCGCGCCATGGGAGGGCATACGCATCGGCAATGACATCAATGACCGCTGCCCCCACCACCGTGACCGGCCTGTGTGAACCTAACTGCGGGATAAGTTGTTGCAGACGCGAGGTGCTGTTCATAGCGCCTCCCGTTGTCCGCGCAGTCGCAGTAATCCGCTGGCATAGCGGGTAAAGTCCAGCTGATTTACCGCATCCAGTTCCTGTTTCAATGCCGGGTTAATCGCGCTTACGCCATGCAGCGCACCGCAAATGGCGGTCGCCATTGCCCCGATGGTGTCGGTATCGCCGCCAAGATTCGCGCACAGAATGGCGCAGCGGTTAGGATCGGTCTGCGACAGTTCGACCATCGCGATGGCGCAGGGCACGGACTCAATGGTGCTGGTTCCGGCCCCAACGACCTGGTACAACTGCTCGCTGGCGGACTCTATACCATCGGCATGACGGACGATTTTTAGCGCCAGTTCAAGGCGGGCAGAGAGCGAGGCGCTAAAGGTGGTGATCCGTTTTTGCTGCGCATGTCGGGCAATGGCAGGCAGCGTGTCAACAATCTCGGACCATTTTCCTCCGTCGATAGCACGCGACACCGCCCACGCGATGACGACTGCGCCGGCGATAGCCAGATCCGATTTATGCGTCGGGCTGGAGGCCAGTGCCACGTCATCAATAAAGGTATCGAGATCGCGCACGGGCAGTAGGCATCCCAGCGGCGAAACGCGCATTGCCGCCCCGTTAGTGACGCCATTATTTTCCAGTTCGGCAACTGGTTTACCGTTGCGAATGGCATTTAGCGCAATTTTTGACGTTGGACCAAGCACGTTTTTATTAAAAGCATCGAAACGTTCGGCCCAGGCCAGAATATTGCGGCCAATAACGTCTGGGACTATCTTTCCGTCACATTCAAGCAGGGCATCAGCCAGACACAAGGCCATGGATGTGTCATCGGTAAATTCCGCCTGGTTAAAATAGCAGGCGGCATTATTTTCCGCAGGTCCAGGCAAGAAACGGTCGATCCAACCGAAGTGTGCTTTTACCCGGGTTCTTGGCCACAGTTCCGACGGCATGCCCATCGCATCCCCTAACGCCTGCCCATAAAGAGCACCGAGAATACGTTCTGCTTTCATTCCACTTCCCCTTGTTTCAACGCTACATCGCGATCATCCACCTTAATGGCGGTAATTTCTTTGTCTGATTCGCGAAAGAAAATCATAAACAGCACGGCAATGACGGCGATCATGATCGCGCCAAATCCCCACATGCCCGCCCAGTTGAAGGTGAGACCATTAACCGGTTCCTTATAGGCAAACATTTTTTCCATCATTACGCCGCCCAGGCGATAACCCAGCAGGCTGCCGAATCCCTGACAGCAGAGCGTGATAAGCCCTTGCGCTGCGGTGCGCATGTGTACCGGCGCTTTTTTATCGACATAGATATAGGCCGTAACGTAGTAGAAGTCATAACTGACGCCGTGTAGCAGAATGCCGAGAAACAGCAGGGCATAAGTGAAATATTCTTCCGCACCGCCGTAAACGAAGAATCCGTAGCGGATAGCCGCAGTAATAAGACCAAGCAATAATACCTTTTTAATGCCAAAGCGTTTGGTGAAGAACGGCAGCGCCAGCATAAAGAAGATTTCAGAGAACTGGCCCAGCGTCATCCAACCGGTGGCATTTTTCATCCCAACTTCTGTCAGATAACCGTTGGCGAAGATGTAATAAAACGCCAGCGGCATGGCAAACAGGAATGAGCAACAGAAAAAGACGAGGAAGTTCTTATCCCGCAGCAGGATCAGCGCATCCAGCCCCAGCATGACTTTGAAATCCATCTTGCCGGTACTTTTCGGCGGCGTATCCGGTAAAAAGAACGCAAAAACGCCTAACAGCGCGGAACTTCCGGCCGTGACAAGCAGGGGAATATTGGTGGGGGAAATATCGCTATAGCCGAGCATTTGCGGCAAGAAGCCGCAGGCCAAA
The DNA here is from genome assembly GCF_005281115.1 of Citrobacter sp. wls710. NCBI lineage: Bacteria > Pseudomonadati > Pseudomonadota > Gammaproteobacteria > Enterobacterales > Enterobacteriaceae > Citrobacter > Citrobacter sp. wls710. The sequence goes on from NZ_SZXD01000035.1 coordinate 67,969, forward strand.
CCAGACGCAATCCAGCCAATGGTGCCCATCACGCGAATGCGTGGGAAATCACGCTCAACGTCCGGTACGTTGGCAAAAGCGATACTGTTGGTTAACGCAATTGTCGGCATGTAGGTCAGTGAATAGGCCAGTAACAGCGGGAAGAATCCGCTGAAGGTGGTTTGCTGCGCGGCGAAGTACATCAGGATAGCGCCGACAAACATCAACACGGCGAGGACTTTTTGCGCTGAGAAGAAGCGGTCAGTGATAGAGCCAACCAGAATCGGCGACAGGATCGCGGCAATGGCGGTACAGGCGTATGACCAACCAATTTCACCCGCGGTAAAGCCACTTTTGCTGAGCCACAGCCAAAGTGGGACAAACCAGGCGCCCCAGATAAACCACTCAACAAACATCATGAACGACAGCTTAACTGTAGTTTTCATCTTTAAATCCTTCATGACAGGTAAGGTACGCGTTGATAGTACCACCTGATAATACCTTTAAAATACCTTTGTGGTCTAAATTTGACCGCCTTAACACTATTTCTTCCTGAATCGTTCCAGCGGAAATCGCTGAAAAGTGCGCTAAAGATGGAAAAAAAGCGCAGTCGGTACCAGGCTTATTGCTGCCCGCAAAAAAGCGGGTCAGGATAATTCACATTCCGATTATTAATCGGAACTTACGGGAGCATAGCTATGACTGATATTGCGCAGTTGCTTGGCAAAGATGCCGACAGCCTTTTACAGCATCGTTGTATGACCATTCCTTCTGACCAACTTTACCTGCCAGGACATGATTACGTTGATCGCGTAATGGTTGATAACAACCGTCCGCCAGCCGTACTGCGTAATATGCAGACGCTGTATAACACGGGGCGCCTGGCTGGAACAGGGTACCTGTCGATTCTTCCGGTGGACCAGGGCGTGGAGCATTCCGCCGGGGCATCGTTTGCGGCTAACCCGTTGTACTTTGATCCAAAGAATATCGTGGAACTGGCAATCGAAGCAGGGTGTAACTGCGTGGCATCGACCTATGGCGTGCTGGCTTCTGTTTCCCGCCGTTACGCGCACCGTATTCCGTTCCTTGTGAAGATTAACCACAATGAAACGCTCAGTTATCCCAATACGTTTGACCAGACGTTATATGCCAGCGTCGAGCAGGCGTTCAATATGGGCGCGGTGGCGGTCGGGGCGACTATTTATTTCGGTTCTGAGGAGTCTCGACGTCAGATTGAAGAGATTTCTGCCGCGTTTGAGCGTGCCCATGAACTGGGTATGGTCACCGTACTGTGGGCTTATCTGCGTAACTCCGCGTTTAAGAAAGACGGCGTGGATTATCACGTCTCCGCCGATCTCACCGGTCAGGCTAACCATCTGGCGGCCACCATTGGGGCGGATATTGTGAAGCAGAAAATGGCGGAAAATAACGGCGGATACAAAGCCGTTAACTTTGGCTACACCGACGATCGCGTCTACAGCAAGCTGACCAGCGATAACCCGATTGACCTGGTACGCTATCAGTTAGCGAACTGCTATATGGGTCGCGCCGGATTAATTAACTCTGGCGGCGCTGCCGGTGGAGAAACCGATCTGAGCGATGCGGTACGTACGGCGGTCATTAATAAACGTGCTGGCGGTATGGGGCTGATCCTTGGACGCAAAGCTTTCAAGAAAACCATGGACGACGGCGTTAAGCTGATTAACGCCGTGCAGGATGTTTATCTGGACAGCAAAGTCACCATTGCCTGATTCCGGCGGGGTGCCGTTTTGTTAGCGCAACAACGGGCAACCCGGCGGCAGTCTGCAACGTAGCGCCGCGGGCAGGATTTCAATATGAAATTCCTGTCCCCTGAGCGGTTCGCCATCAAGATTAAAGGTAATTTCGTGTGGGGCGCGGATATCAAACCACGATGAAGCGCCATCAATGATATTAGGGTTGTCTTCAGATTGCGTTAACGCTGAAAGCAGCCCAGGCAGCAACTCCTCGCCGGTGAAAATGCGCAGTTGCAGCAGACCGTCGTTAATCAGCGCCGTCGGGCAAAGCTGTTGTCCACCACCGGCCTGGCGGCCATTACCAATCCCAATCACCAGCGCTTTGCCCTGCCAGTGAAAATCTTCTCCACGGATGTCGCAGACGTCGGGTTTGAGCGTATCCATGCGCATTAAACCGTGAATAAAATACGATACGCCGCCCAGCGCGGCTTTGAGTTTTTCTGGCGTTTCGGTGGTGATGCGTGTACCGAAGCCGCCGGTCGCCATATTGATAAAACAGGTTTTATCATTGACCTGTACCATATCTATTTCAGCGGCATTTGCGGCAATAGCCAGCTTTAACGCTTTATCAAGGTCGTCGGGTATACCCACGCTGGTGGCAAAGTCATTCGCCGTTCCCAACGGTAAAATACCCAGAGCGGGAATATTGCCCCCCTGTGACTGGATTAGCGCTGTCGAGACTTCGTTGATCGTGCCGTCGCCGCCGCCGGCAATCACCGTTGCAACGCCTAATCGACGCGCTTCATCCACGTAACGTTGAGCGTCGCCTTTTTCCCAGGTGACGCGAACATGGATTTCCACACCCTCATCACGCAGATTTGCAATGGCGTCACGTAGGGGAAGATTATCAGCACTTTTTCCATTGAGGATCAGCAAGCTGGCAGGAAACGCTATCATCCTTATGCCTCATTCTTTATCGTTTTAACTAGTGTATGCCATGAATGCATTTATGGCGTAAGAACTGACTGAAAGCGCAGACGAAGAGATAAAAAAAAGCCGCGGTTGCGGCTTTTCAGATTGAGCGGAAATTACTGCGGGAACCACTGATCGCTGATTTTTTGGTAGGTGCCGTCCGCTTTGATGGCGGCCAGCGCGTTATTCAGTTTTTCCAGCAGGGCTTTGTTATCCGGGCGAACCGCAATGCCAAGACCGGTACCGAAGTATTGTGGGTCGGTCACTTTGTCGGTAGCCACGCCTAATTGCGGGTTAGTTTTCAGCCACTCGTTAACGACGGCGGTATCGCCAAATACGCCATCAATACGGCCATTTTTTAGGTCGATAATCGCATTCTGATAGCTGTCATAGGCCACGGTTTTCACTTCAGGATGTTTGTCCTGCAGGTATTTCTGGTGCGTGGTGCCGTTTTCCATACCGATGCGTTTTCCTTTCAGATCGGCAAAGGTTTTATAGGCGTCTTTCTTGGCAATAACCAGCGCGGAGTTAGCATAGTAAGGCTGAGTGAACGCAACCTGTTTGCTACGCTCAGGCGTGATATCCATTCCGGAAATCACTGCATCATATTTTTTGAATTTCAGCGCGGGGATCAGGCTGTCGAAAGCATGATTGGTAAAAGTACATTCCGCCTGCATTTGTTTGCACAGCGCCGTTGCCAGGTCAATGTCAAAACCAACAATTTTGTTGCTCGCGTCCAGCGATTCAAATGGCGGATAAGTCGCTGATACACCAAAGCTAATTTTATCAGCGGCTGAGGCGCCAGCGGCGAAAGTAGCCAGTAATGCGGCCAGTACTAACTTTTTCATGGTGGAACTCCCGTCTGTCAATCTTATGATGATTTACCGTGTCTGCGGCGTGAATTAACAATGCCATTTAATGAATTTATATGCAATAAAAATGATTAAGTATTTTATTGGTATAAAAAAAGACGGGCGGTTGTTAGACTTGCCCGTCTTTTGTTTTTCGCTTTATGCAGTTATCGGCTTAATTTCTATGTTCAAACGCCAGCGCTTTACGTTCGATTAAGCGCATCATCAGCGTCAGCAAACCGTTGACGATCAGGTAAATCACGCCCGCCGCGCCGAAGACCATGACGTCATAAGTGCGACCATAGAGCAGCTGACTATAACCCATGACTTCCATCAGCGTGATGGTGTAAGCCAGTGAGGTACTTTTAAACACCAGCACCACTTCGTTGGAATACGAGGAGAGGGCGCGTTTAAAGGCATATGGCAACAGAATCGCCAGCGTATCCTTTTTGCTCATCCCCAATGCACCGCATGACTGCCACTGGCCTTCCGGGATGGCGCGGATAGCGCCGTAGAACAGTTGCGTGGTGTAAGCCGCACTGTTTAACGACAGCGCAATTAACGCGCACAGCCACGGTTCGGAGAGCAGATGCCACAGTACCGGATACTCCTGCAGCGTCGGGAACTGTCCTGGCCCGTAGTAGATCAGGAAGATTTGCACCAGCAACGGCGTACCGGTAAACAGCGTGATATAGGCGCGGACCAGCCAGACCAGTACCGGCGTTTTTAGCGTCAGGATGACGGTGAAAATCAGTGCCAGCACCAGAGCAACAACGATGGAGGCGACCGTCAGCGTCAGGCTGGTATGCAGCCCTTTTAACAATTCAGGTAAATACTCGAGCATCAGCCTGGTCTCCGCTCAAAACGTGTCGCGCGCAGGTCAATGCGTTTGAGAATGTACTGACTCACCAGCGTAATCACCAGGTAAATAGCTGCCGCCACAATGTACCAGGTAAAAGGCTCCTGGGTACGCGTGGCAATGCTTTTGGTTTGCAGCATCAGATCGTTCACGCTGATTAGGCTGACCAGTGCGGTATCTTTCAGCAATACCAGCCACTGGTTACCCAGTCCCGGCAGAGCGTGACGCCACATCTGCGGCATCACCAGGCGAAAGAAGATCGCGGCTTTAGATAAACCCAACGCCTGACCCGATTCCCATTGTCCGAGTGGTACGGCCTTCAATGCGCCACGCAGCGTTTGCGACGCATAGGCGGCGTACAGCAAAGACAGCGCAATCACACCGCACAGGAACGGACTGACGTCGAAGTTTTCGATCTGCATCTGTACCGGGATGTCTACAAACCCGAGATTAATCGTAAAACCATCGGCCAGCGTCAGCAGCAGTTGCGAGGAGCCGAAATAGATAAACAGAACCACCAGAATTTCTGGTAACCCGCGCAGAATGGTAACCAGCGCTGAACCTGCCCATGCCACCGGACGCCATTTTACGGACTCCCAGACGGCAAAAAACATGGCGAGCGCGAGGCCAATGATTAGCGCACAAACCGCAAGGCCGACGGTCATCCCGGCGGCGCTTGCTAACGGAAAAAATTCATTCATCAAATATTACTTCTGGAACCATTTGTTGTAGATGGTCTCGTAAGTCCCATCTTTCTTCACTTTTTCCAGTGCAGCGTTAAATTTCTGCTGCAGCTCAGTGTTGCCCTGACGCACCGCGATGCCCAGACCCGTACCGAAGTAATCTTTATCCGTCACTTTGTCGCCAACCGCAGCCAGTTTTGGATTGTCTTTCAGCCACTCGGTTACCACTGCGGTATCACCGAATACACCGTCAATGCGACCGTTTTGCAGATCGAGTTTGGCATTCTGATAGCTGTCATATGGTACGGTGGTCACTTCCGGATGCTTATCCATGATGAATTTCTGGTGCGTAGTCCCGTTTTGTACGCCAACTTTTTTGCCTTTCAGCTGATCAATGCTGGTGTATTTACCCTGCTGGCCAACAAACAGCGCAGAGTTGTCGTAGTAAGGGGTGGTAAACAGGACCTGTTTTTCACGCTCAGGCGTGATGTCCATGCCTGCCATCACTGCGTCAAAACGACGGAATTTCAGGCTTGGGATCAGGCTGTCGAATGCCTGATTGGTAAACGTACAGGTAGCATCGATCTCTTTACACAGCGCGTTCGCCAGATCAACGTCAAAACCTACGATCTTGTTATTCGCATCGATAGATTCAAACGGAGGATAAGACGCTTCGGTAGCGAAACGAATGGTTTGGGCTGCGGTAGCGGAAAGGCTAAAACCTGCGATTAGCGCGGCAATCAGAACTTTTTTCATTGTATTGTCCCGAATCTTAGTGAGAAAGATAGTTTTTAAACGCTTCGGTTTGCGGGTTGGCAAAGCAGCTCGCATCCCCAAACTCGACGATATGACCGTTTTCCATATACACCACACGACTGGCCGTTTTACGAGCAACTTCCACTTCGTGGGTGACGATCACCTGAGTAATGTTGGTTTCCGCCAGCTCACGAATGATGCTGACGATTTGCGCGGTAATTTCCGGATCAAGCGCGGCGGTCGGTTCGTCAAACAGCAGTACCTGTGGTTCCATCATCAACGCGCGGGCAATTGCCACACGCTGCTGCTGGCCGCCGGAGAGATGCAGCGGATAACGATCGCTGTAGGGCTTCAGACGCAGACGTTCGAGCAGTTTCTCGGCGCGCGCCATTGCCTGCTCTTTTGTCAGACCGAGCACACGGCAGGGCGCTTCAATCAGATTCTGTACAACCGTGAGGTGCGGCCAAAGATTATATTGCTGAAAAACCATACCCACGTTCTGGCGCAGATCGCGAATAGCTTTATCTGACGGCGTTTTCGTGAAGTCGAAACGGTTACCCGCAATAGAGAGCGTGCCCGAGCGCGGCATCTCAAGCAGGTTGAGTACGCGCAGTAGCGAGCTTTTCCCGGCTCCACTAGGGCCAAGTAACACCAGTGTTTCACCCTGAGGGCAATCCAGCGTGATATCGAACAGCGCCTGATGTGCGCCGTAGAAGCAGTTAATGCCGTTTAATTGAATACTCATTGACACTCGTATGCTGGCAGTCTGATAGCTATTGAAGCCGCAGATACTACCTTTGACAGAATAGTTATGCAATATTTATGCGTTAAAAGTTAAATGCAAACCGCATTCTTATCTAAACATAGCACAAAATAGCGGGGCCACCAGTGGGCAAGAATAATTGTCGGCATTCTATGCAGAATGCCAGACAATTTATGGGGTTTATGAAACAGGCGGGTGAATGGGGGCGACTAGCGGTTTTCCACAGACTGGCGCAGCGTCCCGGCTGGCGCGTGTACGCTGCCGCCCAGATAGCGGACGTCGTCTACTACCCAGCACTGGCCTTCGCGGATCATCAGCACTTCGTCACGCCAGCTTTGGTCACCCTGTTTCAGCTCTACGCGCAGCGGAATGTTGCGTGCATCACTATTCGGAATAGTCGATGCGCTGGCGACGCTGGCTCTATCTGGTAACGTAGAGCGGCTAGAGAACGGATCGCTGTTAAACAGATCGCGATGCGCGTTATCACGGCTGGCATCGGTCAGCAGTTTAGCCAGATAGTCGCTGAGGTATGGACGAAGGGCGGTAATGTCATTGTTTCGATGCTGAATACGGTAATCATAGAATTGTTGAGCCACGCTGTCTGGCCCGCCTTCTACGCATGCACCGCTACGCGTGCCGTTATCTTTATAGGCCGGAGTCACGGTAGTACAGGCGCTGAGAAGTAGTGCACATGGAACCAGCAGAGAGAGTTTCGAGTAGCGCATAATGATTTCCTTATTAGCTTTCTACTATTAGTGTTCTACGTTGATAGAATATATCCTTTCAATGATAGTGGATCGGTTCGATAATGCTTTTGAGATCGTGCTCTTAGCGCAAAAAGGAGATTAACCATGCAGTTTTCAACTACCCCAACGCTTGAAGGGCAGAGCATCGTGGAATACTGCGGTGTGGTGACGGGTGAAGCCATTTTAGGCGCGAATATCTTCCGTGATTTCTTCGCTGGCATTCGCGATATTGTCGGCGGCCGCTCCGGCGCGTATGAAAAAGAGTTGCGCAAAGCGCGCGAAATTGCTTTTCAGGAGCTGGGTGAACAGGCGAAAGCGCTGGGTGCTGATGCGGTCGTCGGTATCGACATTGATTACGAAACCGTGGGTAAAGATGGCAGCATGTTGATGGTGAGCGTCAGCGGTACTGCGGTGAAAACTCGCCGATGAAGCGTCTGTTGTGGCTGCTGGCATTGACGCTGCTGCTGGCGGGCTGCGCTGGCGAAAAAGGGATTGTCGATAAAGACGGATATCAGTTGGATACCCGCCGTCAGGCGCAGGCCGCTTACCCGCGCATTAAAGTGCTGGTTATCCATTACACGGCCGATGATTTTGACGCTTCTCTGGCTACGCTGACCGATAAAAACGTCAGTTCACACTATTTGATCCCGGCTGTGCCGCCGCTTTATCACGGCAAGCCGCGTATCTGGCAACTGGTCCCGGAAAAAGATTTGGCCTGGCATGCGGGGATTAGTTTCTGGCGCGGCGCGACGCGGATTAACGATACCTCGATTGGCATTGAGCTGGAAAACCGCGGCTGGCAAAAAGCGGCGGGAACGAAATATTTTGCCCCGTTTGAGCCAGCGCAGATTCAGGCGTTGATCCCACTGGCGAAGGACATTATTGCTCGCTACGACATCAAGCCGCAAAACGTGGTGGCTCATGCGGACGTCGCACCGCAGCGTAAGGACGATCCTGGCCCATTGTTTCCATGGAAACAGCTGGCTGCACAGGGAATCGGCGCATGGCCAGACGCCCAGCGCGTGGCGTTTTATCTTGCCGGCCGAGCGCCCCATGCGCCGGTGGAAACCGCATCGTTACTCGATCTGCTGTCGCGCTATGGTTATGAGGTGAAACCCGAAATGACGCCGCGTGAACAGCAGCGAGTGATTATGGCATTCCAGATGCACTTCCGCCCGACGTTGTGGAACGGCGTGGCGGATGCAGAAACGCAGGCGATTGCGGAGGCCTTGCTGGAGAAATACGGGCAGGGTTAACGTGGTAGCTTACCGTGGTCGCGCAGCCAGGCCGCGGTACGCTCAATCCCTTCATCCAGCGTGACGATGGGCTGGTAACCTAACTCTTCCTGAGCGCGGGTGGTATCCAGCGTAAAGTCAAAATTCAGCTTCGAGACGCCGTAGTGCGTAAGCTTTGGCTCTTTCGCCGATTTATTGCCCAGACGCTCCATGCTGCGAGCAATCATGTCCAGCATCGGGTAGGGCACCGAGCGGATTCGGCAATCAATATTCAACTCGTCGATCAGCTTCTGCACGATACTGCGCAGCGTTCGATGCTCGCCGTTAGTAATGTTGTATGCGCGGCCTGACGGCAGGTTATCGCAGGCTTCCTGGCTTACCAGCCACATCGCGTGTACCGCGTTCTCATAATAGGTCATATCCACCAGCGCACTTCCACCGTGCGGCAACAGGATGCTGCCGTAGTGGTACATCATGTGGGCCAGACGGGGGATAAAAACTTTATCGTGAGGTCCGAACAGACTTTGCGGGCGCAATACTGTGAAGCGGGTCTGCGGGTTAGCCTGTGCGAGCAGTGCAATCACATCTTCACCAGCCGCTTTACTGCGGGCGAATTCATTGGCGAAGCGATGTGGTCGGAAGTCTTCTTTGATATCCCGATGGTGGTGATAGTCAAAATAGAGCGACGGAGAGGAGATATGGATAAAGTTACGTACGCCCCAGGCAACGGCCCATTCGCCCAGACGGCGGGTAGCACGAACGTTGGCCAGATCGAAGGCTTCCTGCGTTCCCCACGGCGAGGTAAAACTGGAGCAGTGCCACAGCGTGTCGATACCTGCGAGCATGACCTTTGCCTGCGAAGAGACCAGTTCGGTCAAATCCGCATGCACAAATTCTGCGCCCATTTTCTCCAGCAGCTTGCCCATCGCTTCGTTGCGACCGGTGGCTCTGACGCTGACGCCTTTGCTGCATAGAAACTCAACCGCATTTCGGCCCAAGCCGCTGGTGGCTCCGGTAACCAGTACCTTCATATCAATCCACTGTGTTTAAAAAACATCGTGCGCATTCTTCCGTGAAATACGCCTGTATGCAATGGGAAACGTGAAAGAATACAGTCTCTTTTTGTCATTAGTCTGTGATTTGTTCTGCAAGTTTGGCGATACGCTTTGCCATCCCTCTGAAAATGAACAGATGAGCCGGGATCATCAACAACCAGTAGAAGAGACCGGGCATGCCGTGCGGATGCCACCAGGCGCGTACATCGATGCGCCGATGATCGCCTTTATCTTCCAGTGTAAAGCTTAAACGGCCTAATCCCGGCGCTTTCATGCCAAACAGCAGTGTGAGCTGTTTTTCTGGCTCAACGATGATCACTTTCCAGCTATCCACGGCATCGCCAACCTGCAACAACGGGTTTTCCGGGCGGCCTTTTGCCAGCTTATGGCCGACCAGCAGGTCCAGCGCGGCGCGCGTCTTCCACAAAAAATTGCCAAAGAAATAGCCTTCTTTCCCGCCGAGTCGGTTCACCACTTGCCACAGCGCTTTCAGACTGGCGGAGGTGTCGACGCTAAAGCCAGCCTGTTTGGCAAAATAGCCATATTCGGGACGCCAGCGGGCGAATGCCTGAGCGTCATACCCCCAGTCGCTGGAGTTAACCAACTTCTGTTCTTCTTTCAGCGTGCTGCGCACTGCGTCATCAAAGGGGATCAGCTTTTGTGGGATCAGCGCGCGTAGCTCAGCGTCATCGGCCAGCAAGTCATGCTTTAAGCCTTGTATCAGCGCCTTTGCCGTAGTGGGCGGTACCGACGTAATAACATTCAAAAACCACACCGAAATCCAACTGGTCGGAAAGGGGATAGGGATCAACAAGCGGTGCTTGCCGCTGACTGCCATAAAATGTTCGAACTGTTCCTGATAGCTTAATACCTGCGGCCCTGCGGCTTCGAGTATGCGGTGATGGCTTGTGGGATGGTCCAACAGCGCCACCAGATAGTACATCAAATTTTCCAGCGCGATGGGCGTGGTACGCGAACGTACCCAGCGCGGAGGCGTAAGTACCGGCAGGTTGTAGACCATATCGCGCATTATTTCAAAAGCGGCGGAACCCGCCCCGACGATAATGCCTGCACGCAGTTCGGTCACCGGTACGTCTGACTCGCGCAAAGTGTCTGCGGTTATCTGTCGCGCACGCAGATGATCGGATTGTTCATGCCGGGGAGCCTGCAACGAGCTCAGGAAAATAAGCTGTTTGACGGGGATGCTACGTAGCGCATCACGCACGTTCATCGCGACCTGGCGCTCATGAGCGATAAAATCACCGCCTTCACCCATGCCATGGACCAGATAATAAACCGTATCAACATCCGTCAGCAGCGGCGTCAGGTTATCAGGCCAGGTTAAGTCGACTTTGTGGCAACTGACGTTAGCCAGTTGCAGTTTTTCCAGACGTTCAATACGGCGTGCCGCAGCCAGCACCTGGTGCCCTTGCTGGCTGAGCGCCTGTACCAGATGCTGACCAATGTAGCCACTGGCGCCAAGAACCAAAATCCGTTGCGGCACGCCCATCTCCTTAGCGAGTTAAAAAAGCGCGCCAGTGGGCGGCGACTTCGGCAAGTTGTTCACGCGATACGTCCAGATGCATCACCAGGCGTACAATTGGGGAGGCGTTAATCAGTACGCCTTGCGCCTTCATATACTCGCCCAGCGCAGCAGCGTGCTCTTCGCCAACGCGGACAAACAGCATGTTGGTATCGTGACGCATGACGTCTGCGCCTGCTTCGCGCAGCTGTTCCGCCATCCAGGCCGCATTGTCATGGTCTTCCTGTAAACGCGCCACGTTATTTTTCAACGCATACAGTCCGGCCGCAGCCAGAATCCCGGCCTGACGCATTCCGCCGCCGGTCATTTTACGCCAGCGGATAGCACGTTTGATGTAGTCGTGACTACCGACCAGCAGTGAGCCTACCGGCGTCCCCAGACCTTTGGAGAGACAAATGGTGAACGAGTCGCAGTATTGCGTGATCTCTTTCAGCTCACAGCCGTAAGCAACGACGGCGTTAAAAATACGCGCGCCATCAACGTGCAGAGCCAGATTGCGCTCACGAGTGAATTCCCAGGCATCTTTCAGATACTCGCGTGGCAGCACTTTGCCGTTGTGGGTGTTTTCCAGACTAAGCAGACGTGTGCGGGCAAAATGGATATCATCCGCTTTGATTTTTGCCGCCACTTTGTCCAGCGGTAAGGTGCCATCCGGCGCGGCATCGATAGGCTGCGGCTGGATGCTGCCGAGCACCGCAGCGCCACCCGCTTCGTAGAGATAGTTATGTGCGCCCTGGCCTGCGATATACTCTTCACCGCGCTGGCAGTGGCTGAGCAGCGCAACCAGGTTCGCCTGAGTGCCGGTAGGTAAGAAAATAGCAGCTTCTTTGCCAGAAAGCTCAGCAGCGTATTGCTGGAGAGCGTTAACGGTAGGGTCATCTCCGTATACGTCGTCCCCGACCGGGGCCGCCATCATCTCTTCCAGCATGGCGCGGCTCGGCCGGGTTACGGTATCACTGCGTAAATCAATCACGGGCATTCCTTTTTTAGTGAGGTAATGCCCTCTGTTTTACCTGAGCCAGTTAGTTTTCGCCAGTTCCATCACTTCATCACCGCGTCCACTGATGATTGCGCGCAACATATACAGGCTAAAACCTTTCGCTTGTTCGAGTTTGATCTGCGGCGGGATGGCTAACTCTTCTTTCGCCACCACCACATCGACCAGTACCGGACCGTCAATCGACATCGCCCTTTGCAGTGCCTCATCGACCTCTGAGGATTTCTCCACACGAATGCCCGTAATGCCGCAGGCTTCGGCAATCCGCGCGAAGTTGGTGTCATGCAGCTCCGTGCCGTCGGTCAGATAACCGCCAGCCTTCATCTCCATCGCCACAAATCCCAGTACGCTGTTGTTGAAGACGATAATCTTTACTGGCAGCTTCATCTGGACAACCGACAGAAAATCGCCCATCAGCATGCTAAAACCACCGTCACCGCACATGGCGATGACCTGGCGTCCCGGTTCGGTCGCTTGTGCGCCGAGTGCCTGTGGCATAGCGTTCGCCATCGACCCGTGATTAAACGACCCGAGAAGGCGACGTTTGCCGTTCATTTTCAGATAGCGTGCAGCCCAAACCGTTGGGGTACCAACATCGCAGGTAAAGATAGCGTCGTCAGCGGCAAAATGGCTGATCTGCTGCGCCAGATACTGCGGATGAATGGCTTTATCGCTCGGTTTGGCTAAATCATCCAGACCCTTGCGCGCCTCACGATAGTGCTCCAGCGCTTTGTCTAAAAACTTCCGCTCGGTTTTTTCCTCCACCAACGGCAACAGGGCGCGGAGAGTGGATTTAATATCGCCCACCAGCGCCATATCAACTTTACTGTGCGCGCCGATGCTCGCCGGATTGATATCAATCTGAATAATTTTGGCGTCGGTGGGGTAGAACGGGCGATAGGGAAACTGGGTGCCGAGCAGGATCAGCGTGTCGGCATTCATCATGGTGTGGAATCCGGATGAAAAGCCAATCAGCCCGGTCATACCGACGTCGTACGGGTTGTCGTATTCGACGTGCTCTTTACCCCGCAGGGCGTGGACAATCGGCGCTTTGATTTTTGCCGCAAACTCTACCAGTTCTTGATGCGCACCGGCACAGCCGCTGCCGCACATCAGGGCGATATTGCTGGAATAACGCAGTAGTTGCGCCAGTTTTCTGAGTTCTTCTTCTTCCGGGGTGACGACCGGTAACGGCGCATGATACCAGTGCGTGCTGGCGCTTTCCGGCGCGGGCTTCAGTGCGACGTCGCCGGGTAATACCACCACCGAGACGCCACGATTTAATACGGCTTTACGCATGGCAATGGCGAGTACCTGCGGGATCTGTTCAGGGCTGGAAACCAGCTCGCAATAGTGGCTACATTCGCGGAACAACTCTTGCGGGTGGGTCTCCTGAAAATAACCGCTGCCGATCTCACTGGAAGGGATATGTGCGGCAATCGCCAGGACCGGAACATGGTTGCGGTGGCAATCAAACAGACCATTGATCAGGTGCAGGTTGCCTGGTCCACATGAACCGGCACAGACGGCCAGTTCACCAGTTAGCTGCGCTTCTGCGCCAGCTGCGAAGGCGGCAACTTCTTCATGACGGGTCGGCATCCAGTCAATCGTTCCCATGCGATTGAGACTGTCACTGAGGCCATTTAATGAATCACCCGTTACGCCCCAAATGCGTTTAACGCCAGCTTGTTCGAGGGTTTTAGCAATAAAAGCGGCAACCGTTTGTTTCATGGTTTTCCATCTCCTTTAATGTGATACCGGTTACAAGTTTAGATGAAGATGATAGTTATGCTTCTCATTTCCCCCTTATTTTCGGCAGCTTACATTTCGAGCAGATAACGCGTAGTTTGATATCTGGCATGGTGAAACAAGGAATGAATTCAAATGGTTACTAAACTATTAAATGCAGTTAACCGAACGCTGACTCATGAAGACTTTGGCAAGTTTCTGTTACGCATCGCCGTTGGTGGATTGATGCTGTTTCATGGCTTACATAAATTGTTCTCCGGTATTGATGGCATCAGCGGCATGCTGGTAGCGAAAGGTTTTCCGGGCTTTATTGCTTACGGCGTTCTGTTGGGGGAAGTCGTTGCGCCTTGCCTGATTATCCTTGGGATCCTGACCCGTCCGGCGGCGTTGGGGCTGGCCTTTACGATGGTGGTGGCATGGCTGATGGTCGGGATGGGCGAAACCTGGTCACTGGATAAAACTGGCGCATGGGCGATTGAGAGTCTGGTGTACTTTTTTATCGGTGCGCTGGCTGTCGCGTTTTTAGGGGCGGGGCGTTTCTCGGTGGCAAGGAATTCGGCCTGGCGGTAAAAAAAGGCCGGATATGGCGTAAACGCATTATCCGGCCTGGAGCAGCTACGAAGGGGTATTTTATAGGTTAAGCGAGTACTAAATCGCCCTGCGGATGACAGGAGCAGGCCAGTACATAGCCTTCGGCTATTTCTGCATCCGTCAGCGTCATGGTGCTGCTGACCGTGTAGTTACCGTCAACCACTTTGGTTTTGCAGCAGCCGCAAACGCCCGCACGACATGCGGCAACGACCGGCACTTTATTGCTTTCCAGCGCTTCCAGCAGCGTACTGCCCACCGGCGCGTAAAACTCTTTTGCCGGTTGCAGCTTGGTGAACTTCAGACCGCTGGTGGCGGCCTCGGCAACCGGCGTGAAGAACTGCTCTTTAAAGAAGCGCGTCACGCCCAGCGCTTTGACTTCTTTTTCGACCAGATCCATATACGGCGCCGGGCCGCAGGTCATCACGGTACGAGAGACCAGATCCGGCACGCTTTTCAGCAGATCGGTCGTCAGTCGGCCAGAAACAAAACCGTGGGTGGCATTGTTTTCAGCGACTAAGGTCACCGGATATTCGCGCCATTCGTCGGCAAAAATAACATCTTGCGGTGAACGAACGTTAAAGATCACCTGCACATCGGCCTGTGGGCGGTACTTTGCCAACCAGCGACGCATTGACATGATTGGCGTAACGCCGCAACCGGCAGCCAGCATCAGGAACTTATCTTCCGCCTTATCTTCACAGGTAAATTCACCCATGGCATCGGACAGCCAGATATAGTCGCCGCGCTTCACGTCGCGGGTCAGCCACTGTGAGCCTGCACCATCGTCAATCCGGCGAACAGTCAGCGTGATGTACTCGCTGACTCCCGGTGTGGATGAAATGGTGTAAGCACGCAGCGTCTCCGCTGAATTACCTACGCTGACCAGTGCATACTGCCCGGCGCGGTACGGATAATAGTCGTGGCACAGCAACGAAATTGTCCATACATCCGGCGTTTCCTGATGGATGTGATGCACCTGCATCCGCCATGGGCACTGATGAGTTGGCATTGTCATTCTTTACTCCTTACGCGCTCAGCAGCTGCTTCATGTCTTCTTCAACGGTGGTCACGGAACGCAGGCCGAATTTTTCGTTGAGCACAGCCAGCAGATCCGGTGTGAAGAAACCAGGCGCCGTCGGGCCAGTGACGATGTTTTTCACGCCCAGCGACAGCAGGGTCAGCAGAATCACAATCGCTTTCTGTTCAAACCAGGAGAGCACCAGAGACAG
Source organism: Citrobacter sp. wls710 (assembly GCF_005281115.1). NCBI lineage: Bacteria > Pseudomonadati > Pseudomonadota > Gammaproteobacteria > Enterobacterales > Enterobacteriaceae > Citrobacter > Citrobacter sp. wls710. The sequence continues at coordinate 83,692 of NZ_SZXD01000035.1, forward strand.
CGGCAGATCGTTTACGCCGCAGCCCAGCTTCTCTGCCAGAGTGACCGCCAGGATGATGGCAGAGTAAGCATCGTTACACTGACCGGCATCGACCAGACGCGGCAAACCCTCGATATCGCCGAACTCCAGTTTGTTGAAACGGTATTTACCGCACGCCAGGGTCAGGATCAGGCAATCGTCTGGTACGCTGGTGGCGAAGTCGGTGAAGTAGTTACGTTCGCCGCGCGCGCCGTCGCAGCCGCCGACCAGGAAGATGTGACGCAGTTTTTCACGGCTGACCAGGTCGATTAAGGTATCAGCAGCGCCCAGCAGCGTCTGACGACCGAAACCTACGGTGATCAGGTGCGGGATTTCGCTGTACGGGAAGCCAGCCATCTGCTGCGCCTGAGCAATAACCGGACCGAAGTTGTCGCCTTCGAGGTGGCTCACGCCCGGCCAGCCGACGATGCTACGGGTCCAGATACGGTCGTCGTAAGCACCCACTGTTGGGTCGATGATGCAGTTAGAGGTCATCACGATTGGGCCTGGGAAGCGAGCGAACTCAACCTGCTGGTTCTGCCAGCCGCTGCCGTAGTTACCAATCAGATGTTTGAACTTGCGCAGTTCCGGGTAGCCGTGTGCTGGCAGCATTTCGCCGTGGGTATAGACGTTAACGCCGGTACCTTCGGTCTGCTCCAGCAGGTTGTAGAGATCTTTCAGGTCGTGACCGGAGATCAGGATGCATTTACCAACGGTTGCTTTAACATTGACCTGAGTCGGCGTCGGGTGACCGTATTTGGTGGTTTCACCGGCGTCCAGGATGCTCATTACTTTGAAGTTCATCTGGCCGATTTCCATAGAACACTCCAGCAGAGCGTTCATGTCGGAAGGCCAGGTTCCCAGCCACGCCATGATTTTGTGGTACTGAGCATAGATGTCGTTGTCGTACTGGCCGAGAACGTGCGCGTGTTCCATATAGGCCGCCGCACCTTTCAGACCGTACAGGCACAGCAGGCGCAGGCCGAGAATATTCTCGCCAATCGTCGCTTTGTCTTTGTTCGGGGTAAATTCCGCTGCCTGACGTTGCAGGTCGCCCAGATCGTCGCTGACCAGTTGCAGGTCCGCCATCGGGTTGTCGACCGCTGCGTTCGCATCAATGTTCAGACATTGCGCTTTCAGCGCTTCTCGCAGGGCAATCGCTTCGCGGGCATAGCCGACGATACGCGGGGAGTCGAAGTTTACGTTGGTCAGGGTAGAGAAGAACGCGCGCGGGGCGAAGTTATCAATTTCATGGTCGATGATGCCGTATTCACGCGCTTTAACAGCCCATGCAGACAGACCTTGTAGGGAAGCAATCAGCAGATCCTGCAAATCGGAGGTTTCAGCCGTTTTACCGCACATACCCTGCGCGTAAGAGCAGCCGTTCCCTGCCGGAGTACGGATGGTTTGTTCACATTGCACACAAAACATGGTCACACCTTTTAAAGTTATATTTAATATACATGTTTAAGGTTATGCCTGTGCGCGCAGGGATAAAAGGGATTTCTGCTACAACTTGCAAGGAGATTGATTTAGCGCAATTTTGGCGGTAGCTGACTACCGCCAGAGAGGTATTTGAGTGAGGGTCAGGCGGAGAAAAATGCCATCAGCAGAGGGACTAACAGACTCAGGATAAAACCGTGCACGATGGCTGCCGGAACCATTTCCAGTCCGCCGCTGCGTTGTAAAACTGGCAGGGTGAAATCCATCGATGTGGCCCCGCATAGCCCCAACGCGGTAGAGCGACTGCGGCCCACCATGCCGGGAATCAACATAATGGCAATCAGTTCACGCGCCAGATCATTAAAAAAGGCGGCACTCCCAATCACCGGCCCGAACGACTCGGTTAACAGAATACCGGACAGCGAATACCAGCCAAAACCTGACGCCATCGCCAGCGCGGTTTTTACCGGCAGGCCGAGGATCAACGCATTGATAACCCCCGCCAGCATCGAACTGGCGACGACGACGACGGCCACAATCATGCCCCGGCGATTCAACACGATTTGCTTGAGGGTCATGCCGCTGTTGCGAAGCTGAATCCCCACCAGGAACAGTAAAAAGATTAATGTATATTCGCTGGCTTCGGTGGCGTGCTGCAAAAAGGAAAGACCGGTGAGACCCAGCAGGAAACCCACCACAACAACCCCGCAAAGCTGGAGCGACTCAAACGCCATCGCGATTCGCGACGGGAGTTTCTCTTGCTGGTGGTTATGCCGCCAGGGCAGTGAACGCTCCAGCCAGAATAGCGCGGCGATATTACACAGCAAAATGACCGCCACGCTGACAGCAGAATAATGAAGTATGGCTAACAGGTTGCTGGCGAGATTATCCAGAAACGCCAGGCTGATGCCCATAAAAAAGAGAATAAGGTAGACGATCCAACTCAACAGGCGATTGATGAGTTTTAATGCGCCCATATGCCGAAGTGGAATAAGGTAGCCCACAATAAGGGGAACCAGAATGATTAACAGCCCTGAAAACATGAAAGCCCGATCCTTGCTGAGATGTAAGACGAAATGCGCCAGCACACACTACTCAATGCAAAGAGGGGAGTAAAGTTGCAAATAAAAGGAAATATAGAGAGAAAAAAAAGACCTGACTTTCGCCAGGCCTTTTTGTTATCGATTAATCGCGTTTTTCCAGCAGAGTGCGGTAAATAAGACCGCCGAGAACCCCACCGATAATCGGCATAACCCAGAAGAACCACAATTGTTGCAATGCCCAGCCGCCCTGGAAGATGGCAACTGCAGTACTACGTGCCGGGTTTACTGAGGTATTAGTGACTGGAATGCTGATCAAGTGGATTAATGTTAACGCCAGACCAATCGCAATAGGTGCAAAACCTGCCGGAGCATGTTTGTCGGTCGCGCCGTGGATCACTAATAAGAAGCCAGCGGTAAGAATAATTTCAATTACAACAGCAGAAAGCATGGAATAACCGCCTGGTGAATGATCACCAAAGCCGTTCGAGGCAAAACCGCTGGCGGTTGCATCAAAACCTGCTTTACCGCTGGCAATAAGATACAGAGCCGCTGCTGCAACAATACCGCCCACAACCTGCGCAATAACATATCCAATAACGTCTTTCGCCGGGAAGCGACCGCCAGCCCATAAACCGAAGGTCACTGCCGGGTTAAAATGTCCACCTGAAATATGGCCTACGGCATAGGCCATAGTTAATACGGTCAGACCAAATGCCAATGCGACACCGGCAAATCCAATTCCCAATTCCGGGAATGCTGCGGCCAGTACTGCGCTACCGCACCCACCAAAGACGAGCCAAAACGTACCGAAGAATTCGGCTGCTAATTTCCTGAACATAACCACCTCAATTAAAAGTTCCGGGTTTGTGTTGCTTGCCCGGTAATTCATCGCTTAAAGGGACGATGATGAAAGAGCGGGTATTTTAGAAAAAAACATCATCCCTTCGCCAGTTAAATTGATGAAAAAATTTGATTTAAGGCAATATGTCGTGATTCCTTTTTGAATATTCGATGAATGAAGCATAGTTCAATTAGCTAAAAATGATGATTGAGCTTAGAAATTATAATCACAGGGAAACATAAGAAGAATATTCTTAATTTTTTTGGTTTCTGCGATTAACCTCCTGATGATATCGGGTGCTCTGAGCGCCCGGTTAACGTTATACTCCTGATAACTTGAAGGAAAAAGTTAGCATTTCCGGAGGCTATATGATTCTCGAACGCGTTGAGATTGTTGGATTTCGTGGTATTAACCGCCTGTCGTTGATGCTTGAGCAGAGTAACGTGCTGATTGGGGAGAACGCGTGGGGTAAGTCCAGTCTGCTGGATGCTTTAACCTTGCTGCTGTCGCCGGAGTCTGATTTGTACCATTTTGACCGTGAGGATTTTTGGTTCCCGCCGGGGGATATACAGGGCCGGGAACATCATTTGCACATTATCCTGACGTTTCGAGAATCTCAACCGGGTCGTCATCGGGTTCGTCGGTACCGTCCTCTGGAAGCCTGCTGGACGCCGTGTAACGATAGTTATCACCGTATATTCTATCGTCTGGAGGGCGAGTGTGCGGATGACGGGACTGTCCTGACGCTACGTAGTTTTCTTGATGGCGATGGTCATCCGTTAGAGCTCGACGACATTAACGATCTGGCGCGTCATCTCGTGCGCCTGATGCCTGTGTTGCGTCTGCGTGACGCGCGTTTTATGCGGCGCATTCGTAACGGTACGGTGCCGGATTCGGCGGATGTTGAAGTGACCGCCCGCCAGCTGGATTTTCTGGCGCGTGAACTGGCTACCCGACCACAAAACCTCACTGATGGGCAGATTCGTCAGGGGCTGTCGGCCATGGTGCAGCTATTGGAGCACTATTTTTCTGAGCAGGGTTCTGGTCAGTCCCGCTATCGCCTGATGCGTCGCCGCTCCAATAACGAACAACGTAGCTGGCGCTATCTGGATATCATTAACCGCATGATTGATAAGCCCGGCGGACGAACGCATCGCGTTATTCTGTTGGGACTGTTCTCGACGCTGTTGCAGGCCAAAGGCACGTTAAGGCTTGATAAAGATGCCCGGCCTTTATTGCTGATAGAAGACCCGGAAACGCGTTTACATCCCATCATGTTGTCGGTTGCCTGGCACTTGCTGAATCTACTTCCTCTCCAGCGGGTGGCGACCACCAACTCCGGTGAGTTGCTGTCTCTCACGCCGGTGGAACATGTTGTCCGTCTGGTACGTGAATCATCCCGGGTAGCCGCCTGGCGGCTGGGACCGGGTGGGATCAGCGCGGAGGACGGTCGGCGTATCGCTTTCCATATTCGTTTCAATCGTGCATCTTCGCTGTTTGCCCGCTGCTGGCTGCTGGTGGAAGGCGAAACGGAAACCTGGGTCATTAACGAGCTGGCCCGCCAGTGCGGACATCACTTTGATGCGGAAGGTATTAAAGTCATTGAATTTGCTCAGTCAGGTCTCAAACCACTGGTTAAGTTTGCCCGCCGGATGGGAATTGAATGGCACGTGCTGGTCGATGGCGATGAAGCCGGGAAAAAGTATGCCGCCACGGTGCGCGGTTTATTGAATAACGACCGAGAGGAGGAGCGCGATCATTTAACCATGCTCCCCGCGCTGGATATGGAACACTTTATGTATCGCCAGGGGTTCGCCGATGTCTTTCATCGCGTTGCGCAGATCCCGGAAAACGTGCCAATGAATATGCGCAAAATTATTTCCAAGGCGATTCATCGGTCGTCAAAACCGGATCTGGCGATCGAGGTGGCGATGGAAGCAGGGCGGCGTGGCGTAGACGCCGTCCCTACTTTGCTGCGTAAAATGTTTTCCCGCGTACTGTGGCTGGCACGCGGCAGAGCGGATTAGTGGCGAAACATTGACGACAGCTGCGCGTGGATGCTGTCCAGTAGCTGATAGCGACGGCGGTATTCTGCGCGTTTTTTACTGGCAATCTCCGCTTCGCTTTTTCGAGCCAGCGCACGCGGAATATGATAGTACCCGCGGCTGTCGCACTCGCCGCCAAGCGACGCCCAAAATGCGTTGTAGTCGGAAAGAATCACTTTGTTTTGATCGTGGTAACGCGGACTGCGAAAGATATGCTGTTCATTACTGACAGCCATTACCTTTTCGATATTCAATTGTTCTGCCAAACGACAAATAGCTTCCATAACAAGGCGTTTGGGGAATATTCCGTGGCAGGATTTGGTCGCTTTTTGTGTTGCTTCGTGCGGAAGTTGTGAATTGCCCTGCATGCCGCCAATAAATAATGTACTTTTCCCATTATATTCGCAGAACGTAAATGTCATTTTAGTCAGTTCGTCACCCTCGCCATTTCGCACCAGAATGGTACTTTCACCCTCTTTATCGAGTACCGGAAACATCATCATGGTCACGGTAAATATCTCGTTATCTTTGCCTTCAATTTGCGCCAACTGTAAGCCGTCATGACTTAATAAGGCGTTAAATTCACCAGGTAAGAATGCATTGCGGATAACATGGTAATGAAAACGCACCGCATCTAATCGCATTCTACGATCGAAGTTGGCGGCAAGGTAAGGACGATGCAGACGAACGGGTAGCCGGGGTTGACGGGCGAGGACGTTTTCAAGCTCCGGCCACTGCGCCAGTTCAGTCATCCATTCCCGGGTAAGGCGAGGTATCAGTAATGAACGCCAGATAAACTTACGCCGAAAGCTCCGTTTATCCCAACACTGTGCAGGTCGTAACTGACCGCGGCTCAGGCTGTAAAAAAGACCAAGGCTGGTGATGGGTTTGGTAGAAAGAAAAGCGCTTTCAGTTAGTTGACTCATAATATAAATCCGATTGATACCCTGGCATTAATTTCAGCACAGTGGAACTTAACCATTCATCAATAACTCTGTTATTCTTGCGCTTTTCAACGGCTATTTATTTAACGTTGATGTTTAACACTCCACTCTGATGGACGTATTGGGGGAAATTGGGACATTTATGAAGCTCAAGGGAAAAATCAAAAAACGCTATTTTATCTTCGCCATCATCCTTATTGTGGCGATAATTGCGCTATGGCGTACGCTTAATGCGCCTTTACCTCAGTATCAAACGTTAATTGTTCGTCCCGGCGATCTCCAGCAGAGTGTACTGGCTACCGGAAAACTGGATGCGCTGCGTAAAGTTGACGTCGGGGCGCAGGTCAGTGGGCAGTTAAAAACGCTGTCGGTCGCGATTGGCGATAAAGTAAAAAAAGATCAACTGCTTGGCGTTATCGATCCTGAACAGGCGCAAAACCAGATCAAAGAGGTTGAAGCGACGCTGATGGAATTACGCGCCCAGCGTTTACAGGCTGAAGCCGAGTGGAAGCTGGCGCGAGTGACGCTTTCCCGTCAGCAGCAGTTGGCGAAAACCCAGGCGGTTTCACAACAGGATCTCGATACCGCGGCTACCGAGATGGCGGTAAAACAGGCGCAAATTGGCACCATTGATGCACAGATTAAGCGTAATCAAGCCTCTCTTGATACAGCCAGGACCAACCTTGATTACACGCGCATTGTAGCGCCAATGGCGGGTGAGGTTACGCAAATAACCACCCTGCAAGGACAAACCGTTATTGCCGCCCAGCAGGCACCTAACATTCTGACGTTAGCAGACATGAGTACAATGCTGGTGAAAGCGCAGGTTTCCGAGGCGGATGTTATTCACTTGCATCCCGGACAAAAAGCCTGGTTCACTGTCCTCGGCGATCCGCAGACGCGCTACGAAGGTACGCTGAAAGATGTCCTGCCGACGCCGGAAAAAGTGAATGACGCGATTTTCTACTATGCCCGCTTTGAAGTGCCTAACCCGAAAGGGATCCTGCGTCTGGATATGACCGCACAGGTCCATATTCAGCTCACGGATGTCAAAAATGTCCTGACCATCCCGCTGTCGGCGCTGGGCGATCCTATTGGCAATAATCGCTATAACGTCAGGCTGCTGCGTAACGGTGAAACCCGCGAGCGTGAGGTGGTGATCGGCGCGCGCAATGACACCGATGTGGAGATTGTGAAAGGGCTGGAAGAGGGAGATGAAGTCATTACCGGCGAGGGCAATTCTGGAGCGGCGAAATGACGGCATTGCTTGAGCTGAGCAATATCCGCCGTAGTTACCCGTCAGGCGAAGGGCAGCTCGAGGTGTTAAAGGACGTTTCCTTGAGCATTCAGGCCGGTGAAATGGTGGCGATTGTCGGCGCGTCTGGTTCGGGTAAATCGACGCTGATGAACATTCTCGGCTGTCTCGATAAGCCTACCAGCGGCACGTATCGGGTGGCCGGGCGCGATGTCTCCACCCTCAATAGCGATGCGTTAGCGCAACTGCGACGCGAGCATTTTGGTTTTATCTTCCAGCGTTATCATTTGCTGTCGCATTTGACCGCCGCGCAAAACGTTGAGGTGCCAGCGGTCTATGCCGGGACAGAACGTAAGCAACGTCTGGCTCGTGCGCAGGAATTACTCCAGCGGCTGGGGCTGGGCGACAGGGTTGATTATCAGCCATCCCAGCTTTCCGGTGGCCAGCAGCAGCGGGTCAGCATTGCGCGTGCGTTGATGAACGGTGGGCAGGTGATTCTTGCCGACGAACCCACCGGGGCGTTGGATAGCCATTCTGGCGAAGAGGTGATGGCGATTTTGCATCAGCTTCGCGATCGCGGACATACGGTGATTATCGTTACGCACGACCCGCAGGTGGCCGCGCAGGCCGAACGCGTAATTGAAATTCGCGACGGAGAGATTGTACGCAACCCGCCGCCGCACAAATCTCCTGGCGGACGCGAAATCTCCGTGCCGACAGTGAAAACAGTGTCGGGCTGGAGTCAGTTTATCAGTGGTTTTCGCGAAGCGCTCACCATGGCCTGGCTGGCAATGGCTGCGAATAAGATGCGTACGCTGCTGACCATGCTAGGGATCATCATCGGTATTGCTTCGGTGGTTTCGATTGTGGTGGTGGGGGATGCGGCAAAACAGCTGGTGCTGGCAGACATTCGCGCTATCGGTACCAATACCATTGATATCTATCCCGGCAAAGATTTCGGCGATGACGATCCGCAGTATCAACAGGCGCTGAAATATGACGATTTAACCGCGCTGCAGAAACAGCCCTGGGTAAGTTCGGTGACGCCTGCGGTGTCGAAGAACCTGCGGCTACGCTACGGTAATATTGACGTGGCTGCCAGTGCGAACGGCGTTAGCGGCGACTATTTCAATGTCTATGGCATGACGTTTAGCGAAGGGACCACCTTTAACGCTGAGCAGCTGGCCGGGCGGGCGCAGGTGGTGGTGCTCGACAGTAATACCCGACGTCAGTTGTTCCCCAATAAAGCGAAGGTGGTGGGCGAAGTCATTTTGGTGGGAAATATGCCTGCTACGGTGATTGGCGTTGCAGAGGAGAAACAGTCGATGTTCGGCAGTAGTAAGATCCTGCGGGTCTGGCTGCCTTACAGCACCATGTCCGGGCGAATTATGGGGCAATCGTGGCTGAACTCAATCACCGTGCGGGTGAAGGACGGTTTTGATAGCGCTCAGGCTGAACAGCAGCTTACCCGCCTGTTGTCGTTACGCCATGGGAAGAAAGATTTCTTTACCTGGAATATGGACGGCGTCTTGAAAACCGCCGAAAAGACCACACGTACATTACAACTCTTCCTGACGCTGGTGGCGGTCATTTCGCTGGTGGTAGGTGGAATCGGCGTGATGAATATTATGCTGGTTTCGGTAACCGAACGAACGCGCGAGATTGGCATTCGTATGGCGGTTGGCGCGCGCGCCAGTGATGTGCTGCAACAGTTCCTCATTGAAGCGGTGCTGGTATGTTTGGTTGGCGGCGCGTTGGGCATCACGTTGTCGATGCTGATCGCCTTTACGCTACAGTTATTCCTGCCCGGCTGGGAAATTGGCTTCTCACCCGTTGCGCTGCTCACGGCATTCCTGTGCTCAACCGCTACCGGAATTTTGTTTGGCTGGTTACCGGCGCGTAATGCGGCCCGGCTTGATCCGGTAGATGCGCTGGCGCGGGAATAATACTGTCGAGATAAAAATGCCAGCCGCAAGGGCTGGCATTTTGACTGCGGGATGTACACAATGAGACAGAAGGGTTATGCGACGGCTTCTGCTTCAATGACAGGCACGATGACACTGGCATGGTTGCCTTTTGGCCCCTGGTGGACATCAAACTGGACAGACTGTCCGGCTTTTAGCGTTCTGTAACCATCCATCTGAATGGTGGAGTAATGGGCGAAAATGTCTTCGCCGCCGCCTTCGGGGCAGATGAAACCAAACCCTTTGGCGTTGTTGAACCACTTAACAGTACCCGTTTCCATACTTCGACATCCTTCGTAGATCTTATATAAGTAAGATGGAATGAACCGGTTGCGGAGTGGGGGCTGTTCAAAACCTCGCCAACTCTCGAAACTACAATTTAGAGAAATCAGGCGGGGCGTCAAGCGTCAGACGGATGGAATAGGGTAAAAATGCATCAAAATTTGAAGCAGCTAACGCTATTGTCGGTTCTGTGACAGATGTCGCGGATGACACTAATAGATGATAGTTATCTAATACTTGAGGTAGATTGAGTGTGTGCATAGGCTGCTTGTCAGCGGCAACATTTTCTGCCGGAAACCGTAACTGAAGATGACGACTGACAATGAGTAAGACGAACGACTGGCTGGATTTCGATCTGCTGGCGGAAGACAAATTGCGCGACGCGCTAAAACCGCCATCTATGTATAAAGTGATATTAATCAATGATGATTACACTCCGATGGAGTTTGTTATTGACGTGTTACAAAAATTCTTTTCTTATGATGTAGAACGTGCAACGCAACTGATGCTTGCAGTTCACTATCAAGGTAAAGCTATTTGCGGCGTGTTTACTGCCGAAGTGGCTGAAACCAAAGTATCGATGGTGAACAAATATGCGAGGGAGAACGAGCATCCGTTGCTGTGTACGCTGGAAAAAGCCTGAATGCAGGCATAAATATTGGGGGAGGTGCCTATGCTCAATCAAGAACTGGAACTCAGTTTAAACATGGCTTTCGCCAGAGCGCGCGAGCACCGACATGAGTTTATGACCGTCGAGCACTTGTTACTGGCGTTGCTCAGTAACCCATCGGCCCGCGAAGCGCTGGAAGCGTGTTCTGTGGATCTGGTGGCGCTCCGTCAGGAACTCGAAGCCTTCATTGAACAAACCACACCCGTATTGCCTGCCAGTGAAGAAGAGCGCGACACGCAGCCAACGTTGAGTTTTCAGCGTGTACTGCAACGTGCGGTCTTCCATGTTCAGTCCTCCGGGCGCAATGAAGTTACCGGCGCAAATGTTCTGGTAGCTATCTTTAGCGAGCAGGAATCTCAGGCGGCCTATCTGCTGCGTAAGCATGAAGTGAGTCGTCTGGACGTGGTGAATTTTATTTCTCATGGCACGCGCAAAGACGAACCAAGTCAGTCTTCTGACTCCGGGAATCAGCCAAATAACGAAGAGCAAGCTGGCGGGGAGGACCGTATGGAGAACTTCACGACTAACCTTAACCAGCTTGCCCGTGTGGGCGGGATTGATCCGCTCATTGGCCGGGACAAAGAGCTGGAGCGCGCCATTCAGGTACTGTGCCGTCGCAGAAAAAACAACCCGCTGTTGGTGGGGGAATCTGGCGTCGGTAAAACCGCGATTGCCGAAGGTCTTGCCTGGCGCATTGTCCAGGGCGACGTGCCGGAAGTCATGGCGGACTGCACCCTTTACTCTCTGGATATCGGGTCGCTGCTGGCGGGCACCAAATACCGCGGCGATTTTGAAAAACGCTTTAAGGCGCTGTTGAAACAGCTGGAACAGGATACCAACAGCATCCTGTTTATTGATGAGATCCACACCATTATCGGTGCGGGTGCGGCTTCGGGCGGCCAGGTGGATGCGGCTAACTTAATCAAGCCTCTGCTCTCCAGCGGTAAAATCCGTGTAATAGGTTCCACAACCTATCAGGAATTCAGCAATATTTTTGAGAAGGACCGTGCGTTAGCGCGCCGTTTCCAGAAAATTGATATCACTGAGCCGTCGGTAGAAGAGACCGTGCAGATCATCAACGGTCTGAAACCGAAATACGAAGCGCACCATGACGTTCGCTACACCGCTAAAGCGGTACGTGCCGCGGTCGAACTGGCGGTGAAATACATCAACGATCGTCATCTGCCGGATAAAGCCATTGACGTGATCGATGAAGCGGGCGCGCGTGCGCGTCTGTTACCGGTCAGCAAACGCAAGAAAACCGTTAACGTAGCCGATATTGAGTCCGTGGTGGCCCGCATCGCGCGTATCCCGGAGAAGAGCGTGTCGCAGAGCGATCGTGATACGCTGAAAAATCTGGGTAACCGTCTGAAAATGCTGGTATTCGGACAGGATAAAGCCATTGAGGCGCTGACTGAAGCGATCAAAATGAGCCGTGCCGGTCTCGGACATGAGCATAAACCTGTCGGTTCATTCCTGTTTGCCGGACCGACTGGCGTTGGTAAGACCGAAGTCACGGTACAGCTGTCCAAAGCGCTCGGCATTGAGCTGCTGCGTTTTGATATGTCTGAGTATATGGAACGTCACACCGTCAGTCGTCTGATTGGTGCGCCTCCGGGATACGTCGGTTATGACCAGGGCGGTTTGCTGACCGACGCGGTCATTAAACACCCGCATGCGGTCCTGCTGTTGGATGAAATCGAAAAAGCGCACCCGGATGTCTTTAACCTGCTGCTGCAGGTGATGGATAACGGTACGCTGACCGACAATAATGGCCGTAAGGCGGACTTCCGTAACGTGGTGCTGGTCATGACCACCAACGCCGGGGTACGTGAGACCGAGCGTAAATCGATTGGGCTTATTCATCAGGACAACAGTACTGATGCGATGGGCGAAATCAAAAAAGTGTTTACGCCGGAATTCCGTAACCGTCTCGACAACATTATCTGGTTCGACCATCTCTCTACCGAGGTGATTCATCAGGTTGTTGATAAGTTTATTGTCGAGTTGCAGGTACAGCTGGATCAGAAAGGCGTCTCACTGGAAGTAAGCCAGGAAGCACGTAACTGGCTGGCTGAGAAAGGCTATGACCGCGCGATGGGCGCACGTCCGATGACGCGTGTTGTTCAGGACAACCTGAAAAAACCATTGGCCAACGAACTGCTGTTCGGTTCGCTTGTGGATGGGGGGCAGGTAACCGTTGAATTGGATAAAGAGAAAAATGAGCTGACCTATGGTTTCCAGAGTGCGCAAAAGCACAAGCCAGAAGCTGCACATTAAGTTCTAATCACCTCATGAGCCGGGCGTAATGCCCGGTTTTTTTTCGCCTGACTGTAGTGATTTGAATTGGGAGAACCCGGCGTGTTTAAACGGCAGGTAAAAAATAAGCCTGCGTAAGGGAGATTACGCAGGCTAAGGAGGTGGTTCCTGGTACAGCTAGCATTTATGGGTTATGTTTTTCAGCGGGTGGGATAATACCCTTAATGAACGAAACGGTATGTGATCGATTTCTAAGAATCTTCCGAACGCTGAAAAATAACCGTAATTAACTACTTAGCATGCGGGTTGCGCGTGGACTCACCGGCAAAATTACGCATTAACAAGGCATAATTCAGATCGATATCCTCAGGTACCGGCATCCACACGGTGTAGCCATCGCCCGGAGCAACCGGCATGGCTTCGCCTTTCGCGTTTTCCATCTGCTCAAGGGTAAAGTTGATATTGCCCTGTGGGGTCATTAATTCCAGGCTGTCGCCGACGGTAAATTTGTTTTTCACCAGCACGGCTGCCAGTTCGCCTTTACGTTCGCCGGTAAATTCGCCAACAAACTGCTGGCGTTCGGAAACGGAGAAACCGTATTCGTAGTTCTGATAGTCGTCATGCGTATGGCGGCGCAGGAACCCTTCGGTGTAACCGCGATGCGCCAGACCTTCCAGCGTTTCCAGCAGTTGCGGGTCGAACGGTTTGCCGGCAGCGGCATCATCAATTGCTTTGCGATAAACCTGCGCGGTACGTGCGCAGTAATAGTATGACTTGGTACGGCCTTCGATCTTCAGCGAATGCACGCCCATTTGCGTCAGACGCTCAACGTGGGCAATGGCACGCAAATCTTTCGAGTTCATGATGTAAGTGCCGTGTTCGTCTTCAAACGCGGTCATGTACTCACCTGGTCGCTGGGCTTCTTCAATCATAAAGACTTTATCTGTCGGCGCGCCAATACCCAATGTGGGTTCGACGTTTTGTACCGGGATCGGCTCGTACTTATGTACGATATTGCCCACCACGTCTTCTTTCCCTTCCTGCACGTTGTATTCCCAGCGGCAGGCATTGGTACAGGTGCCCTGGTTCGGGTCGCGCTTGTTGATGTAACCAGAGAGCAGGCAGCGCCCGGAATAGGCCATGCACAATGCACCGTGAACGAAGATCTCAATCTCCATATCGGGCACCTGGGTACGGATCTCTTCAATTTCTTCCAGCGACAGTTCGCGAGACAAGATCACGCGGGTCAGCCCCATCTGCTTCCAGAATTTGACCGTCGCCCAGTTAACGGCATTAGCCTGCACCGACAGGTGAATATCCATGTCAGGGAAGTTCTCGCGCACCAGCATAATCAGACCCGGGTCCGACATGATCAGCGCATCCGGCCCCATTTCCACCACCGGTTTCAGATCACGAATGAAGGTTTTCAGCTTGGCATTGTGCGGGGCGATGTTAACCACCACATAGAATTTTTTACCCAGTTCATGGGCTTCATTAATGCCGCGCTGCAGGTTTTCGTGGTTGAATTCGTTGTTGCGTACGCGCAGTGAATAACGCGGTTGGCCCGCATACACAGCATCTGCGCCATAGGCGAAAGCGTAACGCATATTTTTCAGCGTTCCCGCCGGGGAAAGGAGTTCCGGTTTAAACATAATTATCTCGTTCTGATGACAGGTCAGACTCGCCTCACTTAATGAGGCGGTTAGGGGAGTGCCCCCATATTAAGGGCGGGCATTGTAGCGCTGAGGGGCGGGCAGGTAAAGTCATTGTGCTGGTGGTTGCTTCGCCTTACCCGATATCATTTGGACTATCGCTGATTACGCAATTCGGCACGCATCGGCTTCCCAGCGATACCCTACGCCATACACCGCGCGAATGAAGGACTGCTCTGCATCCAGCGACTCCAGCTTACGTCGCAGGTTCTTAATGTGGCTGTCGATGGTGCGGTCGGTAACGACGCGGTAGTCGTCATACAGATGATTGAGCAACTGCTCGCGGGAGAACACTTTTCCCGGCTCGTGTGACAGCGTTTTGAGTAAGCGAAATTCCGCAGGCGTTAAGTCGAGCATTTTCCCCCGCCACGACGCCTGAAAACGACCTTCGTCGACGATCAGCGGACTGTCTGCATCCATTTGTTGCAGTTCGCGCTGTGGCTTGCAACGGCGCAGGATCGTCTTCACGCGAGCAACGACTTCGCGCGGGCTGTAGGGTTTACAAATATAATCATCCGCACCAATCTCCAGTCCCAGCAGACGGTCAATTTCTTCTATCTTGGCGGTTACCATCATGATAGGGATTTCAGAGAAACGGCGAATTTCCCGACACAGGGTCAGGCCATCGGTACCGGGCAGCATCAGATCCAACAGGATCAGATCGGGCGGCGTTTGACGCACGTAAGGCAGCACCAAATCGCCATGGCTGATGAGCGTAGGCGCGTAACTTGCTGCACGCAGATAATCGATAAGCAGTTGTCCCAGCTTGGGCTCGTCTTCCACGATCAGAATACGCGGCGTGTTTTCATCAATGGGTAACTCTGTCATACATCTCTCTGTAAATCGCGTTCGAGCGGTAGCTCTACTGTAATGCTAACCCCGCCAAAAGGCGAATGGGCGGCACGGATCAGACCATTATGCGCCTGTACAATATTGACGCAAATCGCCAGCCCCAAGCCGGAACCACCGCTGGCTCGGTTACGCGAGCCTTCAGTGCGATAAAACCGTTCAAACAGCTTCTGCAACTGCTCTTCACTCACGCCGGGAGCGGAATCAGCGAAGGTTAATAACACCATTCGTTCACGTTGTTCAGCGCTGATATGCAGCCCGCCGCCGTTGTCGGTGTAGCGCAAGCTGTTTTCCAGCAGATTGTTGAACAGCTGCATCAGACGATCCCTGTCGCCAAATACCGTCATACTGTCCGGGAGAGAAAGTTGTATCGTCAATCCCCGGCTGGCAAAGCGTTCACGAAATGCACCGCTTGCCACTTCCAGCAGGGGAATAAGATCCAGCGATGTTTTCTGGTAGGCCAGCGCGCCTTCATCGGACATGGAGAGCTGATGAAGATCGTCCACCAGTTTGGTGAGCGTTGCGACTTCGGCCTGTAAAGAGGTCACGGAGTCGGGGGTAAACTGGCGTACGCCATCCTGAATAGCTTCCAGCTCGCCGCGTAGCACCGCCAACGGCGTACGCAGTTCGTGAGAAATATCGGCCATAAAATCACGCCGCATCTGCTGGTTTTTTTCCAGCGTACTGGCAAGCTGGTTGAAATCTTGCGCCAGTTTGCCCAGCTCATCGGTACTGGTCGGCGCAACGCGGGTGGTGAAATCGCCTGCAGCCAGTTTATGCGTGCCTTCCACCAGTCGTTTGACCGGGGCCAACAGGCCGCGCGCCAGCGTAAACGTTGCCAGCGCCGCCAGAATCGTGGAGAGCGCGACGATAAGCCAACTGGAGCGTCTTTGCTGCATGTCGAAATTGATATCCGTATTTCGCGTTAAGCGCTCTACGGGAGAAGCAATCACGGCACCCACTTCGCTACCGTTGACGCGGATAGGATGGCGCATACCGTCGTGAGGGACCGGAGCGCGCGGACCGACCAACACGCGAGCGTTTTGATCAACAACCCAAAACTGGGTACGCCAGCCGTGCGGCGGCATGCCGGGACCGGGTTTATCATCGTCGTTGTCGTGTTCAAAAGAGCGCAGGATCTGAAAAACAAAGCGATCGTTATTGCGTAAGAACCGCCAGTTGCCATGCTGCTCATACTGCTCGCTCAACGCGTCGCTGAGCATTTGCAGCCTCTGCTCATTACCGTGTTTGATATAGTCAATAAAACCACGTTCGAAGCTAATGCGTACGGCCCAGTGCATACTGATCAGCAACACAATGCAGGTGGCGAAAATCGCCAGAAACAGTTTGCCGGTGATACCGGGCCGCCAGAACTTCATCAGGTGCTCCTTTTGCGCCGTGAGATCACCGCGTTAGTTTGCGTGTCGTTCGGCACGCGGGCAAAAATAATGGCGGGCAGAGCAATAATGAATGCAATGCACAGCCAGGTATACATAAAGACGGTATGCGTACTGCCGCTGTCGATAGCGATATGCTGCTGACCAAACATGCCTAGCAACAGGCCAGCGATAGTCACCCCGATACTCATCGACAATTGCATGATCATCGACAGCAGGCTGTTGCCGCTGCTGGCAAGATCGTCTGGCAGGTCTTTAAGTGTAAGGGTATTCATGGATGAAAAACGCGTTGAGTTGACCATTCCCTGTAAGAACAGCACAAAGGGCAGGGCGTAATACCAGCCGAGCAGCGCGGTGGTCATCAGCAACAGGCTGACCAGAGACAGGCCAAGCGTTGTAGTGACCAGTACGCGGCGGTAGCCAAAGCGGTTAACGACCTGTACCACGATGCGCTTCATGCCCATACTGCCGAGCACCATCGGGACCATCATCAGCCCGGCATGAAAAGGTGAAAAACCGAGTCCAATCTGTAAAAACACTGGCGTCATAAACGGCAGCATACCGCTGCCGATACGTCCGGCAAAACTGCCGAGCAGACCTAACGAGAAGGTTGGTGTGTGAAACAGATTCAGACTAAACAGCGCGCGTGGGTTACGATGGGCGTGTTTCAGATATAGCGCAATAGCCAACGCCCCGCAGATAACCAGCACCGCCAGCGTGATACCGGAGATGCCGGTTCCTTTACTGCCATCGAGCGCCAGCGTTAGCACCGCCATGCCGACCGCCAGCATCGCGAATCCCGAAAGATCGAAGCGTCGCGTTTGCATGGTGTAGTTGGGCATCAGCATTAACGTTGCTATCGCGCCGACAATGCCAACCGGAATGTTCAGCAAAAATATCCAGTGCCAGGAGGCATACTCAACCAGAACGCCGCCTAACGCCGGACCCAGCAATGGGCCAATCTGGCCGGGTAACGTGACAAACGTCATCGCCGCCATATATTGCTCACGCGGGACGATTTTCATCACCGTTAGTCTGCCAACCGGCACCATCATCGCGCCACCAACGCCTTGTAAGACGCGCGCCATCACCAGCTCGTTGAGCGTGCTGGACCAGGCGCAAAACAGCGAGCCAAGCGTAAACAGGATGATGGCGGTGAAGAAGATATTGCGCACGCCAACTTTGTCCGCCAGCCATCCGCTGGCGGGCAGCATTACGGCAACGGTTAATACATATGACACAATGACCATATGCATATGTAACGGGCTTTCTCCGAGGCTGGCGGCCATCGAAGGAAGCGCGGTATTGACGATGGTGGTATCCAGCGACTGCATAAAAAAGCCGAATGCCACAATCCAAAGTTGCCAGCGGGTGCTGTCGGGAAGTTCTGTCATAACTCTGCTACCGGTTTGCTATTTTTACGTGAAAAACGCAGACGCAGACGGTCGAAAAAGAGATAGACCACGGGTGTGGTGTACAGCGTCAGGAGTTGACTTACCACCAGCCCGCCGACGATGGTGATCCCCAAAGGCTGGCGCAGTTCGGAGCCATCACCTGCTGATAACACAAGCGGCAGCGCGCCAAACAGCGCAGCCAGCGTGGTCATCATTATTGGGCGAAAGCGTAACAGGCAAGCCTGGAAAATGGCTTCCTCCGGTGGCAACTTACCGTTTCTCTGCGCTTCCAACGCAAAATCGACCATCATGATGGCGTTTTTCTTCACAATGCCAATTAATAGCATGATCCCTATCAGGGCGATTAGGCTGAACGGGGCATTGAACAGCTCCAGCGCCAGTAAAGCCCCAACGCCCGCTGAAGGCAGTGTGGAAAGAATAGTCAGCGGGTGAACATAACTTTCATACAACATGCCCAACACGATGTAGACCGTTGCGATGGCGGCGATAATCAGGATCACCTGCGAGTTCATGGTGTCCTGGAAGACCTGTGCCGTACCGGCAAAACTGCCGCGAACCGTCGAGGGAACGCCAAGCTGGGTCATCGTTCTGTTGATGGCCTCCGTCGCTTCAGAAAGTGAAGAGCCTGTCGGCAGGTTAAACGACACCGTTGACGCGGCGGACAAGCCCTGATGATTCACCGACAGCGGGGCATTCGCCGGTTGCCATTTGGCAAAGTACGATAACGGGATCGCCTTACCGTCATTGTTGATGACGAACATTTTGTCCAGCGCGCTGATGTCCTGGGTGTAACGTCGATCAACCTCCATCACCACTTTGTACTGGTTCATCGGTTGATAAATTGTCGAAATCTGCCGTTGTCCGAAAGCGTTATTCAACAGGCTGTTGGCGGCGGCAACATCTATTCCCAGACGCGACATGGTGTCGCGATCGTAAATCAGATTCATCTCCGCGCCATTGTCCTGTTGATCGGAGTTGACATCCGCCAGTTGGGGCAGGGCGGCTAACGCCTTGCGAATTTTAGGTTCCCATTCACGCAGCGCCGCCAGATCGTCGGACAGCAGTGTGTACTGATAGCTGGCGTTGGCCTGGCGTCCACCGACGCGAATATCCTGCACCGCCATCAGAAACAGATTCGCGCCCGGCTCTTTGGCCAGCGCGACGCGCAGGCGGTCGATCACCTGTTGAGCGCTTTCACGGCGTTCATCGCGTGGTTTGAGGGTAATAAACATCATCCCGCTATTGACCCGGGAACCACCGGTGAAGCCAGTGACGTTATTCACCGCCGGATCGTCGCGGATGATCTGCATAAAGTCTTGCAGTTTGCCGCGCATCGCCTGGAAAGAGATGCTTTGGTCAGCCTGGATCCCGCCCATCAATACGCCTGTATCCTGCTCAGGGAAGAAGGTTTTTGGGGTGGAAATGTAGAGCCAAATGTTCAGCGCAATGGTGCCGAGTAATACCACGCCCACCAGCCGCGTATGGCGCAGCACCCATTTAAGCGATGTGCCGTAGCCCTGTTGCAGCGCCACTAACACGCGACCAAATCCCCGCTTACGCGTTTGTTCGCGCGGGGCGCTGGATTTGAGCATCCAGCCACACATCATTGGCGTTAATGTCAGTGACACCAGCAGGGAAATGCCGATTGCCACCGACAGCGTGACAGCAAATTCGCGCAGCAATCGCCCCGGCAGGCCGCCCATCAGCAACAGCGGTAGGAATACCGCGACCAGCGACAGGCTCATGGAGAGAACCGTAAAGCCCACCTCGCGCGTGCCCTGTAGCGTGGCCTGAAGTGGTTTCATTCCCGCCTCGAGGTGGCGGGCTATGTTTTCCAGTACCACGATGGCGTCATCGACGACAAAACCCGTGGCAATGGTTAGCGCCATTAACGACAGGTTGTTCAGGCTGAATCCGCACAAATACATGGCGGCAAATGTGCCGATTAGCGAGACCGGAACCGCGACGGCGGGGATGAGTGTTGCACGTCCGGAACGCAGAAAGACAAAGACCACCAGGATAACCAGCGCCACGGAGATAATCAGCGTCTGTTCAACTTCCTCCAGCGAGGCGCGAATGGTCGGCGAGCGGTCCTGGGCGATTTGCAGATCGATGGAGGCCGGGACCAGCGTTTGTAATTCCGGCAATTTAGCCCGAATGCTGTCTACCGTCTGAATGATATTGGCTTCCGGCAGCTTGCGGATCATCAGCAGAATGGCCGGTTTGGCATTGGTCATCCCCGCATTGCGCACGTCCTGTACCGAGTCGCTCACAGACGCAACGTCACCTAACCGCACCGCAGCTCCGTTATTGTAGTGGATGATAATCGGTTGGTATTCGGCTGCCGTTTTCAGCTCATCGTTGGTTTGTACCTGCCAACGATGGGTTTCACTCTCGAGCGCTCCCTGCGGTTTACGCACGTTGGCGTTGTCGATTGCGCTACGCACGTCGTCCAGCGATACGCCCTGGTTAAACAGCGCTTGCGGGTTGAGTCCTACACGCACGGCAGGCAGAGAACTTCCTCCCACGTCCACGTCACCCACGCCGTCGATTTGCGCGATGGTTTGCGCCAGTTGGGTCGACGCAAAATCGTACAGTTCACCCTGGGAATACGTATCAGAAGTGAGCGTCAGGATCATGATCGGCGCGTCGGAAGGGTTAGCTTTGCGGTACGTTGGGCGACTGGGCATTCCGCTAGGCAGCAGGCTTTGTGCGGCGTTGATTGCGGCCTGAACGTCTCGCGCAGCGCCGTTGATGTCTCGGTCGAATTTAAATTCGAGAATAATGCGTGTGCTGCCAAGCGAACTGCTTGAAGTCATTTCGTTCACGCCCGCGATGCGGCCCAGAGAGCGTTCCAGCGGGGTGGCGACAGAGGAGGCCATCGTTTCGGGAGACGCGCCGGGTAATGAGGCGCTGACCATAATCACCGGGAAATCCACCTGCGGCAGCGGGGCCACCGGTAGCAGACGAAAGCCCAGTATGCCGCACAGAGTGATGGCCACAGAAATGAGAATAGTCGCCACCGGACGATGAATGAAAAGCGCGAAAAATTTCATTTACGCTTCCTCTTCCTGACGTGGGAAGCGGCTTTTCACATACAGCGATAAACGGTCAAACAGCAGATAAATCACTGGGGTGGTGAACAGGGTTAATACCTGGCTTACCAGCAGACCGCCGACCATGCCAATCCCTAATGGACGGCGTAACTCTGCGCCCACGCCGGTGCTTAACATCAGGGGCAATGCGCCCAGCAGCGCCGCCAGCGTGGTCATCAGGATCGGGCGAAAACGCAGCAGACAGGCCTGGAAAATAGCTTCACGCGGCGCCATACCCTGTTCGCGCTCTGCGGCCAGGGCAAAGTCGATCATCATGATGGCGTTTTTCTTGACGATACCGATGAGCAAAATAATGCCGATAATCGCAATGACGTCCAGTTCGCTGCCGGCAATCATTAACGCCAGCAGTGCGCCAACGCCTGCCGTGGGCAGCGTGGAGAGAATGGTAATCGGGTGAATAAAGCTTTCATACAGCACGCCGAGTACGATATACATCGCGACAACCGCCGCCACAATCAGCCAGATAGTGTTACCCAGCGCGGCCTGGAAGGCCAACGTACTGCCCTGAAACTGGGTGGTAATGTTCGCTGGCAGGTTAAGCGTTTTTTCGGCATCCAGAATCGCCTGTACCGCATCGCCCAATGAATAGTCGTCTGGCACATTGAACGAGATGGTTGTCACCGGAAACTGATCGAGATGGTTAATCGACAGCGGAGCAAAACGCTGTTCAATGCTGGCGATAGCGCTGAGCGGCACCACGCCGCCGTCGCTACTGGTCAGACGAATAGTCTCCATAGCCGCAAGCCCTGGCGTCGTGTCGGTGTCATGTTCTAACACGACGCGATACTGGTTTGCCTGCGTATAGATGGTTGAAATCAGGCGTTGGCCGAAGGCGTTGTACAGGGCGTTATCGACATCTGCCATGCTGATACCTAAACGGCTGGCGCTGTCGCGATTGACGTTCACATAGGCTACCAGCCCTTTGTCCTGCCAGTCACTGCTGACATCAGACACCTGCGGTAGCTGTTGTAGCTTTTCCAACAGTTGGGGAACCCAGGTGCTGAGCGCATCCAGGGAGGTTGCTTGCAGCGTGAATTGATATTGCGTCCGGCTGACCTGAGTATCAATCGTCAGGTCTTGCGTAGGCTGCAGATAGAGGTCGACGCCGGGAACGTTGTTTACTGCCTCTTGTAACCGCGCGATCACTTTCTGCACGCGATCATCGCGTTCATCCAGTGGCTTAAGGTTGATTTGCATACGTGCGCTGTTTAATGCCGGATTGGTGCCGTCCACGCCAACAAAAGCGGTCAGGCTCTCAACCGCCGGATCTTGCAGGATGACATCTGAGACCTGACGCTGACGCTGGGCCATGCTGGCAAACGAGCTGGACTGCGGTGCCTGCAGCGTGCCCTGGATGATGCCGTTATCCTGTATCGGGAAGAAGCCTTTTGGAATAAAGACCCACAGCATGACGCTTAGCGCCAGCGTGCCAAGCGCCACGCTGAGCGTCAGCCACGGATGGTTGAGTACCTTTGCCAGCCAGTGACCGTACGCGGCGATAATGCGATCAAACATCCGTTCCGAGGCGCGCGAGAAGCGGTTCTGTTTACGTAACGATGCCTGACTAAGCATACGCGCGCACATCATCGGCGTGAGGGTAAGTGATACGACGGCGGAAATCAGAATCGCCACGGCCAGCGTAACGGCAAACTCGCGGAACAATCGCCCGACAATATCGCCCATAAACAACAGTGGGATCAGCACGGCGATCAGCGAAAATGTCAGAGAGATGATGGTAAAACCAATCTCGCCCGCACCTTTCAGGGCGGCGGTCAGCGGTTTTTCGCCTTTTTCGATATAACGTGAAATGTTCTCAATCACCACGATGGCGTCATCCACCACAAAGCCGGTGGCGATGGTTAGCGCCATTAAGGTCAGGTTATTGATAGAGAAATCAAGAAAAACCATCACCGCGAAGGTGCCAATTAGCGACAGCGGCACGGCGACCGCGGGTATAATCGTTGCCGGGATATTGCGCAGAAACAGGTAGATAATCATAACAACCAGTGCAATCGCCAACATCAGCTCAAACTGGGTGTCGGCTACGGATGCACGAATATTGGTTGTACGATCGGAAAGCACGCTGACCTTTACTGATTTAGGCAGGCTTTCAGTGAGCTGCGGCAACATTTGGCGGATGCTGTCAGCAGTGGAAATGATGTTTGCCCCCGGCTGGCGCTGAACATTCATCACAATGGCTTGTTGCTTATTGGCCCATGCGCCCAGCCAGCTATTTTCTGCCCCTTGCTCAACGCTCGCGACATCGCCCAGACGAACCGGCGCGCCGTTTTTATAGGCAATAATAAGCTGACGATATTCATCCGCAGACTGCATCTGGTCGTTAGCTGAGAGCGTGACGGCGCGCGTTGGGCCATCAAGACTGCCTTTAGCCGAGTTGACGTTGGCGCCGGTAATGGCCGTACGGATGGTTTCGCTGGTCAGACCGAGCGCGGCAATGGCCTGCGCATTAAGCTTCACGCGGACAGCCGGACGTTGCCCACCGGAAAGCGTCACCAGACCCACGCCGGAAACCTGAGAGATTTTCTGGGCGACGCGGGTTTCGACCATATCTTCCACCTGCGTCATCGGCATCGCGCTGGAGGTGACAGCCAGCGTCATGATTGGTGGATCCGCCGGGTTTACCTTACTGTAGACCGGCGGGTTAGGCAGATCGCCCGGTAATAAATTGGTGGCGGCATTAATGGCGGCCTGAACTTCCTGCTCGGCGACATCCAGCGGGAGCGTCAGTTGAAACTGCAACGTGACGACCGAAGCACCGCCGGAGCTTTGCGAGGACATCTGTTTTAAGCCGGACATTTGTCCAAACTGACGCTCAAGCGGCGCGGTCACCGCCGAAGTCATAACGTCCGGGCTGGCGCCGGGGTAGAGCGTTACGACCTGAATTGTGGGGTAATCCACTTCTGGTAAAGCGGCGATCGGCAGGAAGCGATAACCAATAATACCTGCCAATAAAATGGCGACCATCAGCAGCGTGGTGGCGACGGGGCGCAGAATAAACAGGCGCGATGGGCCGCCTGAGTTGCCAGGAGGTAACACCTGCATCAGGAGTTAGCTCCTTTTTTTCCGTTGCCGCGCGGCGTAGTTTTTTCGTCTGTTACAGAGGTGTCGTGCGCCTCTACGACTTCAACTTTGGCCCCTTCCGTCAGGCGGTCAATACCGTCGGTCACTACGCGATCGCCCACGGACAGTCCGGCGGCAATCACCACTTTCTGGCTATCCTGGATACCCGGTTTAACCAGGTGTTTACTGACGTTATTGTCGCTGTTAAGCACCCAGACAAAGTGACCTTCATTACCCATTTGCAGGGCTGCTGTGGGGATAACAACGGCATTTTGTTCCGTGTCGACCAGCATGCGGGCATTAACGAACTGATTTGGGAATAAGGCATCATCCTGATTGTTAAACCGGGCCTTAACTTTGATGGTTCCGGTGGTTGCGTCGATTTGATTGTCGAGGCTCAGCAGGACGCCTTCGCTGAGTTTTTGCGAATTAGTACGGTCCCAGGCTTCGACCTTCAGCGGGTTCCCCGATTTTTGCGCCCGCAACACGGTGGCGATGTCGTTTTCGGGTAAGGTGAATATCAAGTCGATGGGGTGGGTTTGTGTAATGACGACGATGCCGGTGGTATCACCGCTGGAAATCTGGTTGCCAACATCCACCTGTTTCAGACCGACCCGTCCATCGACAGGCGCGGTTATACGGCTCCAGTCGAGCTGCAATTGGGCGCTGGCGACGCTGGCTTCATCCGCTTTGATTGTCCCTAACGTCTCATTTACCAGCGCCTGTTGGGCATCCAGCTCCTGGCGGGAGACCAGATTGGTTTTTACCAACTGCTGATAACGCGCAAGATCGCGACGGGCATTCGCCAGCGTGGCTTTATCTTTTGCCAGTTGCCCCTGCGCCTGAGCCAGAGCAACTTTAAACTGGCTGGGGTCTATCTCTGCCAGCAAGTCGCCGGCTTTTACCTGTTGCCCTTCCGCGAAGTGTAACGCGATGAGCTGGCCATCTACCCGGCTTCGCACCGTAGCGGTATTGGCGGCAGTAATAGTGCCTAGCCCCGTCAGATAACGTGGAACGGCTTCCTCGGTGGCGGTGGCGGCCTGAACGGGAGCCAACGGCCCGGAACGCATACCACGACGCCCAGCTCCTGGCGAGTGCTGCGCTGGTTTGGTCGCGCCGGGTGCGGTGCCCTGGGGTTCACTGCGGCTTTGCCAGAACCAGAATGCGGCGATGGCGGTCACGACGATCACAGTTGCTATCACCCAGCGGGATTTGTTACTGCCTTTCATTGTTATGGGTTTCTCATCCTGAAACGATTCGCGGAATGATACTAGTTTAGCCAGCGAACAAGGGAGAAAAATGGAGGAATTATGAAACACTGTCGGGATTCGTCTGAATGCTGATGCGGCTTTGCGAGGCGTTACGCAACATTTAGCGTTGAAAACGGCGAACAAGAAATAGTGCGTTAGAGTGCGTTCAAGGCAAAAAGGAGGTAAGCCAGAGATTTCAGCGGGACGCTGGAACGGGAAAGCCCCTCCCGAGGAAGGGGCCAAAATAAGGAAAGGGTTATGATGAAGCACGTCATCATACTGGTGATATTCTTAGTCATTAGCTTCGCGGCTTACTAAGACACCAGGGGGAGGGGAAGCCCTCCCTAACCCTCACTCCTGAAAATAAGCCACAGCAACGGTGATGTCAATATGCACACCTTTCAGCTTGCGAGCGGCTTAGCGGAAAACAACCTCAGCCCAGCGGGCCAGTCCAGCGGTAACGGAACCGAAATCATCGCCACCGGCAATTGGGATCCCCGGAAGCTGCTCTGCGAGAGCTTTTTTGATCAGCGGTGAACGCGCGCTGCCGCCGGTCAGGTAAATCACGTCCGGTTTTTCCTGCGCGTTTTCCAGCGCCAGTTGCACCTGCTCGAGAATGCGCGCCAGGGGCTGATTAAGCGCGGTTTCCAGTCCGTGTTGACTGATATCGGTGGCCAGCGTTTCGCTGATAAACGGTATTGCCACCGTAACTATGTTCTGGTCGGACAGCGCGATTTTGCTCTCTTCTGCGCTGCGCACCAGGCGGTAGCTCAGACGCTCGCGCCAGACTTTGAGCAACAGCGCGACTTTATCGGCTTCCCGGGCGTCACGTACAAGATCGTTTAATAAGCGTCCGTTGGCACTACTGTAGAACTCACTTTGCGCGGGGACATCGTTAATCGCGACCGCGTTCCACCAGGGCAGAATAGGTAAGGCGATGCCTTTTTCCGTTTCTCCACCCATGCCGAGGAGCGGCATCAAGTGTTTAAAGGCCAGCGCAATATCCAGATCGTTCCCGCCTACGCGGCAGCCGCTGTGCCCCAGCAGGCTGTTTTCGCGATCGGCGCGTTGATGCCATTGTGGTCCCATTAGCAACAATGAACAGTCGGTTGTACCCCCGCCAATGTCCACGACCAATACGCGTTTTTCTTCCTGCAGCGTGGCTTCGTAATCCAGACCAGCTGCTACCGGTTCGTACTGAAAGACGACATCCTGAAAACCAGCGCGTTTTGCCGCACGTTCAAGGATACCTTGCGCCTGAATATTGGCGTCATCGCCACCTAAACCCTGGAAGTTGATTGGGCGACCAATAACGGCCTGGGTGATGGCTTCCGGCAACTGGCTTTGTGCCTGATTACGAATATGCAGCATCATGGCACAGACCAGATCCTCAAACAGCGCAACCTGCTGCGGTTTCAGACCGCTGGCACCGAGAAAGGATTTTGGTGATTTAACGAAGTACACCTCTTCCGGATCGTCAATATAGTGACCCAGCGAAGCCAGACCGAACTGCACGCTGTTGGCATTAACATCGATATCTTCTTCGCGGTTATAGCGCATCGCACGGCGCAGTAACGCCTGCGTTTCATCATCCGTGGTTGGAACGTCGTGATGCCGATACAGCCATTCGCTGACCGCTTCGCGTGTTGGCGCACAAAGCATTGAGGGCAGAAGCGTGCTGTTATTTTCCATTTTGAGCAACTGTGGCTGCCCATCTCGCATAACGGCCACTGAACAGTTTGCCGTACCGTAGTCAAAACCAATAAACACCGTAAAAATCCCCATGCCAGTGAAGAAGGGGCGTGACTTTAACGAAATGTTGACGTCCCGACAACTGGAATATGAAAGCAAGGCGTATCGTTTGAATACCGTTTATGCTGTAGGTTTGCTGGAAAAGGAAAATGCAATGTTCACGCTGAGTTGGCAACCGCCTTACGACTGGCCCTGGATGCTGGGGTTCCTGGCCGCCCGTGCGGTGGAAGGGGTAGAAACCGTGGGGGATCTGCGTTATGTCAGAAGCCTGTCCGTCGGGAATCATCGTGGTCTGGTGCGCGTGATACCGGATCTACACACCCATCAACTACACGTGACGTTGAGTCAGGGGCTACAGCCGGTGGCCGCAGAGTGTCTGGCTAAAATGACACGTTTATTCGATCTTACCTGTTGCCCGCAGCAAATAGCCAGCGCGCTGGGAAGCCTTGGGGCAGCGCGTCCGGGACTGCGTTTGCCGGGCAGTGTCGATGCTTTTGAACAAGGAGTACGAGCGATTTTAGGGCAGTTAGTCAGCGTGGCTATGGCGGCGAAACTGACGGCGAAAGTGGCGCATACTTATGGGCAAACGCTGGAGGATGCGCCAGAGTATGTGTGTTTCCCTACCCCTGAAGCGCTCGCTGATGCCGAACCATTACACCTGAAAGCGTTAGGGATGCCGCTCAAACGCGCTGAAGCGTTAATTCATCTGGCTCGCGCGACGCTGGATGGAACGCTTGCGACGCAAGCGCCTGCCGATATCGAGCAAGGCGTCAAACATCTGCAAACGTTCCCCGGAATAGGGCGCTGGACCGCCAACTACTTTGCGCTGCGGGGCTGGCAGGCGAAAGATGTTTTTCTGCCGGATGACTATCTGATTAAACAACGTTTTGCCGGCATGACGCCCGCCCAGATACGGCGGTATGCAGAGCGCTGGAAACCCTGGCGCTCCTATGCGTTATTACATATCTGGTATACGGATGGCTGGCAGCCGTCAGTTGATGGCGAAATTACTGGTATTCAGTAGCAGATCCAGCGGTTGGGCGTCGGCAATGATATCGCCATAAATCATATCAATCCCGATGCCAGAAAGCGCATCCATGATCAGCGGCAACTGCACCGGGCCGGCGATGGTTTTAATGTCCAGACGCTGAGCATGGCCCTGGATAATGGACACCCACATTTCGTCAATCAAGTTACCGTGGACGCTGGCGCTTAGCTCGCTGTCGAGCAGCAGGTAATCAACCATGCGATACTTCAGGTTGTCAAACAGCTCTAAATCGCGACCGACATGACTTAAAATAATTCGACATCCGCACTGACGCAGTCGATGTAATGTGGATATAGCCTGCGTTGGGTTTGTTTTTATCACGTTAGACGGAACGGTCAGGTGCAGCAGTCGTGGTGGTAACGGACTTCTTTGCAGTTGCCCCAGCAGCTCGTCAACAAGTTCTGTATTCAGCAGCCCGGCGGCGGAAAGGGGCAGGGCAATGCTGAGTCCCTTACTGGCGACGGCCGGGGCAGCACTCTGGAAGAACTCGGTGAATACCCGGCGGTCAAGCGCCTGATTCAATGTAGGATCGACCAGCCCGGCACGGAAAGCGTGTTCTTCAATAATCTCCCCTTCAGCTGTCCCTAAACGTAGCGAGAGGAGCCAAAAGCTGAACGTCTCCGGTATACGCGGGGAGGCCACGCCCCTGGCGATGATTAACATTGGATTGTGCGTAATGGTGTGTCTTTGTTCATCCAATGACAGCTGGCTTCGCGCAGCATGAGCCTCGCTTTGCTGGGGTTCATAAACGCAGACTCGCCCACGCCCACTGTTTTTCGCCGCATAACAGGCAATATCCGCCTGAGACATGACGTCGCTGGCGACATGGTTTTTTTCATCAATGAGCGTAATCCCCGCACTGGCGCCAATGCGGTGTAACCGGCCCTCCCACATAAAGTGGTAATCGTTGATGGCGCTGATGATGCGACCTGAGATAAAGCGGGCACTTTCGATATTACAATCCGGCAGCAACAGACCAAACTCGTCGCCGCCAAGGCGCGCCAGCATATCGCTGGAACGCAGCATGCTTAGCATCAGTGAAGAGAGTTCGCGTAGCAGGGCATCGCCTGCGGCGTGACCGGCGCTATCGTTTACGGCTTTAAAACGATCGAGATCGATAAAAACCAAAGCATGCTGTTGGTGCGTGTCGTGAACCGTATGCAGTAACTGCTTTAGATGATTTTCGAAGCTGACGCGGTTTGCCAACTGCGTCAGATCGTCATGCGAGGCGCTATAGCTAAGCTGGCGCAGCATTTTACGTGATTCGGTGACATCCTGAATCACCAGCACCGAGCCAATGCTGCCGCCATCGAGAGTACTAAGGGGGGTGATGCTGTACTGAATGTCATAACTGCTGCCGTTGCGACAATGCAGAACGACTTCCTGCTCGATGGCCGTACGCGACATGTCAGCACTGTAGATATTTTCCATCAGCGGACCGTTGTCGCCGAAAGTAATACGTAGTACCGTCAGCAGCGGAATGCCGATTGCGCTTTCCTGCTGCCAGCCGCTCATTTTCTCTGCGACCGGATTCATAAAGGTCACGTTCATATCAACATCAATACAAATCACCGCTTCGCCAATTGAATCCAGCGTAATGTGCAGACGTTCTTTTTCCTGATACAACGCTTCGTTAAGCTGCTTCACCTCGGTCATATCCATATTGATGCCAAGGAAGCGTTCAACTTCACCGTCTTTATTCAGTACCCGGTTTGCCAGTGAGCGGATATGCCGCACGCCATCTTTGACCGCAATACGAAACTCGAGCTTAAAGGGGGCCCGGGCGGCCAGCGAATCGCGAATGACATTTTTAGCATGTTCACGATCTTCGGGCACAACGCAGTCATACCAGACTTGCCAACTGGGTTTGATATGCGCAGGGACTTCATAGAGGTCAAACATGCGCTTATCCCAACTGATTACGTCAGGCTGAAGCTCCCATTCCCAGATTCCGATTCCCCCGGCTTCGTTGGCGAGGGTAATGCGCTCCATCAGCCGCTTGTTAATCCACTCGGTATGCTTCAGATCGTTAATATCCTCAACCTGCGCAATAAAGTAGAGGGGGGTATTGTCGCTATGACGCACCAACGAAACGGCCAGCAAGGCCCAGACGACATCACCGGAGCGCGTGTAATAGCGTTTTTCCATGGAGTAGCTGTTGATTTCTCCGCGCGCCAGCATATCCAGCTGTTCGAGATCATTGTTCAGATCTTCCGGCCAGGTTAATTGCTGGAAGGTTAGCGAACGTAGCTCATCCTGGCTGTAGCCCAGAAACTGGCACAACGCTTTATTCGCCTGGAGCCATTGCCCTTCGGTCCCCACCAGCGCCATACCAATCGCGGAATATTCCATGGCATTGCGAAAGCGCGATTCGCTTTCAGAGATATGTTTGCGTTCGGCCCGAAACGCGTACATCACCATCGTCATCATATTGGCCGGCAGCAGGATCATCAAAAACGGCAGCCACGGCAGGCTGGTCATCAAGTTGGGTTTGGGGATGTAGAGCAGAGAAGGGTCTGCGGCCAACATCATCGAGACCATCATCACGGTGCTGAGGAAAATTAAAAATGCCTCCATTCGCGGCAGGCGAACAGCGCTCCACATCAACAGGACGATAACGCAGGTAAAAGGCCATGGAAGATACATCATGGACAGCCAACTGAACGTCAAGGTCACCAGAAGTGTGATGACGGTTTCCAGCAGTAACCGCGGGTCGCGGTGGCGGAGCAAATAATGTGGCTTAAACAGCAAACCTAACGGCACCAGCGCCAGCGCGCCGATGGATTCTGACAGAACCCAAATAAGAAAAGTATTTAACGAGGTTTCCTTTGGCAGCAATAACCACAGTAACAAGCCGCCCAACACAGGGGGAACCACGGCGCTGCCAAATGCCAGGCGCGCCCAGTCGTTAAGATTTTGTAAGGGGTTGTACCAGGGCAGCAGTTTACGCAATAGCATTGCGCCAACGATAGCCTCAATAATGTTGATGGTCGTATAGGTGAAGCTTAGCGATTCTCCGGGGAAGAAGAGTAAAGACGCGCCGATATTACCAAATGAACAAGCCAGCGCGATTCCCGGCCACATCTTTCCCGCATGGCGGTAAAAAGCCACCATCATGATTGACGTTGGGAACCAAAGCGGGGCCAGCTGCGCACCGAAACGTGACAGTTCCAGCGAGAATAGCGTAAAAATGAAAGCCACCAGACCTAAACTGGCCATGCGCAGTAGAGGATGAGGTAAGGTAACTAAAACATGTTGGGATTGTTTACTCATTACCACTCTACCCAAATAGCCGATGTCGTCCGGGAGATATGCCGGATACATCATGTTTAATCTGCGATTATGCTAGTACAAACAATTTACAATTTATACGCCAGCTGCTCATAAATTAACACTCTCAAGCTATTAATTCCTAAGGCTGATAGATAAATTTAGCACCTGCTTTAAAACTGATCATTTTAATTTGCGACAAGGAAAGCATTGGTGCAGGCTGGACTGGCATCGCGCCGCTGAAATCCCTATAATTGGCCGCGTTTGGCGTTTCGACGCCGCCCTTCCTTACATCCAGGTTAATCAGGTCGCTAAATTTATGACTGATCAGTCCCATCAGTGCGTCATTATCGGCATCGCCGGCGCATCGGCTTCCGGCAAGAGTCTTATTGCCAGCACGCTTTATCGCGAATTACGTGAACAAGTCGGTGACGAACATATTGGCGTTATTCCCGAAGACAGCTATTACAAAGATCAAAGCCATCTGTCGATGGAAGAACGTGTAAAAACCAACTACGACCATCCGAACGCGATGGATCACAGTCTGCTGTTTCAACATCTACAAACGCTTAAACGCGGTAGCGCCATTGAACTCCCCGTTTACAGCTATGTTGAGCATACGCGCACGCAAGACACTATTCATATCGAACCCAAGAAAGTGATCATCCTGGAAGGCATTCTGCTGCTGACAGACGCGCGTTTGCGTGACGAGATGAACTTCTCAATTTTTGTTGATACGCCGCTGGATATTTGCCTGATGCGCCGTATTAAACGGGATGTGAACGAGCGTGGTCGTTCTATGGATTCGGTGATGGCGCAATACCAAAAAACCGTACGTCCAATGTTCCTGCAATTTATTGAGCCTTCAAAACAATACGCCGACATCATCGTGCCGCGCGGGGGTAAAAACCGCATCGCCATCGATATTCTGAAGGCTAAAATCAGCCAGTTCTTTGAATAAGTTCAGCGAATTGTGTACCGTTCAGTGATAACCTGGTTCACCCTTAACGCACCTGGCATTAAGGGGTTGAAGCACGAAAGGAGAAAGTGCCATGCGTTTATGTGACCGAGATATTGAAGCCTGGTTGGATGAAGGTCGCCTGTCGATCACTCCACGCCCTCCTGTCGAGCGAATCAATGGCGCCACGGTAGATGTGCGTCTTGGTAACAAATTCCGTACGTTCCGCGGTCATACGGCGGCGTATATCGATTTGAGTGGACCGAAAGATGAAGTCAGCGCCGCGCTGGATCGCGTAATGAGCGATGAAATCGTCCTCAAGGACGGCGAGGCATTTTTCCTGCATCCGGGGGAACTTGCGCTGGCGGTGACGTTCGAATCCGTGACGTTGCCTTCCGATCTCGTTGGTTGGTTAGATGGACGTTCTTCATTAGCGCGTCTGGGACTGATGGTACACGTTACCGCACACCGTATCGATCCGGGCTGGTCAGG
The DNA here is from genome assembly GCF_005281115.1 of Citrobacter sp. wls710. Taxonomy (NCBI): domain Bacteria; kingdom Pseudomonadati; phylum Pseudomonadota; class Gammaproteobacteria; order Enterobacterales; family Enterobacteriaceae; genus Citrobacter; species Citrobacter sp. wls710. Next base: position 116,796 of record NZ_SZXD01000035.1, read on the forward strand.
GTGCATCGTACTGGAATTTTACAACTCCGGAAAATTACCGCTGGCCCTGCGCCCGGGCATGCCGATTGGCGCGTTGAGTTTCGAACCGCTTTCCGGTCCGGCTGCGCGACCTTACAACCGTCGTCAGGATGCAAAGTATCGCGATCAGCAGGGCGCTGTTGCCAGCCGGATCGATAAAGACTGAATGTTTTCAGTCCATTGGGGATAGCATGAGACGATTTCTGACAACGCTGATGATCCTTCTGGTCGTGCTGGTGGCCGGTTTTTCTGCGTTAGTACTGTTGGTGAATCCGAATGATTTCCGTGCGTATATGGTCAAGCAGGTTGCTGTGCGTAGCGGATATCAGCTGCAGTTGGATGGTCCTCTGCGTTGGCACGTATGGCCTCAGCTGAGCATCCTCTCGGGACGCATGGTGTTAACCGCTGAAGGTGCCAGTGAACCCCTGATTCGTGCCGACAATATGCGTCTCGACGTCGCGTTGTGGCCGTTGTTGAGCCACCAGCTCAGTGTGAAGCAGGTGATGCTCAAGGGGGCTGTGATTCAACTGACCCCACAAACTGAGGCGGTGCGTGGACAAGATGCGCCCGTTGCTCCCAAAGACAATACGTTGCCCGATCTGGCGGAAGACAAAGGATGGTCGTTTGATATCGCCAGTCTGCGCGTGGCCGACAGCGTTCTGGTATTCCAGCATGAAGACGACGAGCAGGTTACGGTTCGCGATATTCGTCTGGAGATGGAACAGGATAGCCAACACCGTGGTACGTTTGATTTCTCCGGGCGCGTGAACCGCGATCAGCGTGACCTTGCGTTATCCTTAAACGGCACCGTCGATGCCTCCGACTACCCGCATAATTTGTCCGCTAATATTGAGCAGTTAAGCTGGCAACTGCAGGGAGCCGATTTGCCGTCGCAGGGAATTAAAGGTGAGGGACAGCTTCAGGCGCAGTGGCTGGAAGAGAAAAAACAGCTCGCGTTTAGCCAGATTCATTTGACCGCTAATGACAGCTCTCTCGCCGGGCAAGCCCAGGTGTCGTTGTTAGATAAACCCGAATGGCTCGTCGACCTGAAATTTGGTCAGCTCAATCTGGACAATCTGATTGTGCAACGCGATGCCGTGGCAGCGACAAACGGTGAGGTGCAGCAAGGCCAGGGTCAGGCGACGCTGGCGCGTCCCGTCATTGCTTCGCAGGTTGATGCTGTCTCTTACCAGGGACTCAAGGGATTCTCGGCAGACATCACGTTACAGGCTGACAAGGTATTGTGGCGTAAAATGGCGTTTGAGAATGTCTCGGCAAAAATAGATAACCAGTTCGGCTTACTGAAGGTCGTGCAACTGGAAGGGAAAAATGACGGTGGACATGTTTCGCTTCCCGGTACGTTGGACGCCAGAAAAGATGAGCCGCGAGCAGTCTTTCATCCGCGACTGGAAGGTGTAGAAATTGGCACAATCCTGAAAGCCTTCAACTACCCCATCGCGCTGACCGGCAAGCTGTCACTGGCGGGAGATTTTTCCGGTTCAGATATTGACGCCCAGGCGTTTCGTCATAGCTGGCAAGGCCAGGCCCATGTCGAAATGAGCGATACGCGAATGGAAGGGATGAACTTCCAGCAGATGATACAACAAGCCGTAGAACGCAGCGGCGGTGATGTTAAATCACAGCAAAACCTGGATAACGTCACCCGACTGGATCGCTTTGTAACCGATCTGACGCTGGATAACGGCGAGGTTACGCTGGATAATATGGCCGGTGAGTCTGCGATGCTTGCGCTGACGGGCAAGGGGACGTTGGATCTGGTGAAGCAGAATTGCGACACGCAGTTTAACATTCGCGTGCTGGGCGGCTGGGATGGCGAAAGCAAGCTGATTAAGTTCCTGAAAGCCACGCCGGTTCCTCTCAGGGTTTATGGCCAGTGGCAGGCGCTGAACTATAACTTGCAGGTTGATCAGCTGTTGCGTAAGCATCTGCAGGATGAAGCGAAACGTCGTCTGAACGATTGGGCCGATCGCAATAAAGACTCCCGCAACGGTAAAGATGTTAAGAAGTTGCTGGATAAACTCTGATTCAAATTGCCGGATGGCGACTGATGCGCCATCCGGCGGGTGATTTACACCTCGTAATCCATCTCTTCTTCAGCGTGTAGCGGTATCAACTGGACTTTTTGCACGCGATGGTTTTCCACCTGCAAGGTTTTTAGTCGGTAGTCGCCAACCTGAACTTCCTCTCCGGTTTTCGGAATACGCTGTAAATATTCCATCAAAAGCCCGGCAATGGTGTGATATTCACGTTTTTCATCTAACGGAATAGGGACGTACTGCACCAGATCTTCCAGCGGCATGTGACCGTTAGCCGTCCACGAACCATCGGCATTTTTCTGGATATCATGGCGGGCATCAATCTCTTCTACTTCATTTGGCAGATTACCGGCGATGGTTTCCATCACGTCACTGAGCGTCACGATCCCTTCTACAGAACCAAATTCATCAGCAATAAAAGCGAAGTGCGTGCGGGCATTACGGAACTGCTCCAGCGCCGGAAGCAGCGGCAGCGTTTCCGGGAACACCAGCGGCTGACGAATCAGAACGCGTAAGTCGAGCGGCTCACCGCGCAGAGACTGCTGCAGCAGATCGATGACATGCACTACGCCCAGCAGTTCTTCCTGCTCGTCTTCCCCGGTAACGACCAGACGCGTATGCTGGATTTTTTCCAGTAAAGCGCGAATTTCTGCTTCGGGTGCGTTGAGATCGACGTGTTCAATGTCGTGGCGTGAGGTCATTATGCTGCTGACGGTACGCTGATTAAGATTCAGTACGCGCTCAATCATCCGCCGTTCCTGAGGCGCAAAAATCTGCCCTTCCTGATGATCCGCCAGCATAGCAGCGGTTTCGGCATCCAGTTCGGCATCTTCTTTTTGACCGCTCAGCAACCTCATCACCGCCTCGGCGGTGCGCTGGCGCAAGGTATGATTAGCTGACAGGAAGCGACGACGGTTAAAGATTGCCAGCTGGTTCAAGGCTTCGATCATCACCGAGAAGCCGATAGCGGCGTACAGATAACCTTTCGGGATGTGGAAACCGAACCCTTCGGCGACCAGGCTGAAACCAATCATCAGCAGGAAGCTCAGGCACAGAATAACGATGGTTGGGTGGCTGTTGACAAAGCGAGTCAACGACTTGCTGGCGAGCACCATCAGGCTGATGGCAATAATCACCGCCGCCATCATCACCGCCAGGTGATCGACCATCCCGACGGCTGTAATGACTGAATCCAGAGAGAATATGGCGTCCAGCACCACTATTTGCGCGACCACCCCCCAGAACTTAGCGCCTTTACGCTGGGTGGGATTGTCGCTGTCTTTTCCTTCCAGCCGTTCGTTTAGCTCCATTGTGGCTTTAAACAACAGGAAGAAACCGCCGAACAGCATGATCAGATCACGCGCGCTGAAACTGAGGCCGCGAATGCTGAACAGTGGCGTAGTCAGCGTCACCAGCCAGGATATTGATGCCAGCAGCAGCAGTCGCATGACCATTGCCAGCAGGAGCCCGGTAATACGCGCCTTATCCCGCTGGGCAGGAGGGAGTTTCTCCGCGAGGATGGCAATAAAAACAAGATTATCAATGCCAAGAACAAGTTCGATCACGATTAGCGTGACGAGTCCGGCCCAGATTGACGGATCGGCAATCCATTCCATAGTAAGTGCTATACCCATAGTTGTATGACAATTGTCACAATTCGATCATGGGTAAAACTGGCGGAAAATGCAATGCCGGAAAGGGATTTCTCTGGTGGTTATATCAGGATGCCAGCGGGAAATAGCCGTAATGTAACTACAGGAAATAATTTTCTTTAGCTAATTATATTTAGGAAATATCGCAGGTGGTGTATTTATTTAGCAATGCTGTCAATATCGATAAAATCCTAAAAATATATAAATTATAGCCTTAATATTATTCTTAAAAGCAAGTGAGCGGAGGCTTGTTATCTTGCCTGCTATTCACTTAGCTGCAACAATTCTTCCGGTAATAATCAAAAGATAAATATTTCCTCATCAACCAGTGACGTTATTCCCGATGCGTTGCTGTTCTGAATGTGATGAAAATAAAGGAGAAGATAAAAATTTAAATTAATCAGTGCATTGGTAGCTAATGAAGCCAGGGGCGGTAGCGTGTCTGGCCACCTGAAAACAAGCCTGAATTATTCTGTCAAGAGACCGCAGATGAATCCATTATTTTTAGGATTGATGCCAGTTAAATTCCTTTTCAATTAACGGCAAGGTAAATGTGTACAGGCGAAGCCGCTATTTAGAACGCACGTGATAATTACTCTGCCAAAGTGATAAATAATCAATGATGAACTCCAAACTTAAATTGATACCAGTCCTGGTATCGGTAATCTTGATAAACGGTTGTACCGTGCTTCCGGGCAGCAATATGTCTACGATGGGCAAAGATGTGATTAAACAGCAGGACGCTGATTTTGATATCAACCGGATGGTGAATGTTTATCCACTGACCCCGCGACTGGTCGAGCAATTACGTCCTCGTCCTAATGTTGCGCAGCCTAACATGTCGCTGGAGCAGGAGATTGCAGGATATCAGTATCGGGTCGGTCCGGGCGATGTCCTGAATGTGACCGTCTGGGATCATCCTGAACTTACAACCCCGGCCGGGCAGTATCGTAGCTCAAGCGATACCGGCAACTGGGTGCAGCCGGATGGCACCATGTTTTACCCCTATATTGGCAAAGTCAGCGTGGTGGGAAAAACGTTAGCCGAAATTCGTAGTGATATTACCGGGCGCTTAGCGAAGTACATCGCTGACCCGCAGGTGGACGTTAATATCGCCGCTTTCCGCTCGCAGAAGGCTTATGTCTCCGGGCAGGTGAACAAATCTGGCCAGCAGGCCATCACCAACGTACCGCTTACCATTCTTGATGCCATTAACGCCGCAGGCGGTCTCACCGAGGCGGCTGACTGGCGCAATGTTGTACTGACTCACAAAGGGCAGGAGCAACGTATTTCACTGCAAGCGCTGATGCAAAATGGCGATCTGAGCCAGAACCGTCTGCTCTATCCTGGCGACATTCTGTTTGTTCCGCGTAATGACGATTTGAAAGTCTTCGTGATGGGGGAAGTGAAAAAGCAGAGCACCCTCAAAATGGACTTCAGCGGTATGACGCTCACTGAAGCGCTTGGCAATGCGGAAGGTATCGATCTGACTACCTCCAACGCCAGCGGCATTTTCGTTATTCGTCCGTTGAAAGGCGAAAGCGGGAACAACGGCAAGATCGCGAATATCTATCAGCTTGATATGTCCGATGCGACTTCGCTGGTGATGGCGACGTCATTCCGACTCCAGCCTTACGATGTGGTGTATGTCACGACCGCACCGGTTGCCCGCTGGAACCGTTTGATCAATCAGTTGCTGCCGACCATTAGCGGTGTTCGCTATATGACGGACACGGCCAGCGACCTTCACAACTGGTAATCGTCATGTTTAACAAAATATTAGTTGTCTGTGTGGGGAACATTTGCCGTTCCCCAACGGCGGAACGCTTGTTAAGGAAGTTTCATCCGGCATTGACGGTCTCTTCTGCGGGTCTCGGGGCGCTGGTGGGTAAAGGTGCGGATCCCTGTGCTATCAGCGTCGCGCAGGCGCACAACCTGTCACTGGAAAATCATTGTGCCCGGCAGATCTCGGGACGCATGTGCCGGGAGTATGACCTGATCCTGACCATGGAAAAACGCCATATCTCAGCCCTGTGTGAAATGGTGCCGGAGATGCGCGGCAAAGTGATGCTCTTTGGTCACTGGGACAGCGAACGCGAAATTCCCGACCCGTACCGTAAAAGTCGAGATGCGTTTGACGCGGTGTACGCATTACTTGAACGGTCTGCCCGCCAATGGGCTCAGGCATTGAACGCGGAGCAGGGAAAACAATGACAGAAAAAGTAAAACAGTCTGCCGCGCCGGTTACGGGCAATGATGAAATCGATATTGGTCGTCTGGTAGGGACAGTGGTGGAAGCTCGCTGGTGGGTACTTGGGATTACCGCAGCTTTTGCCGTGTGTGCGGCGGTTTACACGCTGTTTGCCACGCCGATCTACAGTGCGGATGCGCTGGTGCAAATTGAGCAAAATACCGGGAATTCCCTGGTGCAGGATATTGGCTCGGCGTTGTCGAATAAACCGCCGGCCTCGGAAGCGGAAATTCAGCTCATTCAGTCACGGCTGGTACTGGGAAAAACGGTAGACGATCTCAATCTGGATATCGCGGTGACGAAAGATACGTTTCCGATTTTTGGCGCCGGCTGGGATCGGTTGATGGGTCGTCAGAATGAAACCGTTAATGTCACCACCTTCACGTTGCCAAAGGCGATGAAGGAACAGACCTTTACTCTAAGCGTGCTGAACGACAAAAGTTATCAATTAGTCAGTGATGGGGGATTTAGCGCCCGCGGTCAGGTTGGGCAATTATTGAATCGCGATGGCGTGACGATGCTGGTTGAGGCGATTCATGCCAGCCCTGAGAGCCAATTTACCGTCAGCAAATTTTCCACATTGGGCATGATTAACACCCTGCAAAATAACCTGATGGTGACAGAAACCGGCAAAGATACTGGCGTATTGAGCCTGACTTTTACCGGCGAAGACCGCGAACAAATCCGCCAGATCCTCGACGGTATTACCCGCAACTATCTGCAACAAAACGTAGAGCGTAAGTCAGAAGAGGCCGCTAAAAGTCTGGCGTTTCTGGCAAAACAGTTGCCTGAGGTGCGTAACCGTCTGGACGTTGCTGAAAACAAGCTGAATGCCTTCCGTCAGGATAAAGACTCCGTGGATTTGCCGCTGGAAGCTAAAGCGGTGCTGGATTCCATGGTAAATATCGATGCGCAGCTCAACGAACTGACCTTTAAAGAAGCGGAAATCTCCAAGTTATTCACCAAAGCGCACCCGGCGTACCGCACATTGCTGGAAAAACGCCAGGCGCTGGAAGATGAAAAAAGTAAGCTGAACGGGCGTGTTACGGCAATGCCGAAAACGCAGCAGGAAATTGTCCGGCTGACCCGCGATGTGGAGTCCGGTCAGCAGGTCTATATGCAGCTGTTAAATAAGCAACAGGAACTGAAGATCACCGAGGCGAGTACGGTCGGAGATGTACGCATCGTCGATCCCGCGATTGCCCAGCCAGGCGTGCTGAAGCCGAAAAAGGCGTTGATTATTCTCGGTAGTATTATTCTTGGTTTGATGCTGTCGGTAGTGGGCGTATTGCTACGTTCCCTGTTTAATCGCGGCATTGAAAGCCCGCAGGCGCTGGAAGAGCATGGCATCAGCGTGTATGCCAGCATCCCGCTTTCAGAATGGCAAAAAGCGCGTGATAACGTTCAGACCATTAAAGGTGTGAAGCGCTACAAACAAAGCCAGTTACTGGCGGTGGGGAATCCAACGGATCTCGCCATAGAAGCGGTCCGCAGCCTGCGTACCAGTTTGCACTTCGCCATGATGCAGGCGCGCAACAACGTGTTGATGCTGACCGGCGTCAGCCCGTCGATAGGTAAAACATTTGTCTGCGCTAACCTGGCGGCGGTCATTAGCCAGACTCATAAACGCGTGCTGTTGATCGACTGCGACATGCGCAAAGGCTATACCCACGAACTGCTGGGGACCAATAACGTCAACGGTCTGTCCGAGCTCCTCGTCGGTAAGGGAGATATTACCTCCTGCGCGAAACCGACCTCCATTGCGAATTTTGATCTGATCCCTCGCGGACAAATCCCTCCTAACCCTTCAGAGCTTCTGATGAGTGAACGCTTTGGCGAACTGATTACGTGGGCCAGCGAGCACTATGACCTGGTGCTGATAGATACCCCGCCAATACTGGCGGTGACCGATGCGGCGATTGTTGGCCGCCATGTCGGCACCACGCTGATGGTGGCGCGTTATGCGGTCAATACGCTGAAAGAGGTGGAAACCAGCCTGAGTCGGTTTGAGCAAAATGGCATTCAGGTGAAGGGGGTGATCCTGAACTCTATCTTCCGCCGTGCCAGTGGGTATCAGGATTACGGTTACTACGAATACGAGTACACGTCGGATTCGAAATAGATAACGAACAGCAACGCATATCGAATGTAGGCCTGATAAGCGTAGCGCCATCAGGCAACTTTATTTGGGAAACGAAAATGACGACAGAAAACCCACTAATTTCAATTTACATGCCAACCTGGAATCGCCAACAGCTGGCCATTCGGGCGATTAAATCGGTGTTGCGTCAGGACTATCCTCACTGGGAGATGATCATTGTTGATGACTGTTCTTCCTCGTATGAGCAATTGCAGCAGTTCGTTGAGGAACTCAACGACCCACGCGTGTGCTATACGCATAACGCGACGAACTCCGGGGCCTGTGCGGTGCGCAATCAGGCCATCATGCAGGCCAGTGGGCAATATATTACGGGTATTGATGATGATGATGAATGGACGCCGAATCGCCTGAGCGTGTTTCTGCAACATCGTCATCAACTGGTCACGCACGCGTTTCTGTACGCCAATGATTATGTTTGCGAAGGCGAAGTGTATTCGCAACCAACCAGTCTGCCGCTCTATCCGAAGTCAGTTTACTCCAGACGCAAGTTTTATAAGCGCAATATTATTGGTAATCAGGTGTTTACATGGGCATGGCGTTTTAAAGCATGCCTGTTCGATACCACACTGAAAGCCGCGCAGGATTACGACATTTTCCTCAGGATGGTGGTGGCGTACGGTAAACCGTGGAAGGTCAAAGAGGCGACGCAGATCCTGCATGTGAACCACGGTGAGATGCGCATTACCTCATCACCGCATAAATTCTCCGGCTACTTTCAGTTCTATCGCAAGCACAAAGGTAAATTTGACCGGGCGAGTAAGAAATATCAGCTGTTTACGCTCTACCAGATCCGCAATAAACGAATGAACTGGCGCACGCTGCTGACGTTGCTTTCGATTCGCAACAGTAAGCGTCTGGCCGACGGACTGCGAGGACGCTAAGTATGCTGGAAGATTTACGCGCGAACGGCTGGAGTCTGCGCCCCTGCTGCATGGTAGTGGCCTATCGGATTGCCCATTTTTGCTCCGTCTGGCGTAAAAAAAATATCGTGAACAACCTGTGGGCTGCGCCGGTGCTGGTGCTGTATCGCCTGATCACTGAATGCCTGTTTGGTTATGAAATTCAGGCCGCTGCATCTATCGGTCGTCGTTTGACCATCCATCATGGTTATGGCGTGGTGATCAATAAACACGTGGTGGCAGGGGACGATTTAACCCTGCGCCACGGTGTCACCATTGGCAATCCTGGCGGCAAAGATCTGTCCTGTCCGGTCATCGGTAACGGTGTCGAACTGGGGGCCAACGTCACTGTGCTCGGCGATATCGCTATTGGCGATAACGTGACCATTGGCGCCGGGAGCGTGGTGGTGGATAGCATCCCTGATAACACGCTGGTGGTAGGCGAGAAAGCACGAGTGAAGGTAACAAAATGAATATCTTGCAATTTAATGTGCGACTCGCAGAGGGTGGAGCGGCAGGCGTAGCCTTAGATCTGCATCTTCGTGCGCTGGAGAAAGGACTGTCGTCGCGCTTTGTGTACGGCTATGGCAAAGGTGGCAAGAAAAGCGCCAGCCACAGGGATTATCCGCATGTTATCAAACATACGCCGCGTCTGACATCGGTGGCGAATATTGCGCTATTTCGTTTCGCTAACCGCGATCTGTTCGGCAATCTCAACAATTTATACCGTACGGTGACCCGCACTTCCGGCCCGCTGGTGCTGCATTTTCATGTGCTGCACAGCTACTGGTTGAATCTGGAAGAGGTGGTGGCCTTTTGCCAAAAGGTGAAGGCGCATAAACCGGACATCACCTTTGTCTGGACGTTGCATGATCACTGGAGCGTGACCGGACGCTGTGCTTTCACCGATGGTTGTGAAAGCTGGAAAACGGGCTGTCAGAAATGCCCGACGCTGAGTAACTATCCGCCGGTAAAAATTGACAAAGCCCATCAGCAATTGCCCGGAAAACGGCAGATGTTTCGCGACATGTTAGCGCTTGGCTGCCAGTTTATCTCTCCCAGCCAGCATGTGGCCGACGCGTTCAACAGCCTGTATGGCGTGGGGCGCTGCCGCATTATTAACAACGGTATTGATGTGGCAACCGAAGCCATTCTTGCCGACCTGCCCGCCAAATATGAGCCACACGGCAGACCGAAAATCGCTGTAGTGGCTCATGACCTGCGCTATGACGGTAAAACCAATCAGCAGCTGGTGCAGGAGTTGATGGCGTTGGGAGAAAAAATTGAGCTGCATACCTTCGGCAAATTTTCGCCCTTTGTTGGCGATAACGTTATCAATCATGGCTTCGAAAGCGATAAGCGAACGTTGATGAATGCGCTTAACGAGATGGATGGACTGGTGTTCAGCTCCCGCGTTGATAATTACCCGCTGATTCTGTGCGAAGCGCTTTCCATCGGCGTACCGGTGATTGCTACGCACAGCGAGGCTGCACGGGAGGTGCTGGCGAAAGCGGGCGGTAAAACGTTCAGTGAAGCGGATGTACTGCGGCTGGTACAACTGAAAAAATCAGACATCGCGCAGGCGGTATTCGACACGTCGCTTGCCGAGTTCAGCCAGCGCAGCCGGGTGGCATACAGTGGGCAACAGATGCTGGAGGAATATGTCTCGTTCTATCAGAATCTGTAGCTATCTGCTGCTACCGCTGCTTTATCTGCTGGTTAACGTCAAACTTGCCCAGCTTGGCGAGAGCTTCCCGATAACGATTGTCACATTCTTGCCCGTTCTGCTGTTGCTGTTTGTCGAGCGCATCAATATTAAAAAATTAATGATAGCGCTGGGCGTGGGGGGAGGATTGACGGCGTTTAACTACCTGTTCGGTCAATCGCTGGATGCCAGTAAGTACGTCACGTCCGCGATGCTGTTTGTCTATACCGTGGTGATTATTGGCATGGTGTGGAGCATTCGCTTCAAAACCATTTCGCCGCATAACTACATTAAGATCCTGCGCTTTTTCTGGCTGGTCGTTGGGCTGGTAGTGGGGTTAGCGGCAGTTGAAATGGCACAGATCATTCTCAGCGGCGGTAGCAGTTTAATGGAAGTTATTTCGAAATATCTTATTTACAGTAACAGCTATGTTCTGAACTTTATTAAGTTTGGCGGAAAACGCACCACCGCACTTTATTTCGAACCGGCATTCTTCGCTCTGGCGTTAATCTCAATTTGGCTCAGTATCAAACAGTTTGGTATCAAAACACCTAAGTCCGATGCTATGATTCTGGCAGGGATAATATTATCAGGATCGTTTTCAGGGGTAATGACGTTTATTTTGTTTTATCTCCTGGAGTGGGCGTTCCAGTACCTGAATAAGGATGCGATAAAAAAGAAGTTGCCGCTGGCGATAATCTCATTAAGCGTGTTTTTAGTCGGTGTGATATTCGCGTTTCCGTACATCGCAACGCGCCTTGGAGATTTAGGAACCGAGGGTTCATCATCGTATTATCGAATCGTAGGTCCGTTAGTAATGGTCGGTTATTCGCTAATGCATGTTGATGGTGTAGTAAGATTCGGTTCGCTTTATGAATATGTCGCGTCATTCGGAATTTTTAACGGTGCGGATGTGGGTAAAACGATAGACAATGGTTTGTATCTGCTGATTATTTATTTTTCATGGTTCGCCGTGATATTAACCCTGTGGTACATGGGGAAAGTTATCAAGATGATGATCACTGCTTTTGGTGATAATCAGAATTTTCGGGTGCAGCTTTATCTTTTTACGCCGCTGTCGCTGTTTTTTACAGGGTCAGTATTTAGTCCGGAATACGCTTTTTTAATTGTATGTCCGTTTATTTTGCGCAAGGCGCTGAATATCGCGAGGTAAATCACATGCTGCTCAGTATTATTACCGTCGCCTTTCGCAATCTGGAAGGGATCGTCAAAACTCACGCCTCGCTGGCACAGCTGGCGCAGGCAGGCGATATCAGTTTTGAGTGGATTGTTGTTGATGGCGGCTCCTCTGACGGTACGTCGGCGTTTCTTGAAGGACTCGGTGGAGAGCACCGGTTACGGTTTGTCAGTGAGCCGGATAACGGCATTTATGATGCGATGAACAAAGGCATTGCGATGGCGCGCGGGCGGTTTGCACTGTTCCTCAATTCCGGCGATATTCTACATGCCGACGCGGCCCAGTTTATCCGCCAGCTAAAAACGCAGAGCGATAAAGCCATGGTGATCGGCGACGCGTTGCTGGATTTTGGCAATGGCAACAAAATTAAGCGCCGGGCAAAGCCGGGTTGGTATATTTATCACAGCCTGCCCGCCAGTCATCAGGCCATCTTTTTTCCGCTCTCTGGGCTGAATGTCTGGCGCTATGATTTGCAATATAAAATATCGTCCGATTACGCGCTGGCCGCCCAATTATACAAGTCTGGTTACGCTTTCAAAAAACTGGACGGGCTGGTGTCCGAGTTTTCGATGGGTGGGGTGTCAACGACGAATAATCTGGAATTATGCCGCGATGCAAAAAAAGTGCAGCGGCAGATATTACATATGCCAGGTTTTTTTACTGGGGTTTCTGAATATTTACGGTTGCGTACAACCGGTAAAACCAAAACCTTATATGGCAAAACGTAAGGGCACATTATGCAAGACTTAAGCGGCTTTAACGTGCCGAAAGGTTTTCGCGGTGGCGGCGTCATTAAAGTGCAATTATGGTGGGCGGTACAGGCAACACTATTTCGCTGGTCACCCCAGGTAATGTATCGCTGGCGTGCGTTTTTATTACGAATGTTCGGCGCGAAAATAGGAAAAAACGTAGTTATTCGACCTTCAGTAAAAATTACTTATCCGTGGAAATTAACCCTGGGAGATTATGCCTGGGTGGGCGATGACGCGGTCTTATACACGTTAGGTAATATTACGATTGGCGCCCATGCGGTTATTTCGCAGAAAAGTTATTTATGCACCGGAAGTCATGATTACGCCAGCCAATATTTTGATATTAACGCCACACCGATTGTGGTTGGCGATAAATGCTGGCTGGCGACAGATGTCTTTGTCGCGCCAGGCGTGACGATTGGCGATGGCACCGTCGTTGGAGCACGAAGCAGCGTATTTAAATCGCTGCCAGCAAATGTCGTTTGTCGGGGAAACCCCGCAGTAGTCACGCGCGAACGCGTTGAGAAAGTTACTCCCTGAGGGGATCATTGAAGAGGTAATAACATGTCAAAAGTCGCTCTCATCACTGGCGTAACCGGGCAGGATGGTTCTTACCTGGCAGAATTCCTGCTGGAAAAAGGGTATGAAGTACACGGCATTAAGCGTCGCGCTTCATCATTCAACACCGAACGTGTGGACCATATCTACCAGGATCCACATTCAAGCAACCCCAAATTCCATCTGCACTATGGTGATTTGACGGATTCATCCAACCTGACCCGTATTTTAAAAGAGGTCCAACCGGACGAGGTCTATAACCTGGGCGCCATGAGTCACGTCGCGGTGTCGTTTGACTCACCGGAATACACCGCGGACGTCGATGCAATTGGTACGTTGCGTTTGCTGGAGGCTATCCGCTTCCTCGGTCTGGAAAAGAAGACCCGTTTCTATCAGGCCTCCACCTCAGAACTGTACGGCCTGGTGCAGGAAATTCCGCAGAAAGAGACCACGCCGTTTTACCCGCGTTCGCCCTATGCGGTGGCTAAGCTCTACGCCTACTGGATTACCGTTAACTACCGCGAATCCTACGGTATGTATGCCTGTAACGGCATCCTGTTTAACCACGAATCTCCACGCCGTGGTGAAACTTTCGTCACCCGTAAAATCACCCGCGCCATTGCCAACATCGCTCAGGGCCTGGAGTCGTGCCTGTACCTGGGCAACATGGATTCGCTGCGTGACTGGGGGCATGCCAAAGATTACGTCAGGATGCAGTGGATGATGCTGCAGCAGGATCAGCCGGAAGATTTCGTCATTGCCACCGGCGTGCAGTATTCCGTGCGTCAGTTTGTAGAAATGGCGGCGGCGCAACTGGGTATCAAACTGCGTTTTGAAGGTGAGGGCGTGAATGAAAAAGGCATTGTGGTTTCCGTGACCGGACACGATGCGCCAGGCGTGAAACCTGGGGACGTGATAATCGCCGTCGATCCGCGCTATTTCCGTCCGGCAGAAGTAGAAACGCTGCTGGGCGACCCGGCCAGAGCGCATGAAAAACTCGGCTGGAAACCGGAGATTACGCTGCGCCAGATGATCTCTGAAATGGTCGCTAACGACCTTGAAGCAGCGAAGAAACATTCCCTGCTGAAGTCGCACGGTTACGAGGTTGCCATCGCGCTGGAGTACTGAGGATGAAGAAACAACGTATTTTTGTGGCGGGCCATCGCGGGATGGTGGGGTCCGCCATCGTAAGACAGCTGGCCCAACGAGATAATGTTGAACTGGTGCTGCGTACCCGCGATGAGCTTAACCTACTGGACGGCGAAGCAGTGCGTCAGTTCTTCGCCGCTGAACGTATTGACCAGGTGTACCTGGCGGCGGCAAAAGTGGGGGGAATTGTAGCCAATAACACTTATCCCGCTGATTTTATTTACGAAAATATGATGATTGAGAGCAACATTATTCATGCGGCGCATCTGCATAACGTGAATAAACTGCTGTTTCTCGGATCATCGTGTATTTATCCCAAACATGCTACCCAGCCAATAGCCGAAAGCGAACTCTTGCAGGGGCAACTGGAGCCGACCAATGAACCGTATGCGATTGCCAAAATAGCCGGCATCAAGCTGTGTGAATCGTATAACCGTCAGTATGGCCGTGATTATCGCTCGGTGATGCCGACGAATTTGTACGGGCCGCATGACAACTTTCATCCAAGCAATTCGCATGTGATCCCGGCGCTGCTGCGCCGCTTTCACGAAGCCTGCGAGCAAAATGCGCCGGATGTGGTGGTGTGGGGAAGCGGTACGCCGATGCGCGAGTTTCTGCATGTGGATGATATGGCGGCGGCCAGTATCCACGTAATGGAGCTGGCTCATGAAGTCTGGCAGGAATATACCCAGCCGATGCTGTCGCACATCAATGTGGGTACCGGCGTGGACTGCACCATCCGTGAGCTGGCCCAGACCATCGCCAAGGTCGTCGGTTATAAGGGACGCGTGGTGTTTGACGCCAGTAAACCGGACGGGACGCCGCGTAAATTGCTCGACGTTACGCGTTTGCATCAGTTGGGCTGGTATCACGAGATATCACTTGAGGCAGGGCTTGCCAGCACCTGGCAGTGGTTCCTTGAAAACCAGCAGCGTTATCGGGGGTAAGCATGTTTTTACGTCATGAGGATTTTGCCACCGTTGTACGTTCAACCCCGCTGATTTCTATCGATTTGATCGTGGAAAATGCCGAGGGAGAGTTTCTGCTCGGTAAGCGTCTCAATCGTCCGGCGCAGGGCTACTGGTTCGTTCCCGGCGGTCGTGTGCAAAAAGATGAATCGCTCCACGCGGCTTTTGAACGGCTGACTGAAGCTGAGTTGGGGGTGCGTCTACCGCTGTCCGCCGCTGAGTTTTATGGTGTCTGGCAGCACTTCTATGACGACAACTTTTCCGGGGATGATTTCTCAACGCATTACATCGTGCTGGGATTTCGTCTGCGTGTATCAGCAAACGACCTGCAACTGCCTGATGCCCAACATGATGCCTACCGCTGGCTGGCGGCGACAGAGATTCAGGCCAGTGACAGCGTACACGCCAACAGCCGGGCTTACTTCTGCCAGGCAAGCCAGAGCGGAGTACCTGGGCTATGAGGATCCTGGTGTATGGCATTAACTACTCGCCGGAGCTGACCGGTATCGGCAAATACACCGGTGAAATGGTGGAGTGGATGGCGCAACAAGGTCATGACGTTCGGGTGATCACCGCGCCGCCTTATTATCCGCAATGGAAAGTTAATGGTCGCTATTCATCCTGGCGCTATCGTCGCGAGGAGGGGGATGCCAATGTCTGGCGTTGTCCGCTGTATGTGCCTGAGCAACCCTCAACGCTCAAGCGCCTGCTGCATTTGGGCAGTTTCGCCCTGAGCAGTTTCTTCCCGCTGCTGGCGCAACGTCGCTGGAAGCCGGATCGCATCATCGGCGTGGTGCCGACGCTGTTTTGTACGCCGGGTATGCGCTTGCTGGCAAAACTCAGCGGCGCACGCACGCTGCTCCACATTCAGGATTATGAAGTCGATGCCATGTTGGGACTTGGTATGGCGGGCAAAGGTAAGCGCGGTATGGTGGCGAAACTGGCCAGCGCCTTTGAACGCAGTGGTTTACACAACATGGACAATATTTCGACGATTTCCCGTTCCATGATGCACAAAGCCATGGAAAAAGGCGTTGCGCCACACAAGGTTATTTTCTTTCCGAACTGGTCGGAAGTGGCGCGCTTTCGTGACGTGACCGATCCCGATGCTTTGGCGTTGCGCCAGAAACTGGGATTGCCCGCAGATCAAAAAATCATTCTCTACTCGGGCAATATCGGTGAAAAGCAGGGGCTGGAGAGCGTTATCGAGGCGGCGACCCAGTTGAGTGAGCAACCCTGGCTGTTTGCGATTGTCGGGCAGGGCGGGGGCAAAGCGCGGCTGGAGACCATGGTCAGCGAACGCGACCTGCGTAACGTGATGTTCTTCCCGCTGCAATCTTATGAAGCGCTGCCTGCGCTGCTCAAGCTCGCGGACTGTCATCTGGTCGTACAAAAGCGCGGCGCGGCGGATGCGGTACTGCCGTCCAAACTGACTAATATTCTCGCCGTTGGCGGTAACGCGGTGATTACCGCCGAACCTGAGACCGAGTTGGGTCAGTTGTGTGACGCTCACCCAGGCATCGCGGTGTGTGTCGAGCCTGAATCAGTGAATGCGCTGGTTGGCGGGATACAACAGGTGCTAACCATGCCAAAAGTTAACACGGTGGCACGTGAGTATGCCGAACGCACGTTGGATAAAGAAAACGTGCTGAGTCAATTTATTGCTGATATTCGGGGTACATGATGAGTCAAAACAAACTCTTTCCGGTAGTGATGGCCGGTGGCTCGGGGAGCCGTTTATGGCCGCTGTCTCGCGTACTGTATCCAAAGCAGTTCCTGTGTCTGAAAGGCGATCTCACCATGTTGCAGACGACGATTTGCCGTCTGAACGGTGTGGAGTGCGAAAGCCCGGTGGTTATCTGCAATGAACAACACCGTTTTATCGTTGCGGAACAGTTACGGCAACTGCACAAACTGACCGAGAACATTATTCTCGAACCTGCCGGACGCAACACGGCGCCGGCGATAGCGCTGGCTGCGCTGGCGGCAAAACGTCAGTGTCCGGGGGACGATCCGCTGCTGCTGGTACTGGCGGCCGATCACATGATTGCCGACGAAGAGGCATTTCGCGAAGCGGTTCGCAATGCGATGCCGTATGCCAGCGCGGGTAAGCTGGTGACGTTTGGTATCGTTCCTGACCAGCCGGAGACCGGTTACGGCTATATCCGTCGAGGCGAGGTTTCTCCAGCGAATACTGACGCCGTGGCTTTTGAGGTGGCGCAGTTTGTTGAAAAACCGAATCTGGAAACCGCACAGGCGTATGTGGCAAGCGGCGACTATTACTGGAACAGCGGTATGTTCCTGTTCCGGGCCGGTCGTTACCTGGAGGAACTGAAAAAGTATCGTCCCGACATCCTTGAGTCCTGCGAGAATGCCATGAGTACCGTCGATCCCGATCTCGATTTTATTCGCGTTGATGAACAGGCGTTTCTCGCCTGCCCGGAAGAGTCTGTGGACTATGCGGTAATGGAACGTACGGCCGATGCGGTGGTGATGCCCATGAACGCAGGCTGGAGCGATGTCGGCTCCTGGTCATCGCTGTGGGAAATCAGCGCCCATACTGCTGAAGGTAATGTGCATCACGGCGATGTCATTAGCCACAAAACGGAAAACAGCTACGTCTATGCCGAATCCGGGCTGGTGACGACCGTTGGGGTGAAAGATCTGGTGGTGGTGCAGACCAAAGATGCGGTACTGATTGCCGATCGCAACGCAGTACAGGATGTCAAAAAAGTGGTGGAGCAAATTAAAGCTGATGGACGCCATGAGCACCACATTCACCGCGAAGTTTATCATCCATGGGGTAAATATGACTCCATTGATGCCGGAGACCGTTACCAGGTCAAGCGAATTACCGTCAAGCCTGGCGAGGGATTGTCCGTGCAGATGCATCATCATCGGGCTGAGCACTGGGTTGTCGTTGCTGGCACCGCGAAAGTGACAATTAATGATGATATCAAACTGCTCGCTGAAAACGAGTCTGTCTATATTCCGCTGGGAGCGACCCACTGTCTGGAGAACCCCGGGAAAATTCCGCTCGATCTGATTGAAGTACGCTCCGGATCTTACCTCGATGAGGATGATGTGGTGCGGTTTGCGGACAGATACGGGCGCGCCTGATTCCTGATGCGCCGATGCGCACCGGGCAATGCATTTAACACTCATTAAAAAGGCTCATTAAGAGTCAGGGCCTCCTGTTGCCTGAAAAAGGGTAAATCATGACAAAACTGACCTGTTTTAAAGCGTATGACATCCGCGGCCGACTGGGCGAAGAGTTAAATGAAGAGATTGCGTGGCGCATTGGCCGCGCTTACGGCGAGTTCCTGAAGCCGAAAACCATCGTCCTCGGCGGCGATGTCCGCCTGACCAGCGAGACGCTAAAGCTGGCGCTGGCGAAAGGACTGCAGGATGCAGGGGTGGATGTGCTGGATATTGGCATGTCGGGCACCGAAGAGATTTATTTCGCCACTTTCCATCTTGGCGTTGATGGCGGTATCGAAGTGACCGCCAGCCATAATCCGCTGGATTACAACGGCATGAAGCTGGTGCGGGAAGGGGCGCGGCCCATCAGTGGTGATACCGGTCTGCGCGACGTACAGCGTCTGGCGGAAGCGAATGACTTTCCGGCGGTTGATGAGAGCAAACGTGGCCGCTACCAGCGGATTAATCCTCGCGATGCTTACATCGATCATCTGCTGGGTTACATCAATCCTGGCAACCTGAAACCGATGAGGCTGGTGCTCAATTCCGGCAACGGTGCGGCAGGTCCGGTGGTGGATGCCATTGAAGCCCGTTTTAAGGCGCTGGGCGTGCCGGTCGAGTTCATCAAAATTCACAACACGCCGGACGGCAATTTCCCCAACGGTATTCCCAACCCTCTGCTGCCAGAATGCCGGGCTGACACGCGCAATGCGGTGATTGAACACGGCGCGGATATGGGAATTGCTTTCGACGGGGATTTTGACCGCTGCTTCCTGTTCGATGAAAAAGGCCATTTCATTGAGGGGTACTACATTGTCGGCCTGCTGGCGGAAGCATTTCTGGAGAAGAATCCGGGGGCGAAAATCATCCATGACCCGCGCCTGTCCTGGAATACTGTGGATGTGGTGACGGCGGCCGGCGGTAAACCGGTGATGTCAAAAACCGGACACGCGTTTATCAAAGAGCGTATGCGCCATGAAGATGCCATTTACGGCGGTGAGATGAGCGCGCATCACTATTTTCGCGACTTTGCTTACTGCGACAGCGGGATGATCCCGTGGCTGCTGGTGGCGGAACTGCTGTGCCTGAAAGGACAGTCACTGGGCGAACTGGTCCGTGACCGGATGGCGGCGTACCCGGCGAGTGGAGAAATAAACAGCACGCTGGCGGAGCCGACGGCAGCGATAGCGCGGGTGGAGCAGCACTTTTGCCGTGAGGCGCTGACGGTGGACAGAACGGATGGCATCAGCATGTCGTTTGTCGACTGGCGCTTCAATTTACGCTCTTCCAATACCGAACCGGTGGTGCGCCTGAACGTGGAATCGCGCGGAGATATTCCGTTGATGGAAGCGCGAACGCGCACTCTTCTGGCGTTGCTGAATCAGTAATGCCGGTGCTTCCTTTGCCCGATGATGGGCCAAAGGCGACTAACAGGAACCACGATGACACATCTAAAGAAGCGCGAACGCGCCAAAACCAATGCGTCGTTAATTTCGATGGTGCAACGCTTTTCGGATATCACCATCATGTTTGGCGGGCTATGGGTAATCTGCGAATTAAGCGGTTTGCCTTTCCTGTACATGCACCTGCTGGTGGCGTTGATCACGCTGGTGGTTTTTCAGATGCTCGGCGGGATAACGGATTTTTATCGCTCCTGGCGCGGCGTCAAAATATCCACTGAGCTGGTGCTGTTGCTGCAAAACTGGACGCTGAGCCTGATTTTTAGCGCAGGCTTAATTGCCTTTAATAATGATTTCGATAACCGTCTTGCGGTCTGGCTGGCATGGTATCTGCTGTCAAGCGTAGGGTTGGTGTTGAGTCGTTCGTTTATTCGCTACGGCGCTGGATGGCTGCGTAATCGCGGTTACAACACCCGCCGGGTCGCGGTGGCTGGTGACCTGCCTGCCGGACAAATGCTGCTGGACAGCTTTCGCCATGAACCGTGGCTGGGGTTTGAAGTGGCCGGCGTCTATCACGATCCTATCCCCGGCAAAAACTCCCACGACTGGGCCGGGAACCTGCAACAGCTGGTGGATGACGCTAAAGCCTCACGCATTCATAACGTCTATATCGCCATGTCGATGAGCGATGGCGCCAGCGTAAAAAAACTGGTACGTGATCTGGCAGATACGACCTGCTCAGTGATCCTCATCCCCGATGTCTTTACCTTCAACATCCTCCATTCACGGATTGAAGAGATGAACGGTGTTCCGGTGGTGCCGCTGTATGACACGCCGCTCTCGGGAATTAATCGTCTGTTGAAGCGTGCGGAAGATATCGTGCTGGCCTCGCTGATCCTGCTGCTGATTTCCCCGGTGCTGTGCGGTATTGCGCTACTGGTGAAACTGACCTCAAAAGGACCGGTAATTTTTCGCCAGACCCGTTACGGCATGGATGGGAAGCCGATCAAAGTCTGGAAGTTTCGCTCAATGAAAGTGATGGAAAACGACGCGGTGGTGACGCAGGCGACGCAAAACGATCCACGCGTGACGCCGGTGGGGAATTTTCTGCGTCGGACGTCACTGGATGAGTTACCACAGTTTATTAACGTGCTGACGGGAGGGATGTCTATCGTCGGCCCGCGTCCGCATGCGGTGGCGCATAACGAACAGTACCGCCAACTGATTGAAGGGTACATGTTACGTCATAAAGTGAAGCCGGGCATTACCGGTTGGGCGCAAATCAACGGCTGGCGGGGGGAAACCGATACGCTGGAAAAAATGGAAAAACGTGTGGAATTTGACCTCGAATATATTCGCGAGTGGAGCTTATGGTTCGATATCAAAATTGTTTTTCTGACGATATTTAAAGGCTTTGTGAACAAAGCGGCGTATTAACATGAGCTTACGAGAAAAAACACTGAATGGCGCGAAGTGGTCGGCGATTGCCACGGTGATCATTATAGGTCTGGGGCTTATCCAGATGACCGTCCTGGCGCGGATTATTGATAATCATCAGTTCGGGTTGTTAACCGTGGCGCTGGTGATCATTGCGCTGGCCGACACGTTGTCTGACTTTGGCATTGCCAATTCCATTATTCAGCGTAAAGAGATTGGCTACCTTGAGCTGACCACCCTGTACTGGCTCAATGTTGGACTCGGTATTGTGGTATGCGTGACGATGTTTCTGCTTAGCGAGACGATTGCCAGCGTACTCAATAATCCTGAACTGGCGCCGCTCATCAAAGCGTTATCACTGGCGTTTGTGGTAATACCGCACGGACAGCAGTTTCGCGCGCTGATGCAAAAAGAACTGGCCTTTAACAAAATCGGCATGATTGAGACCAGTTCGGTGCTGGCCGGTTTTACCTTTACCGTGGTCAGTGCCCATTTCTGGCCGCTCGCGCTGACGGCCATTCTGGGGTATCTGGTGAACAGTACGCTACGTACGCTGCTGTTCGGCTATTTTGGTCGCCAGATTTACCGTCCGGGGCTGCATTTCTCGCTGGCTTCCGTTTCGTCAAACCTGCGTTTCGGCGCATGGCTGACGGCGGATAGCATCATTAATTACATCAATACCAACCTTTCTACGCTGCTTTTAGCCAGAACGTTGGGGGCAGGCGTCGCGGGGGGATTCAATCTTGCCTGGAACGTGGCGGTTGTACCGCCAATCAAACTGAACCCGATCATTACCCGCGTTCTGTTTCCGGCGTTTGCCAAAATTCAGGACGACAGCGAAAAACTGCGGGTGAATTTTTACAAACTACTGTCGGTGGTCGGGATCATCAATTTTCCGGCGCTGCTGGGATTAATGGTGGTATCGAACAATCTGGTGCCGCTGGTATTTGGCGAGAAGTGGAACGGTATTGTCCCCGTCCTGCAATTGTTGTGCATTGTCGGGCTACTGCGCTCTGTCGGGAATCCGATCGGTTCACTGCTGATGGCGAAGGCGCGGGTTGATATCAGCTTCAAATTCAATGTGTTCAAAACCTTTCTGTTTATTCCGGCCATTTTCATCGGTGGACATCTGGCGGGGGCGACAGGCGTGACGTTGGGCTTTTTGCTGGTTCAGGTGATTAACACCATCCTCAGCTATTTCGTGATGATCAAACCTGTCCTGGGCTCCAGCTACCGTCAGTACATGCTCAGTCTGTGGCTACCGCTGTATCTCTCCTTGCCAACCGTTGTTGTGAGTTATGCGCTGGGTTTTACCCTGCACAATCAACTGCCGTTAAGCGTGGTGCTGGGGTTGCAAATCGCGGCGGGAGCGCTGGCGTTTGCGGTGATGATTGCGCTGTCGCGCCATCCGCTGGTGGTGGAAATAAAAAGCCAGCTCTGTCGCAGTGAAAAAATGAAAACCTTGCTCCGTGCAGGATAAGAACAACGCTTTAAGAGGTCATAATGAAACTATTAATTTTGGGCAACCATACCTGCGGGAACCGAGGGGATAGCGCTATTCTGCGCGGTTTGCTGGATGCCATTAACGCGCAGCGTCCCGAGACTGAAGTCGATGTTATGAGCCGCTACCCGGTAAGCTCCTCATGGTTACTCAACCGTCCGGTGATGGGCGATCCGTTATATTCGCAGATGAAGCAACACAACAACGCCGCGGGCGTCATGGGACGGGTGAAAAAGGTCTTGCGCCGTCGCTATCAGCACCAGGTGTTGCTTTCGCGCGTTACTGACTCCGGCAATCTGCGCAACATCGCTATCGCCCAGGGATTTACCGATTTTGTCCGTTTACTGTCGCGTTACGACGCCATTATCCAGGTCGGCGGATCGTTTTTTGTCGATTTGTATGGTGTGCCGCAGTTCGAACATGCCCTGTGTTCATTTATGGCAAAAAAACCGCTGTACATGATTGGGCACAGCGTGGGGCCATTCCAGGATGAGCAGTTTAATCAACTGGCTAACTACGTTTTTGGTCACTGTAACGCGCTGATTTTGCGCGAATCCGTCAGTCTGGATCTAATGAAACGCAGCGCAATAACCACGGAAAAAGTGGAAGCAGGCGTGGATACCGCCTGGCTGGTCGACAATCATCATCAGGATTTTGAGCCGGGCTACGCCGTACAGCACTGGTTGCAAATGGTGGCAAAGCAGAAGACTGTGGCCATTACTTTGCGTGAACTGGCGCCCTTTGATAAGCGTCTGGGAACCACGCAACAGGCCTATGAACAAGGCTTTGCCGGGGTAGTGAACCGCATTCTCGCTGAAGGTTACCAGGTAATAGCGCTGTCAACCTGTACCGGTATTGATAGTTACAACAAAGATGACCGTATGGTGGCGTTGAACCTGCGTCAGTATGTTAACGATCCGGCCCGTTATCACGTGGTCATGGATGAACTCAACGACCTTGAGATGGGTAAAATTCTCGGGGCATGCGACCTGACGGTGGGCACTCGCCTGCACTCTGCCATCATTTCGATGAATTTTATGACGCCCGCCATCGCCATTAACTACGAGCACAAGTCGGCAGGGATCATGCAGCAACTGGGATTACCGGAAATGGCCGTCGATATTCGCCATCTTTTAGATGGCAGTCTGGAGGGTAAGGTCGCCGATATTCTCGGACAGCTTCCCGAACTGAACATACGGGTAGGGGATGCGGTTATGCGTGAACGCGAACGTGGGGTGCGCATGGTGGAGTCGGTATTAACGCGCATTGAGGGGGAAAAATGAAGATTGGTTTTTTCCTGCTTAAATTTCCACTCTCCTCAGAGACCTTTGTGTTAAATCAGATCACTGCGTTTATCGATATGGGCTATGAGGTGGAGATTGTCGCTATGTATAAGGGCGATCTTGAAAATACGCATGCCTCATTTAATGCCTACCAATTGGGCGACAAAACGCGCTGGCTGCTGAATGAACCGGACGGCAAACTGGCAAAGCTGAAATGCAGGGCGGCGGCTGCATTTCAGGGCATCACCCGCGCGGCCACCTGGAAAGCGCTGAATGTCTCTCGCTATGGCGACGAGGCGCGCAATCTGATTTTGGCGGCTATCTGCGGCGGGAATCCGCAGGCGTTTCAGGCAGATGTCTTTATTGCGCACTTTGGCCCGGCAGGCGTGACGGCTGCCAAACTGCGTGAGCTTGGGATGATCCGCGGGAAAATCGCCACGGTATTTCATGGAGTTGATGTTTCGCATCGGGACGTTTTGGCCCGCTATACCCCCGAATATCAGCAGTTGTTTCAGCGCGGTGACTTGATGCTGCCCATCAGCAATCTCTGGGCCGGACGGTTAAAAAACATGGGATGTCCGCCGCAGAAAATTGCCGTCTCGCGTATGGGAATCGATATGACGCGCTTTACCCCCCGCCAACTGAAATCGCCAGCCGCGCCGTTGGAGATTATCTCTGTCGCGCGCTTAACCGAGAAAAAAGGGCTGCACGTCGCCATCGAAGCCTGTCGGCAGTTGAAAGAGCAGGGAGTCTTATTTCGCTATCGCATTCTTGGCATTGGCCCCTGGGAGCGTCGTCTGCGGACGCTGATTGAACAATATCAACTCGATGATGTGATTGAGATGCCCGGCTTTAAACCCAGCCATCAGGTGAAGGAGCAGCTTGAGCAGGCAGATGTATTTCTGCTGCCTTCCATCACCGGCAGGGATGGTGATATGGAAGGGATCCCGGTAGCGCTGATGGAGGCGATGGCGGTGGGGATCCCAGTTATTTCGACGGTTCACAGCGGGATCCCTGAGCTGGTGGAATCGGGTAAATCTGGCTGGCTGGCGCCGGAAAACGATGCTCAGGCGCTGGCTGAACGGTTGGCGGCATTCAGCCAGCTCGACAGTGAGCAGGTGCAGCCGATTGTGCAATGCGCGCGAGAAAAAATTGAAAATGAATTTAATCAGTTAGCGATTAATAAACAGTTAGCCAGCCTGCTGCAAACGATGTAAATCGAGGTTGTATGTCAGAGAAAAAACTCTCACGTCGTGCTTTTCTGACGGCAGGCTCTGCGCTTGTCGTGTTGCACTCTCCCGTAGGTCGGGCGCTTGAATCATCTGGCAGCGTCAATATTCAGGATTACAACCCAAAGGATTGGGTCGCATCTTTCAGGCAGGCATTCACGGAAGGGCAAACGGTAGTCGTACCCGAAGGGCTGGAATGTAAGAATATCAATACCTCGATTGTTATTCCGCCAGGCAAAACGCTATCCGTTCAAGGCCGCATAAGCGGCAGTGGGCGTGGGCGCTTTGTTCTGCAGGATGGATGCAAGGTGATGGGCGGGCAGGGCGGGAGCCTGAGGAATGTTACCCTCGATGTGCGGGGTTCGGACTGCGTAATAAAAGGGATTGCCATGAGTGGTTTTGCTCCGGTAACGCAAATCTATATTGGCGGCAAAAACTCAAGGCTGATGCGTAATCTGACGATCGATGATATTACCGTTACGCGTGCTAACTATGGGATCCTGCGTCAGGGCTTTCATAACCGCATGGACGGCGTAAAGATCACTAACAGCCGTTTTAGCGATTTACAAGGGGACGCTATCGAGTGGAATGTAGCGATAAACGACAGCAATATCCTCATTTCTGACCATGTCATCGAACGTATCAACTGTACCAATGGCAATGTGAACTGGGGCATCGGTATCGGGCTGGCGGGGAGTACTTATGATAATAGTTATCCCGAGGAACTGGCGGTAAAAAACTTTGTGGTGGCGAACATCACCGGTTCCGACTGTCGACAGTTAGTCCATGTGGAGAACGGCAAACACTTTATCATTCGTAATATTACCGCGCGAAATATCACTCCGGATTATAGTAAGAAAGCGGGCATTGATAATGCGACGGTCGCGATTTATGGATGTGATAATTTCGTTATTGATAATATCAATATGGAGAATAGCGCAGGTATGCTCATTGGCTATGGCGTCATCAAAGGGCGATATTTATCCATTCCGCAAAATTTTAAGTTAAATAATATTCATCTGGATAACTCGAAACGGGAATACAAATTACGTGGCATCCAGATCTCCTCCGGTAATGCCACGTCTTTTGTGGCTATCACGAATGTAGAGATGAAGCGCGCCACGCTGGAGTTGCACAACCAACCGCAGCACCTTTTCTTACGCAACATCAAGGTCATGCAACAATCCACGACGGGACCCGCGCTCAAGATGCACTTCGATCTGCGCCAGGATGTACGCGGTAAATTTATGGCCAAACAGGATACCTTGCTATCACTGGCGAATATCCATGCGGTAAACGAAACCGGGCAAAGTTCAGTTGACATTGACCGTGTAAACCATCAGGTAGTGAATGTAGAAGCGGTGAATTTCCGACTGCCGGGGCAGGGGAGGTAACCCCACCATAATCTTACTGGATATCATTGGCTAAAAGATTATAATCACTCAATTACTGTTAAAGCTGGGGCTGGGCAGCGTTGACTACTCAGGGAAGATGCTCATCTTTATCATATGATTCTTGTATTTTGAACAGACAAAGTGATTTATGAACGATAAAGTTTTGCTCATCGGTGCCTCGGGATTCGTGGGGACCAGACTCCTGGAAACGGCTATTGGAGATTTTGATATCCACAATCTGGATAAACAGCAAAGTCACTTCTATCCGCAAATCACGCAAATTGGCGATGTTCGCGATCAACAAGCTCTGGTTCAGGCGCTTTCAGGCTATGATACAGTTGTTTTGTTAGCGGCTGAACATCGTGATGATGTCAGTCCTACGTCACTCTACTATGATGTGAATGTTCAAGGGACGCGCAATGTATTGGCTGCTATGGAGAAAAATGATGTTAAGAACATCATTTTTACCAGTTCAGTCGCCGTTTATGGTCTGAACAAAACCAATCCTGATGAAAATCATCCACACGATCCTTTCAACCACTACGGTAAAAGCAAGTGGCAAGCGGAAGAGGTTCTCCGTGAATGGCATGCTAAAGCGCCTGACGATCGTTCGCTGACTATCATTCGTCCAACCGTTATCTTTGGTGAGCGCAACCGTGGTAACGTTTATAACCTGCTTAAGCAGATTGCTGGCGGTAAGTTTATGATGGTTGGGGCTGGTACGAATTATAAATCAATGGCTTATGTGGGTAATATTGTAGAGTTCATCAAGTATAAACTGAAGAATGTGACAGCTGGTTACGAGGTTTATAATTACGTTGATAAACCCGATCTCAATATGAATCAACTAGTTACCGAAGTTGAACAGAGCTTAAGTAAAAAAATCCCCTCAGCACACTTACCTTACGCCTTAGGCATGTTAGGCGGTTATTGCTTTGATATTTTGGGCAAACTGACCGGTAAAAAATATGCAGTCAGCTCTGTGCGCGTGAAGAAGTTCTGTGCCACCACACAGTTTGATGCAACGAAAGTCCACTCATCAGGTTTTGTGGCACCGTACACATTGTCGCAGGGATTGGATCGCACTTTAAAATACGAATTTTTGCATGATAAGAAAGATGACATTACGTTCGTCTCTGAGTGATCATTGTTGCAATTAACATCCGGGACGTAGTTAGCAACGATTTTCGGAAACGGTATAATAAATGCTGATTTCAGCACGTTTCCGAAGAATCTGAGTTCACCTCTGTGCTGGTGAAGTGTAGTGTTTGCGTTCGGTTTACCTTAACCAGTCTGTTTGGTGTTAAGGATGGAGCCAGCGGTACTGGCTAACATACGGCTAAAGTCTATACTTTATCAGCCGTTAAGAGGTAGGAGATAGAATGACTAACTTGAAAGCAGTTATCCCGGTAGCGGGCCTGGGGATGCACATGTTGCCGGCTACGAAGGCAATTCCAAAAGAGATGCTGCCAATCGTAGACAAGCCGATGATTCAATACATTGTCGACGAAATTGTAGCTGCTGGCATTAAAGAAATCGTTCTGGTGACTCATGCATCAAAGAATGCGGTAGAAAACCACTTCGATACGTCTTATGAACTCGAGTCTTTGCTTGAGCAGCGCGTCAAGCGCCAGTTGCTGGCCGAAGTGCAGTCTATCTGTCCTCCAGGCGTAACTATCATGAACGTTCGTCAGGCTCAGTTGCTGGGGCTGGGTCATTCAATTCTCTGTGCTCGCCCAATTGTTGGGGACAACCCGTTTGTTGTGGTGCTCCCTGATGTCGTTCTTGATACCGCGAGTGCGGACCCTCTGCGCTACAACCTGGCCGCCATGGTTGCTCGTTTTAATGAAACGGGGCGCAGTCAGGTTCTGGCTAAACGCATGGAAGGCGATCTGTCCGAGTACTCGGTTATTCAGACTAAAGAGCCTTTGGACAACGAAGGTAAAGTCAGCCGCATCATTGAATTCATTGAGAAACCCGATCAGCCGCAAACGCTGGATTCCGATCTAATGGCCGTAGGGCGCTATGTGCTGTCTGCTGACATTTGGGCGGAATTAGAGCATACACAACCTGGTGCCTGGGGCCGTATCCAATTAACGGATGCTATTGCAGAATTGGCGAAAAAACAATCTGTCGATGCGATGTTGATGACGGGCGACAGCTACGACTGCGGTAAAAAAATGGGCTATATGCAGGCGTTCGTGAAGTATGGGCTGCGGAATTTGAAGGAAGGGGCGAAGTTTCGTAAGAATGTTGAGAAATTACTTGGCGAGTAATGAGTTCTGATCGCTTTACAGGGTTGCTCTAAAATTTGGCAGTGGTTTTTTTTTCGACGAAAATAAAGTTTATGTCACTGCCACTTCAAGCTTTTTCATAAATAATAATTGATTAAGGCAGCAAATAGTTATCATACTTTAATTAGGCGTAATTTGTTAAGAGGGAATGTTTAGTCGTTGTTACCCTCGATGTCTTTAATGTTGAATCTAATATGGGATGCTTAGTGCACTGGTAGCTTTTGAGCCTGGGGCGGTAGCGTGTGTGATCAGTTTAATGGCATTTTTTGAATGTAATTTCAGCTGGTATCATAATGACTGATTAATATATCAATGTAGAATATCGGCTGTGTAAATGATTTTTATATAATTCCTTTTCTTGCGTGACCATATCACTTCTCCATTTAAGTTTATAGCAAATTATGCTAATAACATTTTTATAATTACCTCAATCGATTGTATTTCTAATAACTATTTCAGAGTGAATGTTAAATGAAACGAGTAATAACTTTTGGCACTTTTGATGTTTTCCATATTGGTCATGTTAATATACTCAAAAGAGCTCGTAGTCTTGGTACAGAGTTAATTGTAGGTGTATCATCTGATGCTTTGAATTATTCTAAAAAAGAAAGATATCCGATCTATTGTCAAGAGGATCGTGTCGAAATAATATCATCTCTTAAGTTTGTAGATCATGTTTTCATCGAAGAATCATTAGAACTGAAACTGGATTATATTAAAAAATACAATGCTGATTTACTCGTGATGGGAAATGATTGGGAAGGACGGTTTGATTGGGTTAAAAATGAGTGTGAGGTTTTGTATTTACCTAGAACGCCTTCTATATCAACAACTGAAATTATAGAAATTGTACGTAGAGCAAAATAAAATATTTTTTCCAGTTTTATTAATTTAAATAATGCAATTTTATTGAGCAGAAGAAAGCGAAATCTGTATGGTAACCGAATATGGCAACAAGTGAAAAGGAAAAGAAATATAAAACAATATCATTATTGTCTATATGCTTCTCTTCTATTCGTGTATTTGTCGGCCCTGTAACTTTATTGGTGTTGGCTAAAAAACTATCCAGTGAAGAACTGGGTTTTTATTATGCTTTTTTTTCACTCACTGCTATGACACAATTATTAGAAGTGGGCATGACGGGAGTGCTTAAACAGTACTATAGTCATTCATATAATTCCACAGATAATAAAGGCAATAGTGATAAAATATCAAATTATTTCATGTTTTCCCTATATTGGTATTTTTCTTTAGCTATAGTTTTTTTCATTATGGGGGGGATCGTATCATACGTGATGTTTAAGGATTATCATGGTATTATTCAATGGGGAAAACCATGGTATTTCTTACTATTAATATCGTGTATAAGTTTGATGCTATTACCTCTAAATGCTATGTTAGATGGTACACAAAAACAAAATATGTTAATCAGGGCTAACATTGTTAGCCAGTTAATGGTTGCTGGCTCATTGTGGATAGCAATCTATTCTGATTTTGGCTTATATTCTATGGGGATATCTCAATTATCAGGAGCAATATCATTTTTAATATCAATTTATTGTTTTAATAAATATAGTTGGTTTTTCATAGATTTTAAAAAAAAAGGATTTGTATTTAAAAATGTTTTTTTTGAATTGTGGCCTTTATTAAAAAAAACAAGCGTGGTTTGGTTTTTAGGTTATTTCTACTGGAATGGATTTAATATAATATCATTTAAATATTTAGGTCCGGAAATTGCCGGTTATATTGGTATTTCCATATCAATAATGCGTGCAGGTCAGAACATAGCTATGTCAATATTAAATTCACAAATGACTCTATATGCTAATAATATAGCAAATGGTTTCATCAAAGAAGCTAAGAAAATATTTGATAAGTATTTTTTCCTTTCACTGACATTACTTTTGATAGGGTATGCGTTTTTTTATATTCTATATTTTATTAAGCCAAATTTTTTCTTATTTGAAAAAGTATTACCAATGAATCAGATGGTATATATTTCGGTCTTTTTTATTTTTACATTCATAATATCAGGTATTGAGGTTTTTACTCGTTGTTTCAAAGTTGAAAAATTTATCATAACTCAAGTTATTAATTCAATTCTCACACCATCTCTTTTTTTATTGGGTATTCAATTACAGATAAAATATTTTATATTACCAATAGCCTCGGTTTTAATAGTTTCAATATTAACTATATTAATTAGTAAGCGATTTTATTCAGGTTTCACATATGAGAAAAATAATCAAGTACATAAGTAAAGTATTATTATGGGTTATCTATCCTATGGGTTTCTTATTTAAACGTGATGAGAACACTTGGGTTTTTGGTGGATATGGTGGTTTTACTGATAATACTCGTTATCTGTTTGAAACAACCAATAAATATGAGGGTATCAGATGTATATGGATTTCTGATAAAAGACAAATAGTCGATTTTATTAGAGGGAAAGGATATGAGGCATATACTAAAAATAGTATAAAAGGGCTATATTATTGCTTTAAGGCTAAAGTATATGTTTATTCAAATTATGTTTCTACTATAAATTTTTATACGTCAGCGGGTGCTGTATTGGTAAATTTATGGCATGGGACCCCACTAAAAAAAATAGAGTATGATATTAAAAAATTACCATTGTATTCTTATTTTAAGGGTGCTAACTGGTTTATAAAAATATTGATGCCAGAAAAACATATTAAGTGCACTCTAATCCTTTCACCAAGTGATTTTGTGTATAATTATTCATTCAAATCGGCATTTAGAGTATTTGATCCTAAATGCGTTATTATAGCAGATCCGCCCCGTATCTCTAATTTAATAGAAAGATCAAATAATAAAACATCTGCTAATGATAGTTCAGTGGAAAAAAAACCAAAGATATTTCTGTATGCTCCTACGTGGCGGGACGATCGTTCAGACTTCATTAAATTATCCGGGATGGATTTTAATGAGTTAAATACATTTCTATCAAGTAATAATGCCCTTCTATATTTAAGATTGCATCCGAATACTGAGCTAGATATTAATATAACGGAGTTTAAGAATATAGCAGTTATTGATAGTAACCAGCCAGTTGAGGACAATATGCTGGATTCCGATTATTTAATAACAGACTATTCATCAATTTATTTTGACTATTTATACCTTGATAGACCTATTATATTTTATCCATTTGATTTGCACGAGTATACGACAGCACGAGATCTGTATTTAAAGTATGAGGATGTTACTCCAGGAGCTAAAGTATTTACTCAAAAAGAACTTATGTCGGAAATGAAGAAGTTGTTAGACGGCGAAGATGATTGGGTTGAATTTCGTTCTTGTATTTCGGAGAAATTTTGTTCCTTGGAACGAAATGGTGATATGTACATCATAAAGAGGATTCAAAGTTTTATATATGATAATCAGTAAATTATTCAATAATATTGAGTCTAAAATTGTTAATATAAGACTTAACTTCAATGAGTTGTCAGGTTTTTTAACTCGCGATAGCAGAGATAGCTTAACTGTCAAATATTTATCGAAAGCTGTATCCGATAGGAATAAACATCCATCAATTACAGCTGTCTATCGAGTGAAGAATGGTGCAACTTTTATTGAGTTATCAATATTATCTGTCGCAGCACTTTGCCGGGAAATAATAATTGTAGATAATGGCTCAACGGACTCAACTTTATTAATAGTCGAAAAGCTTAAAAGTGAGCTTAAAGATATATGCGAAATTAAGATATTTCACTATACAGAGCAAGTGGCATTGGCTGGCAATAAATATTATGATGAGATCACGAAGTATCCAGAGCGCTCATTAGCAACATATTATAATTACGCTTTTTCTTTAGCTACATCAGATTTTGTAATGAAATGTGATGCACACTATATATATACTCCAGCAGGAATAAATAAAATACAGTCTAAGTTAATTTCATTATATAATTATACCGATGTTATTTCTTTTCGTGGGGTTGAGGTTTTTGGTGCAATATTAGCTTGTGAGCCATACTTAATTAGGAAGGATAGTTTTGAATACTATGACTCTACATTTTTTGAGGTGTTGAAGTTAAAAAATAAGAGGAAATTTTTACAGAAAATAATGAGCAGAATTAGTATGCCATGTTTTATCCATGTTAAAAGATTATCTTATATCAAAACAATTCATATATCTAAGTTAAGTCCTGTCGAGTATCTATACAAAAATGATTCTTAAAAATCACGATGTGGAAGCTGATGCTTTCTTTAACAAAAAAAATAAGACGATACATACTTTTTTAGTATATAATATAACAATATTTTTTGTTATTATATTATATTTTATTTACCCTCTAATCACGTTACCCCTTATTGGTTTGCTCAGTCCATTTGTTAACAATAGACTCAGAGCTTTTTTCTCACTACTTTCAATTGTATTTTTTATCTTATTCTATTCATCAATAACTCCATTTTCTGATATTGCTGAATATGTTTTGATTTATAGAAATATAATGGAAACCAATATATTTAGTTTCGGGAGATTTGGTGGGGGGATTGAAATATTTATATTGCTCATTATGCGGGGCGTCTATTTCGTTTTTAATGGAAATGAATATGCTTTTTTACTTTCAAGCTTCACTATAATTCAGTTCTTTTTATTTTTATTTTGTCTTCGAATTAATCCTCGACTTTCTTGCCTATATTTCCTGGTTTTCAACCTGTCTTATGCTTTTTATGCTTTTAATGCATATTTTCTGCGTAGTATGCTATCAGCAGTTTTTTTACTAAATGCTTTTTTATTGTTTAATAGGAAAAAATACTTTTATTATTTGTTAGCTATAACATCTCATTTGTCATCAGTGTTATATATAGGCATGTGGGAGTTTATAAAAGCAAGAAATAGAAAAATAAAATTTATTGTCTTAATTGTCGCGATTTTTCTTATGGTTGTGTGCTTTATATCATTACGCGAACGTATTGAATATTATTTGTTTCATAGTCATGGCAATTCGATGGGGTACGTTCAGGCTTTGACTATAGTTATTAATTATCTACTTTGCTTTTTAATATTATTTTATTCGAATGCCAGAGCAGAGTTAATTACTAGAAGAATGTTTTTATTTCTAATTTTCTTCTTACTGTTGGGGATAATGAGTTATAATATACCGCAAAATTTTGGTATTCGGATTGCTTTGTTTATCTATGCTCTTTCGCCATTTTTTATATATCCAATGCTAATATCATCGAAAGTTTATACAGCAAGTAAAATTATTGCTTTGTATTTTCTTCTTTTGATAAATTGTTCTTTCCTGTTTATTGTTTTATATAAAGGTGATGATGTGTCTTTTTATATGTTTGAACACCCATTTGATGTTAGTTTTTGGGAAGTTTTAAGTAAGAATATCAATTCTTATTTATTAGAGTACTATTCAGTCATTTATACAAGATAGTAAATATTACTTGAAGCATTTAGCTCAGCTATTAAACCCTTGTTTTTTTATCTAATATTCGTTGAAAGACAAAAATGGGAGTAAGTAGAGCAAAAAATTGCAACAGCATAATATATGCAATTATAGCTTTATAGGCAATAAGGATAGTATTATTATTTTTTGGCATTTTATTATTTTATGGTCGGCATAACATTGTTAAAGCTATTTTATAAAATATCAATAAGAACTATATCTCGGTAGTTACCGCTAATTTAACGCTAAGGTTTGAATAATTAATAGTGTCCCTATCGCTACCCACATATTATTGTAGCTAATATAGACCCATGTATGCTTCTATAGTGAAATCAACCATATCTAGAAAACAGGAAACTCAATTGGATATTGAAATTGGTTTATCGGCTTTAAATTCAGGAATTTATAAAATAAGATTTCGCAGTGATTGTCGGTATCTTTTGATCCATCAAGTTACTAATGGTCAAGATTATTCTGATTTTGTAAGAACCTTACCATCTAATGTTAGATATATAGAATCTAATGAAGTTGGGTTGTCAAAAAGCAGAAATCTGGCAATTGAAAATGCAAAATCAGATTATCTTTGGATCATGGATGATGATGTGGATATATACGATGAAGCATTGCCTTACATATATCATTTTACCACTAAATATAATGAAAGTCCTTTATTGATTGTTTCTCATACATTAAATAAAGATGCAATAGAAACAAATGAAAAAATAAAAAGAGTTAACATTGTTTCTGCTGCTAGAATTTGCTCTATTGATATGATTATTAAAATATCTGCACTAAAAAACGTCCGGTTTAACACTGGATTTGGCCTTGGTACTAAATACCCTTCGGGTGAAGAGTACATCTTTGCATGTGAGTTGATTCGCTCTGGTGGTAGGATTTATAAATCAAATAAGGTCTGTTCGTTTCATCCGGAAATAGCACCAAGTACTAAGTTATACCCTAATAAAGACAAGTTAAAGACAAAAATGAAAATGTTTATAGCTGCAAATGGTTTTACTGTTGGCTTCATATTATATATGGCTTTTTGCATCAAAAAATTATTATCCAGATAATAATAAATTCCTTGTGTTAATTACCTCTTTTACATACATAAGGATTATTGTTTTTATCTTGGTTTTATGATTAATATTATATGTAAAAGCAGAGGGGACATGAGGTGCCCTTTATTTTATAAGGGTTTTAAGTTAATTTAATAATAATCACTTCTTTTAAAGAAAGAGTACTATTTCCCTCATGTTTGTCTGTTGATGCGAGATTTTGTTTATCTAGTGAAAGTGATTTTGTTATTCGATATAGGACGTTAGCTTAGTGTCTGGCCTGCATAGTATCTTTTTGTTCTCTCTATTCTAGGTGAAAATGAAAAAAATATTTATTTTGATTGATGATATCTCTCGCTCTGGCGGTACGGAGCGTGTCGCATCATTTTTGGCTAATCAGATGTCTCTGACAGGTCATTCAGTATTCCTGGTTTCGTTATCTGCGGAAAATGGAATACCTTATTATCCTTTGGATAAACGGGTTGAATTAAGAGTGCTTAAAAAGCAAACACTCTATGAGTTAGCCATGTTTTTGAGGAAAAACTTTTGCGATGTAATGATCACCATTTCTATGGGACGTCTGTCATTCAAGGTTGCATGCATACATAAATTACTGAACTTGGATTGTCGATTAATACTTAGTGAACATGTCGCTTTTGAGACGTCATCAAGGTTAGTCCGCATGTTCAAATGGCTCAGTTATCAATTTGCTGATGATCTTGTATTATTGACACAGCATGATTATAAATTACTTAATAATATAGTTCGCTCACGTGTTAGCATTATTCCTAACGCAAGTAATTT
Source organism: Citrobacter sp. wls710 (assembly GCF_005281115.1). Lineage (NCBI taxonomy): Bacteria > Pseudomonadati > Pseudomonadota > Gammaproteobacteria > Enterobacterales > Enterobacteriaceae > Citrobacter > Citrobacter sp. wls710. The sequence continues at coordinate 153,191 of NZ_SZXD01000035.1, forward strand.
TGAGTTACTGCATGAATCTACTTTAGTGCATAAGAATAAGGTAGTACTAGCTGTAGGTCGTCTTACTTATCAAAAAGCATTTGATAGGTTATTACGGATTTGGGCTTCTTTAGATGATCACGATGGATGGGTGTTGCACATTGTAGGCGATGGTGAGAAGCGTAATGAATTGCAAAATCTTATATTTGAGTTAGGTATAACAGAAAGTGTCTCATTGATTTCAGCTACACCCTTTATCGCTGATGAATATAAAAATGCAAGTATACTTGCTATGACATCTCGTTACGAAGGATTGCCATTAGTGCTGATTGAGGCTAAATCATATGGATTGCCAGCAATAGCATTTGATTGTAAAACTGGACCACGTGAAATTATCAATGATAATGAAGATGGAATACTTGTAGCTGATGGTGATGAAACTGCATTTTCATTGCTATTAGCAACATTAATTAGAGATAATTCTTTAAGAAAACGTATGCAGTATGAAGCGCTTAAAAATGCAGAACACTACACAGTCGAAAAAGTTAGTCAGCAATGGCAGGAGTTAATATCGTGAGGGAATCTGTATCAATTATTATGCCTGCTTTTAATGCTGCAGCTTATATTTATGAAAGTATTAGTTCCGTACTACTGCAAAGTTATCAAGATTGGCATTTGTATGTAATCGATGATGCTTCAACTGATAATACTGCTCAAGTTGTTTCTAGCTTCAATGACTCTCGCATCACGCTAATTAGTTTAAAAGTTAACAGCGGAGTGGCTAGAGCTCGGAATATTGGTATTGAAAGTTGTAAAGGCCAGTATATTGCTTTTTTAGATAGTGATGATCTCTGGGAGTCAAATAAATTATCTTTGCAAGTTCCGTTGCTTAAAAAAGGATATGATGTGGTTTGCTCTAACTATGTAATTTTCACTGATGATCCAAAAAATATTGTCGGAACCCGATACTGCCCATCAGAATTTGGTTACTCGCGAATGCTTCGTGGTAACTGTATTGGCAATCTTACTGGTATATATAATCAGAAAAACCTAGGGAAATGTCTACAGCAAGAGTGTGGTCATGAAGATTATTTAATGTGGTTAGAGTTATTGAGTCGTTCTAGTAGTGCTGCATGTGTACAACAAGTCTTGGCCCGATATCGCGTTGCTGATAATTCATTATCTGGTAACAAAATAAAAGCTGCTTGTTGGCAGTGGAATATATATAGGAAGAAACTTAAAATGTCTTTTTTGAAAAGTTCCTATTATTGGTGTTATTATGCTGTCAGCGCGTTGTTGCGATCTTTAAAATAAATCCGTGCGTTTTCAATATTCTATGCAGTTGGATAGATAAATAACCTTAGGTAATTGAAATTCAATTGGCAAATTTTTATGTTGGTAAATTATGCGATAGCTAGTGGCGGATTTCTACTTTTTTTAGTAAGTTATAGATATCTTGTAACTGTAAGCATTAGTTCTAAATAAGTAATGCGTTTCACGTCTAATGGTTACTTTATTTAGAGATATGAAAGCTAAGAATAATTTATAGTGAATTTGATAATTATTATTCACTTAAAGAAAAATGGTTTAAATATCAAAAACACTATGAGTGTTGACAATATTATATGTTTAAGAATCTGATGTTTTTGCTCCAAAGCGATAACGATTCATCATATTAAATCAATACAACTTATATCAGCAAATGCTATTCATATCACCTATATCTGAGTTAACATCTAAACCACATTCAAGCCGCGCATAAGTAGCGCGGTGACCACACCTGACAGGAGTATGTAATGTCTAAGCAACAGATCGGCGTAGTCGGTATGGCAGTGATGGGGCGCAACCTGGCGCTCAACATCGAAAGCCGTGGTTATACCGTCTCCATCTTCAACCGTTCCCGCGAAAAAACTGAAGAAGTTGTTGCCGAGAACCCGGGTAAGAAACTGGTTCCTTATTACACGGTGAAAGAGTTCGTCGAGTCTCTTGAAACCCCGCGTCGTATCCTGTTAATGGTGAAAGCGGGCGCTGGCACCGATGCTGCCATCGATTCCCTGAAGCCGTACCTGGATAAAGGCGATATCATCATTGATGGTGGTAACACCTTCTTCCAGGACACTATTCGTCGTAATCGTGAACTCTCCGCAGAAGGCTTTAACTTCATCGGTACCGGCGTATCCGGCGGTGAAGAGGGGGCGCTGAAAGGCCCGTCCATCATGCCTGGTGGCCAGAAAGAAGCTTACGAACTGGTTGCTCCGATTCTGACTAAAATTGCCGCAGTGGCGGAAGATGGCGAACCGTGCGTGACCTATATTGGCGCTGACGGTGCGGGCCATTACGTGAAGATGGTCCACAACGGTATCGAATACGGCGATATGCAGCTGATTGCTGAAGCCTATTCTCTGCTGAAAGGCGGTCTGAACCTGTCTAACGAAGAGCTGGCCACCACCTTCACCGAGTGGAACGAAGGCGAGCTGAGCAGCTACCTGATTGACATCACCAAAGACATCTTCACCAAAAAAGATGAAGACGGTAGATACCTGGTTGACGTGATTTTGGATGAAGCTGCGAACAAAGGCACCGGTAAATGGACCAGCCAGAGCTCTCTGGATCTGGGCGAACCACTGTCGCTGATCACCGAGTCTGTATTCGCGCGCTACATCTCTTCTCTGAAAGACCAGCGCGTTGCGGCATCTAAAGTGCTGTCCGGCCCGCAGGCTAAACTGGCTGGCGATAAAGCGGAGTTTGTTGAGAAAGTACGTCGCGCGCTGTATCTGGGCAAAATCGTCTCCTACGCGCAGGGCTTCTCTCAACTGCGTGCTGCGTCTGATGAGTACAACTGGGATCTGAACTACGGCGAAATCGCGAAGATCTTCCGCGCAGGATGCATCATTCGCGCACAGTTCCTGCAGAAAATCACTGACGCGTATGCTGAAAACAAAGGCATCGCCAACCTGCTGCTGGCTCCGTACTTTAAAAACATCGCCGACGAGTACCAGCAGGCGTTGCGTGATGTCGTGGCTTACGCGGTGCAGAACGGTATTCCGGTACCGACATTCTCCGCTGCTGTAGCCTACTACGACAGCTACCGTTCTGCGGTACTGCCGGCGAACCTGATTCAGGCTCAGCGTGACTACTTCGGTGCGCACACCTATAAACGTACTGATAAAGAAGGTGTGTTCCATACCGAATGGCTGGATTAATCTGATTTAGCCTAACTGTAAAGCCAGGCCCGGAGCGCTCCTCCGGGCTTTTTTATTGTCAAAAAATGGGATTCGGTCAGGTCTGATAGTCGGTGCAATAGCAAATCACGATATACTCATTCAATGCAAAGCCGATACGCCACAATGCTGGCGGTGTGCTCAACCTCAATGTTTAACTGGAAGAAGTTACAGAGCGAATGAAGATAACTATCTCAGGAACAGGTTATGTAGGTCTGTCGAACGGTATTCTGATTGCCCAGCACCATGAAGTGGTGGCTCTGGATATCGTCACGGCGAAGGTCGAGATGTTGAACCAGAAAAAATCCCCGATTGTTGACAAAGAGATCGAAGAGTACCTGGCGACGAAACAGCTTAATTTTCGTGCAACGACTGATAAGTACGATGCATATCGTGATGCGGATTACGTAATTATCGCGACACCGACTGATTACGATCCGAAGACTAACTACTTCAACACCTCCAGCGTCGAGTCCGTTATCCGCGATGTGCTTGCCATTAACCCCAATGCGGTAATGGTCATCAAATCCACCATTCCGGTCGGTTTTACTAACTCGATTAAAGAGAAGTTTGGCATCGATAATATTTTCTTCTCGCCGGAGTTCCTGCGTGAAGGTCGCGCGCTGTACGACAACCTGCATCCGTCGCGTATCGTGATTGGCGAGCGTTCTGAGCGCGCTGAGCGCTTTGCCGCGCTGTTGCAGGAAGGGGCTCTGAAGCAAGACATTCCGACGCTGTTTACTGACTCCACCGAAGCCGAGGCGATCAAGCTGTTTGCCAACACCTATCTGGCGCTGCGCGTGGCCTACTTTAACGAGCTGGATAGTTATGCAGAAAGCCTTGGTTTGAACTCCCGGCAAATTATTGAGGGTGTATGTCTGGATCCGCGTATTGGTAATCATTACAACAATCCATCCTTTGGCTACGGTGGCTACTGCTTACCGAAAGATACCAAGCAACTGCTGGCCAACTACGAATCGGTGCCGAATAACATCATCGGTGCAATCGTTGATGCTAATCGTACGCGTAAAGACTTTATTGCTGACTCTATCCTCGCGCGGAAGCCGAAGGTGGTGGGCGTATACCGCCTGATCATGAAGTCTGGCTCGGATAACTTCCGCGCCTCCTCTATTCAGGGGATCATGAAGCGTATTAAGGCCAAGGGCGTACCCGTTATTATTTATGAGCCGGTCATGGAGGAGGATGAATTTTTCCACTCTCGGGTAATCCGCGATCTTAACGCGTTCAAAAATGAAGCGGATGTTATTATTTCTAATCGTATGACGTCAGAATTGGCTGATGTTGCAGAAAAAGTGTATACCCGCGATTTGTTCGGCAGTGATTAATTATCATCTTCTCTAAAAAGGCCTTATTAAAGGCCTTTTTACTTTAAACAGGTCAGTAATTAAACGTTGTAGAAGTTACGATACCAGTCAACAAACTTCTTCACCCCATCTTTAACCGTTGTTTCAGGTTTAAATCCAATAACATCATACAGTGCTTTAGTGTCCGCGCTGGTTTCCAATACATCACCGGGCTGTAGCGGTAGCATATTTTTCGTAGCTTCTATACCCAGCGCATCTTCCAGCGCCTTGATATAATCCATCAGTTCTACCGGTGCACTATTGCCGATGTTGTAGACGCACCAGGGGGCAATGCTGGCTGCAGGTGTACCGGTTTCAACGGTCCACTGAGCGTCTGCTTGCGGAATAACATCCTGCAGGCGAATGATTGCTTCTGCGATATCATCAATATAGGTAAAGTCACGCTTCATTTTGCCGTAGTTATAGACGTCAATACTTTTCCCTTCCAGCATCGCTTTGGTGAACTTGAACAACGCCATATCCGGGCGGCCCCAAGGACCGTACACGGTAAAGAAACGCAGGCCTGTGGTGGGTAATCCGTACAGATGGGAATAGGTATGGGCCATCAGCTCATTGGCTTTTTTGGTTGCCGCATACAGGGATACGGGGTGATCGACGGAATCATCCGTTGAAAAGGGCATTTTGCGATTCAGACCATATACCGAGCTGGAAGAAGCATAGAGTAAATGCTGAATTTTATTATGCCGACAACCTTCCAGTATGTTCAGAAAACCTGTGAGATTGGAGTCTGCGTAAGCGTGCGGATTTTCAAGTGAATAACGTACGCCAGCCTGTGCAGCGAGATGAATCACACGATCAAAATGCCCGGATGCGAAAAGAGTTGACATACCTTCGCGGTCGGCTAAATCGATCTTATGAAAATGGAAGCCGGGGTGTACCAGCAGCTCCAGACGGGCCTGCTTAAGACTCACGTCGTAGTAATCGTTTAGATTATCGATACCGACGACTTGATGGCCAGCCTCAAGGAGGCGTTTGCTAACATGGAAGCCGATGAAACCAGCGGCCCCCGTAACCAGGTATTTCATGTTCGTTCCTCTTTTCGGCTAAAAAGCAGCCAGGCACTATCTGGTGCAACGAAAACTGGAATAATACCGTCAGATGTCAAAAAAGCTAATGGTTATCCTTTTTACTCATACCATTTTTACGGGTAAGTCAATAAATATTCATGCCATGAATTTATTGACAAAAGTGTTGAGCATAAACCATTCTGACATTTAACCCGCTGATCGATGCTTTTCCTGTAAAGAGTATCTTTTGTATATTGACACTTCTTTTAAATTCCTTCCCTTTTTCATCAGTGACTAAAATACCAATCAAAATCTCTCAAACAATTTGATTTTTTTATCATTAATCCTATGGAATTGCTTCAAATTATAGCTAAACTAATTCAAGTTTAAGCCTTTCCTTAATTAGGGTATTTATGTCTGTAAGTGATAACAACATGTCCGGGCGCGTTAACGATCCGGAACAGATTGATTTGATTGATTTGCTGCTGCAATTATGGCGTGGGAAAGTCACTATCGTTGTCGCGATTGTTGTTGCCATTGCACTGGCCGTGGGCTATCTGGCGGTTGCTAAAGAGAAATGGACCTCTACTGCAATTATTACTCAACCTGATGTCGGACAGATTGCCACCTATAACAACGCGCTTAACGTGATGTATGGCGCCAGTGCACCTAAGGTAACTGAACTGCAGACAAACGTTATTGGTCGTTTCAGTACCTCTTTCTCTGCATTGGCAGAAACGCTTGATAATCAGGAAAAACCAGAGAAATTGTCAATTGAGCAGTCTGTTAAAGGCCAACAGTTGCCGTTAGCAGTTTCTTATGTTGGCGGATCACCAGAAGAAGCTCAGCGTCAGTTGGCTGAATACATTCAACAAACTGATGAAAAAGTTGCCAAAGAGCTGGAGCTTGACCTGACTGATAACATCAAGCTGCAAACCAGTACTCTTGAAGACTCTCTGAAGACCCAGGAAGTCGTCGCTCAGGAACAAAAAGATTTGCGCATCAAGCAAATCCAGGAAGCGTTGCGTTATGCAGAACAGGCAGGTGTCACTAAGCCGCAAATTCAGCAAACTCAGGATGTTACGCAGGATAGTATGCTGCTGCTTGGCAGCGATGCTTTGAGATCAATGATTGAGCACGAAGCAACGCGTCCATTGATTTTCTCTGGTAATTACTATCAGACCAAGCAAAACCTGCTGGATATTGAAGCATTAAAAATCGAGAAGGCAAAACTGCACACTTATCGCTACGTGATGAAACCAACGTTACCGATTCGTCGCGACAGTCCGAAAAAAGCAATTACCCTGGTACTGGCAGTATTGCTGGGTGGGATGATTGGTGCAGGTATCGTGCTGGGGCGAAATGCACTGCGTGGTTACAAAGCCAGAGCGCAGTAAGCCTAATCTAATAACAAAAAAACCGGGCAAGCCCGGTTTTTTTACGTCTGTAGATTACTGATGACGCTTACGTAAGTTCTCAATCACGGTGGTCAGGTCAAGCTCCTGATCCTGTAGCAGCACTAACAGGTGGTACATCAGGTCAGAGGCTTCATTCGTCAGCTCGAAACGATCGTTCACGGTGGCGGCCAGCGCGGTTTCCACGCCTTCTTCACCCACTTTTTGCGCAATGCGTTTGGTGCCGCTGGCATACAGCTTCGCGGTGTAAGAGCTTGCCGGGTCGGCGGTTTTACGCTCAGCCAGTAGTTGTTCTAACTGATACAGGAACAGCCACTGATGGCTGGCGTCAGCAAAGCAGCTTGAGGTGCCTTTGTGGCAGGTTGGCCCGATTGGGTTAACCAGTGCTAACAGGGTGTCGTTATCGCAATCGGGTGTGATGCTGACCACATTAAGAAAGTTGCCCGAGGTTTCACCTTTGGTCCACAGGCGTTGTTTGGTCCGCGAGAAAAAGGTTACCTTACCGCTTTCAAGCGTTTTATCCAGCGCCTCCGGGTTCATATAACCCAGCATCAATACTTCGCCGGAGACCGCATGCTGCACGACAACTGGCATCAGTCCGTCAGTTTTTTCCCAGTCCAGCTCGCGGCATTGTTGCTTCGTTAACATATCCTGATCTCCACGCCCTGTGTTGCCAGGTACGCTTTTAATTCGCCAATATTGATAATTTGCTTGTGGAAGACGGAGGCGGCAAGCGCGCCGTCAACGTCAGCATCCCGGAAGGCTTCGAGGAAGTGTTCCATGGTGCCCGCGCCACCGGAGGCAATCAGCGGTACATGGCAAACGTCGCGCACTTTTCTCAGCTGTTCCAGATCGTAGCCGTTACGCACACCGTCCTGATTCATCATGTTCAGCACGATTTCGCCCGCGCCACGTTTCTGCACTTCCTGCACCCAATCCAGCGTTTCCCACTGCGTGATGCGGGTACGACTCTCATCCCCGGTGTACTGGTTAACGTGATATTTACCGGTTGCAGCGTCATACCAGGTATCGATACCCACCACAATGCACTGTACGCCAAAGCGGTCCGCCAGACGCGTGATAAGCTCCGGGTCAGCCAGCGCCGGGGAGTTGATGGAGATTTTATCCGCCCCGAAGGAGAGAATACGCGCCGCATCATCGATGGACTTAATCCCACCGGCAACGCAGAACGGAATGTCGATCACTTCCGCCACGCGCGATACCCAGCTTTTATCGACTACACGGCCATCGCTGGAAGCGGTGATATCGTAGAACACCAGTTCATCTGCGCCTTCATCGGCATAGCGTTTTGCCAGCGGAACGATGTCGCCAATAATCTCGTGATTGCGAAACTGGACGCCTTTTACCACCTGTCCATCGCGAACGTCCAGACAAGGAATTATGCGTTTTGCCAGCATTGGATGGCCTCCTCAACGGTGAACTTACCTTCCAGCAGGGCGCGTCCGACAATCACGCCGCGTACTCCGGTCCCGCGCAGGGCCGCTACATCCTCGATTCCGCCAATGCCACCAGATGACTGAAACGCCACCTGCGGATATTTGGCGCACACTTCTTCATAAAGCGCGACGTTTGAACCCGCTAGCGTACCGTCGCGGGAAATATCGGTGCACAGCACATGCTTCAGACCCACGGGCAAATAGGTTTCCACCAGTTCTTCCAGCGAAACCCCGGAATCTTCCTGCCAGCCGCTGACCGCAACCTGTTTATTACCTTGCTCATCAATACGCACGTCCAGCGCCAGCACCAGCGCGTCGGCGCCAAAACGTTCGAACCAGCTCTTAACTTCCTCAGGGGATTTAACCGCCGTCGAACCGACCACCACACGCGCCACACCGGCGTCAAGCAGTGCCGCAACGTCCGCTTCAGTACGCACACCGCCGCCCACCTGCACCGGAACATTGACGCCCGCGACCAACGTTTTAATCAGTGGTATTTGTCGTTTCTGCGGATCTTTTGCCCCGGTCAGATCCACCAGATGTAGGACCTGCGCGCCTTGTGCCGCATAATCCTGCAAGCGGGGCAGAGGATCGTTGCCGTAATCACGTTGCTGTGCGTAATCGCCCTGATGAAGACGCACCACCGTGCCGTCGATTAAATCTAATGCCGGAATAATCATTACATCTCCAGAAAGTTTTTCAGCAACTGCGCCCCAGCCGCACCCGAACGTTCCGGGTGGAACTGCACGCCAAAGAAATTGTCCTTTTGCACTGCCGCGGTAAACGGTTCGCCGTAATGACATTGGCCGATGGTCCATGGATTCACTGGCATCGCGTAGCTGTGGACAAAGTAGAAATACGCCCCATCTTCAATACCCTGGAACAGACGATTTCCCGCCTGCGGATAAACGCGATTCCAGCCCATATGCGGCAGCGGCAGACCGAAATCGGTCATTTTAGGGACGTCCTGATCAATAATGCCCAACAGGGAGACACCGTTACTCTCTTCACTGCGCCGCCCAAGCAGTTGCATGCCTAAGCAGATCCCCAGCACCGGCTGCGTACAGGCCTTAATCAGCTCAATAAGTTCACGCTCGTGCAACTGGTCCATAGCCGCCTGCGCGGTACCAACGCCGGGTAGAAACAGCTTATCGGCACGGAGCACCACATCCGCATCGCGGCTGACAACCGGGTCGTATCCATGGCGCGCAACGGCGGATTTCACCGAGTTCAGATTGGCGCAGCCGGTATCGAGGATCACTACGTTCATTACAACACTCCTTTTGAGGAGGGCAGCGTGTCGCCTTCTACGCGAATTGCCTGACGCAGCGTGCGGCCAAAGGCTTTAAACAGGCTTTCCACGCGGTGGTGGTCATTTTTCCCTTTGGTTTTCAGGTGCAGGGTGACGCCCATGGTGTAAGAGAGTGAGCGGAAGAAGTGTTCAATCATCTCCGTGCTCAGATCGCCCACGCGCTGGTAGGTAAACTCAGCGCGGTATTCCAGGTGCGGACGCCCGGAGATATCCAGCGCGCAACGTGCCAGACACTCGTCCATCGGCAGGACAAAACCAAAACGGTTGATGCCACGTTTATCGCCTAATGCCAGCTTTAAGGCCTCACCCAGCGCCAGACCGGTATCTTCTACGGTGTGGTGATCGTCAATATACAGATCGCCCTTAACGGCTATCTCCATGCGAAAACCACCGTGAGTGGCGATTTGATCCAGCATGTGGTCAAAGAAGCCAACGCCGGTATTGATTTTGCTTTGACCTTCGCGGTCCAACCAGACTTTGACGTCAATCTGCGTTTCTTTGGTATTGCGCTCAACGTGCGCGTAGCGGTCACGCTTGGTCAACTGTTCGCCGATCATCGCCCAGTTCAGGGTGTCACGGTGATAACGCAATCCGCGAATTCCCATGTTTTCAGCCAGCTGAATATCTGTGGCACGATCACCAATGACGTAGCTGTTTGCTATGTCCATGGCCTGTTCAACCAGGTACTGCTCAACCAGCTTCACTTTTGGCTTCCGGCAAGCGCATTCGTCCGTCGGCAGGTGCGGGCAAATCAGCACTTCATCAAATGCCACGCCCTGAGAGGTGAAAATTTGCATCATCAGGTTATGCGGACCGTCAAAATCGGCCTGCGGGAAACTCTGCGTTCCCAGTCCATCTTGGTTGGTAATCATCACCAGCTTATAGCCTGCTTTTTGCAGTTTCAGCAAAACAGGAACGACTTCCGGCTCAAAAGCCAGTTTGTCAAAGCGATCAACCTGAAAGTCACTTGGCGGTTCGGAAATCAGGGTTCCATCGCGGTCGATAAAAAGATACTTCTGGCTCATACTTGCTCCGCACGTAAGGCGTCAATGACGCGCTGGCTCTCTTCACGGGTTCCGACAGTAATTCGCAGGCAGCCGCTTAACGAGGGTTGTTTGTTCTGGTCTCGTAAGATAATGCCCTGATCCCACAAAGATTTAAATACGCTGCTGGATGCGGTGAAGCGCGCCAGAACATAGTTGGTTTCAGAAGTGAAGACCTGTTCTACACAGCGAATTGTTTTCAGGTTCTCTACCAGATACTGACGCTCTTGCAGGATCTGCTCTACACGTTGGCGCATGGCGGCAACCCCTTGCGGCGTCAGCGCCTGGGCGGCGATATCTGCCACCGGCGTAGAGAGCGGGTAAGGGGCGATCACCTTTAACAGCAGAGTGATAATTTCTTCATTGGCCAGCGTAAACCCGCAGCGTAAACCGGCGAGAGCAAACGCTTTGGACAGCGTGCGTAAAATCACCAGGTGCGGATATTCAGACAGCCAGCCTGCCAGCGTGGCCTGCGGGCAAAACTCGATATACGCTTCATCGGCAACCACGATAGCTTTACCCTGCGTCATGTCGAGCAGCGAACGCAGATCCTGTGGCTTAATCAACTGGCCCGTTGGGTTATTAGGGCTGCATACATAAACCACCTTCACGCCATCAAGCTTGTCCGCGATACCTTGTAAATCCAGTTGCCAGTCGTCAAGTGTCGGGACGGTACGGCATTCGACGCCAATTGTTTCAGCGCTGACGCTGTACATGCCGTAAGTCGGCGGGCAGTACAGAATCGCATCTTTACCGGGTTCGCAAAAAGCGCGCACCAGCAGTTCGATCCCTTCATCTGCGCCGCGGCTGACCAGCACCTGCTCCGGCTTGACGCCTGCATACTGCGCGTAATTCTCAATCACGGCTTTCGACTGGCACTCCGGGTAGCGGTTCAGCGTTTGCTGGCTTAGCTGAAACTCAACGGCGGTGGGGTATTCATTCGCGTTGAGCCAGACGTCGCCATTACCGCCAAGACGGCGGGCAGACTGATAAGGCGTTAACTCGCGTACATTCTTACGGGCTAAATCAGTGACGCTGAGAAAGTTGTCAGTGCTCATGCTTGCTCCTTCAGGGCGTTAACGCGCAGGGTGACGGCATTTTTGTGGGCGGTCAGCAGCTCAGCCGCGGCCAGGGTTTCAATGGTGGCGGCCAGCGCAGAGAAACCTTGTGGTGTTAATTCCTGTACGGTCATCCGTTTCTGGAAATCAGCCAGCCCCAGGCTGGAACAGGTTGCGGTATAACCGTAGGTTGGCAGCACGTGGTTGGTGCCGGAAGCGTAGTCGCCTGCGGATTCCGGCGACCAGTCGCCAAGGAACACCGAACCGGCGCTGGTAATGTCGTCAACCAACTCACGTGCGTTGCGGGTCTGAATGATCAGGTGCTCCGGCCCGTAGGCGTTGGAGATTTCAACGCACTGCGCCAGATCTTTCGCTACGATTAAGCGGCTGGCAGAGAGCGCCTGACGCGCGGTGTCGGCTCGGGACAGCTCGGCGAGCTGACGTTCAACAGCTTTGGCAACTCCCTCGGCAAGCTTAGCGTCCGGCGTCAGCAGGATCACCTGCGAGTCCGGACCGTGCTCGGCCTGAGAGAGCAGGTCGGAGGCGATAAAATCTGGCGTTGCGCCGCTGTCGGCGATAACCAATACTTCGGACGGTCCGGCAGGCATGTCGATGGCTGCGCCGTCAAGACGCTGGCTGACCTGGCGTTTGGCTTCGGTCACATACGCATTGCCCGGCCCGAAGATTTTATCGACCTTCGGAATAGACTCCGTGCCCAGCGCCAGCGCGGCAATGGCCTGTGCGCCACCCACGTTAAACACTTCTTTCACGCCACACAGCTGCGCAGCGTAGAGGATTTCATCGGCAATTGGCGGTGGCGAGCACAGCACCACTTTTTTGCAGCCGGCGATACGCGCCGGGGTCGCCAGCATTAATACGGTAGAGAACAGCGGTGCCGACCCGCCAGGAATATACAGGCCCACGGAAGCGATAGGGCGGGTAACCTGCTGGCAGCGTACGCCCGGCTGGGTTTCGATATCCACCGGCGGCAGAACTTGCGCACTGTGGAAAGTATCAATATTACGTACCGCCGTCTGCATGGCTTGTTTCAGCTTGTCGCTCAGGCGACTGCTGGCCTGCTGAATTTCTTGCTCAGTGACGCGTAGCGCGCCGACCTCGGTTTTATCAAACTTCGCGCTGTATTCGCGCAGTGCCTGGTCGCCGTTGTTTTTGACGTTTTCAAGGATCTCGGCCACTGTGCGGCTAATGCTTTCAGAGGCGGAAATCGCCGGGCGCATTAGCAGTTCGCGCTGCTGCTCAGGGCTACAGCTATTCCAGTCAATCAGGGTATTGAAGCTCATGGCCGTTACTCCATCATCTTCTCAATCGGCAGCACCAGAATTGAGCTGGCACCGAGCGCTTTCAGTTTTTCCATTGTTTCCCAGAACAGGGTTTCGCTGCTGACCATGTGCATAGCCACACGCTGCTGGTCACCCGCAAGTGGCAGAATGGTAGGGCGCTCAGCGCCAGGCAGCAGGGCGATGACTTCGTCCAGACGCTCGCTCGGCGCGTGCATCATGATGTATTTGGATTCACGAGCCTGAATAACCCCCTGGATGCGGGTCAGGAGTTTGTCGATCAACTGCTGTTTGGCTGCGGCCATTTCACCATCGCGCTGAATCAGACACGCTTTAGAGCGGTAAATCACTTCCACTTCACGCAAACCATTGGCTTCAAGTGTTGCACCGGTTGAGACCAGATCGCAGATCGCATCGGCAAGGCCCGCGCGGGGTGCGACTTCGACAGAACCGTTTAACAGACAGGATTTAAATGACACCCCTTTTTGATCGAGATAACGCTTGAGCAGGTGCGGGTAAGAGGTGGCGATACGCTTCCCGTTCAGCGCGGTCGGGCCATCCCAGGCTTCATCAACCGGGGTTGCCAGCGAAAGACGGCAGCCGCCGAAGTCCAGACGACGCAGGGTAAAATAGCGAGGATCTTCACCCTGTGCCCGACGGTTGAGCAGCTCTTCTTCCAGAACGTTTTCCCCAATGATGCCAAGATCAACGACGCCGTCCATCACCAGACCCGGGATATCGTCATCACGCACGCGCAGAATATCAATCGGCATATTCTCTGCCATCGCAATTAAGCGTTGGGTGTGAAGATTAATTTTAATGCCGCAACGGGCCAGTAATTCGCGTGAATCGTCGCTTAAACGGCCTGATTTCTGCATAGCTATGCGTAAACGGGTGTTGTCTAACATTATTTGTTCCTCGTTATCCTGTCTGAATCAGTTTGGGTCACGCACAAAAAAAGCCCCCGGAAGAAATCTTCCGGGGGCTTTCTCATACGCTCATGCACCGCTGGAAGATTTAAATGTCTCCCAGCACACATCGCCTGAAAGACTAGTCAGGATGATGGTGATGATGGTGTTTAAATTGAGCGCGTGTCATAAATTTCTCGATGAATGTTTATTCATTTGATGTCTTTTAACCTAAACCACTTTAGCTACGGAAAGCAAGGGCTTTTTTTGATCATTAATTCATTTCATATTGATACTATGAATTGTCAGCCACCGTGGGCTGGCGTAGCCTTGCGTTATAGGCCAAAAGTCAGGAGAGAAGGCATGAAAAAGGTCGCAATTGTCGGGTTAGGTTGGTTAGGCATGCCGTTAGCCATGTCGCTGGCGGCGAGAGGCTGGCAGGTGACCGGCAGCAAAACCACATTAGATGGAGTGGAAGCGGCCCGCATGAGCGGTATCGAGAGTTACTCGCTGCGCCTGGAGCCTGAACTGGTCTGTGAGGCCGACGATCTCGACGCACTCATGGACGCTGATGCTCTGGTTATTACGCTACCTGCGCGCCGTAGCGGGCCGGGGGAGGCATTTTACCTGCAGGCCATGCAGGAGCTGGTGGACAGTGCATTGGCGTACCGGATCCCGCGGATTATTTTTACCAGCTCGACGTCGGTCTATGGTGATGTCCAGGGCATCGTGAAAGAGGGAACACCGCGTAACCCGGTCACCGCCAGCGGGCGTGTCCTGAAAGAACTTGAAGACTGGCTGCACAACTTGCCTGGCACCTCGGTTGATATTCTGCGCCTGGCCGGGCTGGTTGGTCCGGGAAGACATCCTGGCCGATTTTTCGCGGGTAAGACGGCGCCAGATGGACACCATGGCGTCAATCTGGTGCATCTTGATGATGTCGTTTCTGCCATCACGTTGCTGCTGCAAGCGCCCAAAGGGGGACACATCTATAATATATGTGCGCCTTTGCATCCGGCGCGTAATGTGTTCTATCCACAGATGGCCCGCCAGTTGGGGATGGAACCGCCGGAATTTCGCGGCGGTGCGGATAACGGTAACGGTAAAGGTAAAGTCATTGATGGCAGCCGTATTTGTAATGAGCTTGGATTTGAGTACCAGTATCCCGATCCGCTGGTGATGCCGATGGAGTGACAGGCCAGCAGAGTGTCGCTGTATACCGCCAGGGGGCGAGTATGAAACCACTGCTGGACGTTCTTATCATCCTCGATGCGTTAGAAAAAGAGGGCAGTTTCGCGGCGGCGTCGGCAAAATTGTATAAGACGCCGTCTGCGCTTAGCTACACCGTCCATAAACTGGAAAGCGATCTTAATATTCAGTTATTAGATCGCAGTGGGCACCGGGCTAAGTTTACCCGCACCGGTCAAATGCTGCTGGAAAAGGGGCGAGAGGTATTGCATTCCGTCCGCGAACTCGAAAAGCAAGCCATTAAGCTCCATGAAGGCTGGGAGAATGAACTGGTTATCGGCGTCGATGATACGTTTCCCTTTTCCCTGCTGGCTCCCCTTATCGAATCTTTCTATCAACGTCATAGTGTGACGCGTCTGAAATTTATTAACGGCGTTCTGGGCGGCTCCTGGGATGCACTGACTCAGGGGCGGGCGGATATTATTGTCGGTGCTATGCATGAACCGCCAGCGGGGAGTGAATTTGGCTTTGCGCGGCTGGGCGCTTTGGAACAGGTGTTTGTCGTTGCGCCGCATCACCCCCTGGCGCAGGAACAGGAACCATTACATCGGCGTACTATTCGACGTTTTCGCGCCATCGTGGTGGGAGATAATGCGCATCAAGCGAACATCTCCGGCGTTCAGGTGTTGGACGATCAGGAAGCGATTACCGTTTTTGACTTCAAAACCAAGCTGGAGCTGCAAATTAGTGGTTTGGGATGCGGATATATTCCACGTTACCTGGCGCAGCGATTTTTGGACAGCGGCGCTCTGATTGAAAAGAAAGTGGTCGGACAAATTCTGTTTGAACCCGTGTGGATAGGGTGGAATGAACAGACCGCCGGGCTTGCCAGCGCCTGGTGGCGGGATGAGATTTTAGCAAATAGTGCTATTGCCGGGGTGTATGTTAAAACGGATGCTGATAAATCAATCAGTTGAGAAAAAATATTTTTTTACAGTTGCTTCAATCTCTTGTTATTTCTCCCCAAATTAGTGCAAAATACGCCGCTTGCAAAAAATGACATTAACCGACGTTTTAATACGCGTCGGTTATTTTTTTGCATCAAACCAATCATTCATAAAAGAGGCCGGGCTTCGTACCGGATAGATACTTACTTAAAAATCGACAGTTGTTGTCGCTGAGGATTAACAAAAAATGGGGCAATTTTTTGCTTACGCGACGGTTTTCGCCGTAATGGGGGATAACCATGTCGCATAACGCTACTCCAAACACCTCTCGCGTGGAATTACGTAAAACGCTTACGCTGGTTCCGGTTGTCATGATGGGCCTTGCCTATATGCAGCCGATGACGCTGTTCGATACATTCGGTATCGTCTCAGGAATGACCGATGGTCACGTCCCGACAGCTTACGCCTTTGCACTGATCGCCATCCTCTTTACCGCACTAAGCTACGGTAAACTGGTTCGTCGCTATCCGTCCGCAGGCTCTGCCTACACTTACGCCCAGAAATCCATTAGCCCGACCGTTGGCTTTATGGTTGGCTGGTCATCGCTGCTGGACTACCTGTTCGCGCCGATGATCAACATTCTGTTGGCGAAAATATATTTTGAAGCGCTGGTGCCCTCGATTCCATCGTGGATGTTCGTGGTGGCGCTGGTGGCCTTTATGACCGCCTTCAACCTGCGTAGCCTCAAATCCGTCGCCAATTTCAACACTGTGATCGTGTTGTTGCAGGTGGTGCTGATTGCGGTGATCCTCGGCATGGTCGTTTATGGCGTGTTCGAAGGGGAAGGGGCCGGTACGCTGGCAAGCAGCCGTCCGTTCTGGTCTGGTGATGCGCACGTGATCCCGATGATCACCGGTGCGACCATCCTGTGCTTCTCGTTCACCGGTTTTGACGGTATCAGCAACCTGTCAGAAGAAACCAAAGACGCTGAGCGCGTGATCCCGCGTGCGATTTTCCTGACCGCTCTGATTGGTGGCCTGATCTTTATCGTCTCCACCTATCTGTTGCAGCTGTACTTCCCGGATATCTCGCGCTTTAAGGATCCAGATGCTTCGCAGCCAGAAATCATGCTGTATGTTGCGGGTAAGTTCTTCCAGGTAGGCGCGCTGATTTTCTCTACCATTACCGTACTGGCGTCCGGTATGGCGGCGCATGCAGGCGTTGCGCGTCTGATGTACGTGATGGGCCGTGATGGCGTATTCCCGAAAAGCTTCTTCGGTTATGTACACCCGAAATGGCGTACTCCGTCCATGAACATCATTCTGGTTGGTGCGATTGCTTTGCTGGCAATCAACTTCGACCTGGTGATGGCGACGGCGCTGATTAACTTTGGTGCGCTGGTGGCGTTTACCTTCGTTAACCTGTCGGTAATCTCCCAGTTCTGGATCCGTGAGAAGCGTAACAAGACGCTGAAAGATCACTTCCAGTACCTGTTCCTGCCAATGTGCGGTGCGCTGACCGTTGGCGCGCTGTGGGTGAACCTGGAAGAAAGCTCAATGGTTCTGGGCCTGATCTGGGCGGGTATCGGTCTGATCTACCTGGCTTGCGTGACCAAAAGCTTCCGCAACCCGGTCCCGCAGTACGACGAAGATATCGCGTAATAATTGCATTTAGCTGAAAAAAAACGGAGACATGTTCTCCGTTTTTTTATACGTGGGATTTATACAATCTCTTGCGCATATTGCCAGAGCGCTTTCAGCAGCGTCAGCTTCTCTTTGTTATCCGCATATTGCTGACTCAGCATCTGTAATTCATTGGCGTAATTTTGCAAAAACTCCGGCGTGAATACCTGACGACGATGGTCCAGCCAGCGCTGTTGTTCGGCTTCATCCAGCGTGCCGGGGAAGTTACGCGCACGGTAGTTAAACAGCAGCTTTTCAATGCGTTTATCGACAAAGGTGATATCCAGCGCCGGTAAATTGCGCGGTTCGGTTTCCAGAACTATTTTCATTGCGGCACGGTCGGCATCGCTGAAAAAGCCGTTGTACAGCTGGGCGTCTACGTTATCAGATGGCGCAAAGGGTTCCGCTTCGGCGAAGATTGCCACGACTTTGTCGCGTACCTGTGGGTTTTCGCGCAGAGTTTTGAGGTTATCCAGACAACGCTGGCGGTTAATACCAAGACGATCTGCATCTTCCGGGCGCAGGGTGTTCGCCTGTGCCAGTACCGGACATTTGTTGATGTGCACCAGTTTAACCGGAACCGCTGGGTTATCTCCCAAATCTGCCTTAGCGGTGTAGAGCCGCTCACGCAGCGCGTCACTGTCCATTTCGAGCAGTGGTGAAATATCACCGGCTAAGTCGACCATGATAACCGCGTTGCGATTCTCCGGATGCCAGGCCAATGGCGCCACCCAACTGGTGTTACCGCGCCAGGCGCCGAACATGCCCGAGACATGGACCAGCGGTTTCATCTGCGGCACATCAATTAGCGCCGCCAGTTTGTGCTTATTACGATGGCTATAGAGATACTCAAACAAACGTGGTTGGCGTGACTTGACTAATTGCGCCATTGCAATCGTGGCATACACATCGGCCATTGCATCGTGGGCATTGGCATGCTCAATCCCATTCGCTTTGGTCAAATGTTCCAGGCGAAAGCTGGGCAAGCCATCGTCGTTTTCCGGCCAGTTAATACCTTCAGGACGCAGGGCATAGCAGGCTCGCATTACATCCAGCAGATCCCAACGCGAATTATCGTGCTGCCAGCTCCAGGCATAGGGATCGTAGAAATTGCGATACAGGATGTTTCGCGTCACTTCATCATCGAAGCGCACGTTGTTATAGCCAAGAATGCAGGTTTTCGGCACGGTAAACAGGGCGTGAATACGCGCAGCAAAAGCAGCTTCATTTTCTCCCTTTTCACGTGCTTCCTGCGGTGTGATACCGGTAATCAGCACCGCCTCTGGCTGTGGCAGATAGTCGTCTGCGGGTTTGCAATAAAAGACTTCAGGTTCACCGATAATGTTGAAATCGTTATCTGTGCGGATGGCCGCAAATTGTGCGGGTCTGTCCAGCGCCGGATGGGTACCAAAGGTCTCGTAATCGTGGAAGAGAAAACCAGGTTGCTGCTTGCCGTCATTCATTGTTCAGTTATGTCCGGGATCAATTTAGCGCTTATCTAAGAATACCAAAAAATAGCGAGGGAATCAGCAAGAGGATTATCGATGCGGAATGACCTCCGCAAGAAAATTGCGCTGAACGAAGCTTTGAACGAATGGTTAATTATTTTCTCCTCATTAAAGGAAATTACTGGAATAAATTTTCTTAAAATCAGAACTTGGGAAATAAGTTAATTGATAACCATTATTGTTATTTCCATTTCGTTTTCTGTGTTCTGGAAACTTTAAAAGTCTTTTATAAACAACGGTTTCATATTTCAATTAATACGCTTGTATCCATTGTAATAAAATGTGAGTGAGGTTAAGAATTAATAATCCAAACTCCATATAATAATTGGATATATCTAATAACAGGAGGTTATATGAGCATTAGTCGGCGTAATTTTCTACGAGGGGTGGGGATAGGCTGCTCAGCCTGTGCGATAGGAAGTTTTCCACCTGGCGCACTGGCGCGAAATTCTTCCGAGCACATAAAAGGGAAAACATCCCTGACGCCAAGTTTGTGCGAAATGTGTTCTTTTCGCTGCCCAATTCAGGCTCAGGTAATTAATAATAAGACGGTTTTTATTCAAGGAAACCCTAATGCGCCTCAGCAGGGCACGCGTGTCTGTGCGCGCGGAGGGAGCGGTGTTAGCCTGGTCAACGACCCGCATCGTATTGTTAAACCGATGAAACGCACAGGACCTCGCGGGAGCGGTGAATGGCAGGTGATTAGCTGGCAGCAGGCATATAAAGAAATTGCCGAGAAAATGACGGCAATAAAAGCGCAGCATGGTCCCGAGGGGGTCGTATTCTCTTCCAAGTCCGGTTCGCTTTCTGGCCATTTATTTCATCTCGCGACGGCTTTTGGATCGCCGAACACGTTTACTCACGCGTCGACATGTCCCGCCGGAAAAGCGATTGCCGCTAAAGTTATGATGGGCGGCGATTTAGCCATGGATATCGTCAATACCCGTTATATGGTCTCTTTTGGCCATAACCTCTATGAAGGCATTGAAGTTGCCGACACGCATGAACTGATGACCGCGCAGGAAAAGGGCGCGAAGATGGTCAGCTTTGATCCCCGTTTGTCCGTCTTCTCCAGCAAAGCGGATGAATGGCATGCGCTTAAGCCTGGCGGTGACTTACCGGTGCTGATGGCGATGTGTCACGTCATGATCAAAGAAAATCTGTATGACGCAGACTTTGTGGCACGCTACACCACAGGGTTTGACCAACTGGCTGAGGCGGTACAAGAGACCACGCCGGAATGGGCGCAAAAGCTCGCTGATGTGCCTGCTGATGTGATTATCCGGGTCACCCGCGAAATGGCCGCCTGCGCGCCTCACGCCATCGTCAGTCCGGGTCATCGTGCGACGTTTTCGCAAGAAGAAATTGATATGCGGCGCATGATTTTCACCCTCAATGTGTTACTTGGAAATATTGAGCGTGAGGGCGGGTTGTATCAGAAAAAAGCGGCGGCAACGTACAATAAGTTGGCCGGAGAGAAAGTTGCTCCCGTGCTGGCAAAACCCGATGCCAAGTTACCCAAACCAACGGCGCAGCGTATCGATCTGGTTGCCCCGCAGTTCAAGTACATCGCGGCCGGCGGCGGCGTTGTGCAGAGCATTATTGATGCCGTCTTAAATCAAACGCCGTATCCGGTGAAGGGATGGATTATGTCCCGACACAACCCTTTCCAGACCGTGACCTGTCGACCAGATCTGGTTAAGACTGTTGAACAGCTCGACCTGGTGGTCAGCTGCGATGTCTATTTAAGCGAAAGCGCGGCGTATGCCGATTATCTTTTACCTGAATGTACTTACCTTGAGCGCGATGAAGAAGTTTCTGATATGTCAGGGCTGAATCCAGCCTATGCCCTGCGTCAGCAGGTTGTAGAGCCTATCGGTGATGCGCGTCCGAGCTGGCAAATCTGGAAAGAACTGGCTGTTCAGTTAGGCCTTGGGCAATTCTACCCATGGCAGGATATGCAAACGCGTCAGCTGTACCAGCTTAATGGCGATCATGCGTTATCTGCTGAGCTACGTCAGAAAGGGTATCGGGAGTGGGGTGTTCCGCTATTGCTGCGCGAACCCGAAGCGGTGCGTCAGTTTGTGGCGCGCTATCCGGGCGCGGTTGCGGTTGATAGCGACGGCACCTATGGTGAACAACTGCGCTTTAAATCCCCGTCAGGAAAAATCGAACTCTACTCTGCGGAGCTGGAAACACTCCTGCCTGGCTACGGTGTTCCTCGCGCCCGCAATTTCGCGCTCAAAGGCGACAATGAACTCTACTTTATTCAAGGGAAAGTGGCGGTTCATACCAATGGCGCAACGCAATATGTGCCACTGCTGAGTGAGTTGATGTGGGACAACGCTGTGTGGATCCACCCGCAAACGGCCCGTGAAAAAGGCATCAAAAGCGGCGATGACATCTGGCTGGAAAATGCAACCGGTAAGGAAAAAGGCAAAGCGCTGGTCACCGCCGGTATTCGACCCGATACGCTATTCGTCTATATGGGATTTGGCGCCAAGGCAGGAGCCAAAACAGCCGCGACGACGCACGGTATTCACTGCGGTAATTTGCTTCCGCATGTCACCAGTCCGGTGTCAGGTACGGTGGTCCACACCTCTGGCGTTACGCTTCGTCGGGCATGAGAAAGGAGTACATCATGAATCAATCAACAAACCCTTATGTCATGCTGCATGACGAAAAACGCTGCATTGGTTGTCAGGCGTGTACGGTTGCCTGCAAGGTACTGAATGACGTGCCTGAAGGTTTTAGCCGCTTACAGGTGCAGATCCGTTCACCGGAACAGGAACCCGAGGCACTGTCCCACTTCCAGTTTGTTCGTGTTTCCTGCCAGCATTGTGAAGATGCGCCGTGCGTCAGCGTTTGTCCAACCGGTGCTTCATTCCGTGATGAAAACGGCATTGTGCAGGTGGATAAATCTCGCTGTATTGGCTGTGACTACTGCGTTGCTGCTTGTCCGTTCCATGTCCGTTATCTCAATCCACAAACGGGAATCGCAGACAAATGTAATTTCTGCGCGGATACCCGCCTGGAGGTCGGACAGTCACCCGCCTGCGTTTCCGTTTGTCCTACGGATGCGTTGAAGTTTGGTCGTCGCGATGATCCGGAAATACAGCACTGGATCAATCAAAAAGAGGTTTATCGCCAGCAGGATACGCGTAGTGGCCCGGTGAGTGTTTATCGGCGTAAAGAGATCCATCAGGAGGGTAAAGTATGAATTCTATCTGGGGAGCGGAGCTTAACTATGCGCCGGACTACTGGCCGCTGTGGCTCATTTATGCGGGCGTTATTGTTGTGCTGATGATTGCAGGGCTGATCACGCACGCGCTGTTACGTCGGATGCTGGCGCCGAAAACGGCAACCGGAGAGGAGCACCGGGAATACCTCTATTCGCTGGCTGTTCGCCGTTGGCACTGGGGAAATGCGCTACTCTTTATTCTGCTTTTGCTGAGCGGCCTGTTTGGCCACTTCTCTGTCGGACCGGTAGCGTTGATGGTACAGGTGCATACCTGGTGCGGCTTCGCATTGCTGGCCTTCTGGATAGGCTTTGTGTTAATAAACGCAACCAGCGGCAACGGCTGCCATTATCGCGTGAAGCTAAACGGGTTGATATCACGCTGCCTGCTGCAAACGCGCTTTTATCTGTATGGCATCATGAAAGGCGAGCCGCATCCGTTTGCCGCAACGGCAAAGGATAAATTTAACCCACTGCAACAACTGGCCTACCTGGCCATTATGTACGCGCTGGTTCCGCTGTTGATCATCACCGGGTTGTTATGCCTCTACCCGCAGGTGGTAGCGGCAGGGCCTGTAATGCTGGTGCTGCATATGGCGTTAGCGATTGTGGGTTTACTGTTCATCTGCGCACATATTTACCTGTGCACGCTGGGCGACACGCCAGGGCAAATTTTCCGCAGTATGATCGACGGCTATCATCGCCATCGCAGTCATCACGCAGAGACTGCGCCACGCAAAGGATAATTTCGCGCGCGGTTTGTCTCTGACAGCCTTGTATAACAGCAAGAAAATGTGCCTTGTGTCACATTTTCTTGCAATTTATTCAAGTTTGTTCGACAGAACTTCCGTAAAAAGAACGGCTATTTCTCCCTTTTCTGAGGACATGCTGTTGAAACGCCGTTTGTTTATTGCCGCTTCACTATTCACGATGAGTTTTACGTCCGCCTGGGCGACCGATGCCGCCAGCTTCGCCCCTCAGCCGCCTGCGATAAATGCCGGGGCGTGGGTATTAATGGATTACACCACGGGCCAAATTCTGACAGCCGGTAATGAACACCAGCAACGTAACCCCGCCAGTCTGACCAAGCTGATGACCGGCTATGTTGTTGATCGCGCAATCGACAGTAAGCGCATTAGTCCAACCGATATTGTCACCGTTGGGCGCGATGCCTGGGCGAAAGACAATCCGGTATTCGTCGGTTCATCCCTGATGTTCCTGAAACAAGGCGATCGTGTTTCGGTGCGCGACCTCAGCCGCGGGCTAATTGTTGATTCAGGTAATGATGCCTGCGTGGCGCTGGCGGATTACATCGCCGGGGGACAACCGCAGTTTGTCGCGATGATGAACAGCTATGCGCAAAAGCTGAACCTGCAGGACACCCATTTTGAAACGGTCCATGGTCTGGATGCGCCAGGTCAGCATAGCTCTGCTTACGATCTGGCCGTATTGTCGAGGGCTATCATCCATGGTGAACCGGATTTCTACCATATGTACAGTGAGAAAAGCCTTACCTGGAACGGAATCACGCAGCAAAACCGTAATGGCCTGTTGTGGGATAAAACCATGAACGTGGATGGTCTGAAGACAGGGCATACGTCCGGGGCCGGGTTCAACCTGATCGCTTCCGCCGTTGATGGACAACGTCGACTGATTGCGGTTGTGATGGGGGCTGAGAGTGCGAAAGGGCGCGAAGACCAGGCGCGTAAGCTGCTGCAATGGGGGCAACAAAACTTCGATACGGTGCAGGTTTTGCGTAGCGGTAAGCAGGTCGGCACTGAACGGATCTGGTATGGCGACAAAGAAAAAATCAGCCTGGGCACCGAGCAGGATTTCTGGATGGCCCTGCCTAAAGCGGAAGTCGCTAACATTAAAGCAAAATATGTCCTTGATAAGAAAGAACTGGTCGCGCCAATCGCGGCACATCAGCGTGTGGGTGAAATTGAACTCTACGATCGGGACAAGCTGGTGGCGCACTGGCCTCTGGTTACGCTGGAGTCCGTCAGCGAAGGCGGCGTTTTCTCGCGTCTGAGCGATTATTTCCACCATAAGGCGTAGTTATTTCCTGGAAAGCCTGACTGGCAAGAGTGCGAATCTGCTCACATAATAATCACTATTTGCTTGTGGCCGTAATACCTAAAAATTACACTGTATATAAATACAGTGTAATCGCGGAGGTTATATGGAGTACGAGATTAAGCAGGTCGATAAACGCAGGATTGCCGGTTTTCACATGGTTGGTCCGTGGGAACAAACGGTAAAGCAAGGTTTTGAGCAGTTAATGAAGTGGGTCGACGGGAAGCAAATTGTTCCGCTGGAATGGATAGCCGTTTATTACGACAATCCTGACGTTGTCCCGGCGGAGAAACTGCGTTGCGATACCGTGGTATCCGTGCCTGAAGATTTTGCGATCCCGGAAAATAGCGAAGGGGTGATCCTGACCGAAGTGGCGGGTGGCGACTATGCTATTGCCGTTGCGCGCGTTGAAAATCATGATTTTGCCACGCCCTGGTATCAGTTCTTTGACCGCCTGATGCAGGATACGACTTACGAAATAGCCGCTAAACCCTGCTTTGAAGTGTACATGAACAATGGCATGGAGGATGGCTACTGGGACATTGAAATGTACATACCGGTGCAGTCGAAGTAACTGTTTTTGATGCAAAACAGGATGATATTTTCAGGCAAAAAACGAGTACAATTTTGTTCTTTGCTATTCGCTGACGGAGTGCATGAGTGCGTGCCAATAAGTCACTGAGTCCTTTTGAAATTCGTTTGTATCGTCATTATCGTGTAGTGCACGGTATTCGCATTGCGCTTGCGTTTATTCTCACTTTTCTGTTGGTACGCCTGTTAAACATTCCTGAAGGTACATGGCCTCTGATCACGCTGGTGGTGATCATGGGGCCTATTTCTTTTTGGGGTAACGTTGTTCCCCGAGCTTTTGAACGGATTGGCGGCACGATCCTGGGATCGGTGCTTGGGCTGGTGGCCCTGCGTCTGGAGCTCTTTTCGCTTCCGCTAATGCTGATATGGTGCGCGGTGGCGATGTTTCTCTGCGGTTGGCTGGCATTGGGCAAAAAACCGTATCAGGCGCTGCTGATTGGTATTACGCTTGCTGTCGTTGTGGGCGCGCCCGCTGGGGATATGAATACGGCGTTATGGCGCGGTGGCGATGTTATTCTCGGTTCGTTACTGGCGATGCTGTTTACCGGCATCTGGCCACAGCGGGCATTTATACACTGGCGTATTCAGCTGGCGCATTGCGTGACGGGATACAATCGGGTGTATCAGGCGGCGCTTTCCCCCAATCTGCTCGAACAACCGCGCCTGGAGAAGCATTTACAACAGCTGCTGAGCGAAGTTGTCAAAATGCGCGGACTCATCGTCCCCGCCAGTAAAGAAACACACATTCAAAAATCCATTTTTGAGGCTATTCAGACGGTTAATCGTAACCTCGTCTGCATGCTGGAGCTGCAAATTAATGCGCTCTGGGCCAGCCGTACCAGCCATTTTGTTATGCTGAACGCGCATACGCTGCGTGAAACCCAGCTCAGGACGCAGCAGGCGCTACTGACAATAACGCATGCATTATATGAAGGTAACCCGCAGCCAGTGCTGGCCAATACGGAAAAGCTCAACGATACCGTGGTGGAGCTACGTCAGCTTATCGCTGAGCATAAAGGTGATAATGTCGCGGAAACGCCTATTCACGGCTACGTTTGGTTGAATATGGAGATGGCGCGACAGCTGGAGTTACTTTCGCATTTAATCTGTCGCGCGTTGCGCAAATAAAGAGCAGATGAGGGGATTGGTTCTACTGCTGCTTCGATTCAGCAAAGATTAGAGGTATGATACTGAAAAAGGCTAAAACCATTGGTAACTGCAATGGCTTTACCCTCGATAATTCAGGTTTCAACCATGCATTGTCGATGCAGATGCAACTTGAAGTATGGCGGGCATGAAAGTAATGTTGACCCACTTTAGCCGTTGTTTTAACGAATCCGAATCTCACATTATCAGGGGTGTAAAAATGGAAACTACCAAGCCTTCTTTCCAGGACGTGCTAGAATTTGTTCGTCTGTTCCGTCGTAAAAACAAACTGCAACGTGAAATCCAGGACGTTGAGAAAAAGATCCGTGACAACCAGAAACGTGTCCTGCTGTTGGACAACCTGAGCGACTACATCAAGCCTGGGATGAGCGTCGAAGCGATCCAGGGCATTATTGCCAGCATGAAAAGCGATTACGAAGATCGCGTAGATGATTACATCATCAAAAATGCTGAGATCTCAAAAGAGCGCCGCGATATTTCTAAGAAGCTGAAAGCCATGGGCGAACTGAAAAACGGCGAAGCGAAAGCTGAGTAACGATTTATGCTTGTCCGGGTCGCTGCTGCGCGGCGACCCTTATTGCAGTTCAACTCCGCCTGCGACCATCCGTAATAAATGCTGTTCCGGCCAGTGGGCCGTCAGTTTTTTCTGCGCCAGCATCCATTTAATGTAATCCACATCATGACGTGTTCTGTCCAGCATCAGGCCGACAACGCTGCCGCTGTGCGCGACGTTAACGCCGTATAAATCACATTCCTCTACCAGCGCTAAGAGCAAATCAAAATCTGGCTTCGGTAACAGCAACTGGCTGGCGACTGCGCTAAGCGTAGCGGCTTCGCCTAACCGGTAAGGGTTTTGGCTGATACAGGCATCCTGTACTTTTTCCCATGCCTGTTTGAGGGCCGGAGCGCCTGCCTGTAACCCGGCATGACGGGGAATACGGTGATAATCCGCAGTACGCAAGGTCTCCGGGCTTTCGAGAACCAACAGATCGAGTTGAGGCTGGGCTTCGCAGGCAATTTGCGTGGAGGCGTCGTTATGATCGAAAAGGGTAAGCTTACGAAAAACGGTGCTGTCGGTAGGCTCCAGCGAAACGCAAAGGTGCGCCAGCGTAGGCTCATCCAGGTGATGGCCCAGATGATGTGCTGTGGCGACAGCGGTGGCGGCAATATCTGCAGTGCTGCTGGCCATTCCTTTAGCGATGGGAATAGTTGACTGGACATCAATTCGGATATCCTGACTCATCTGCGCCGGGTATTGCCAGTGCTGCAATAGCCGATTAACCATCGCCCGTGAAAGTGGACGTTCCTCTGCCAGCGGCGAGCCTGAAGTGACCTCAACGGTGCTATACCATTCGACCGGGCAGGAGACTAATTTCTCACTGCCCAGAATCCAGCCCTGGATAAGTTCTCCGCACGATGCGGGACATTGCGCAACAGCCACGTCTTCACCTTTGTGATCAGCAATCTTCGGCGCATAGTGTCATGGCGATCATGCTATTACCATGATTTGCCGCAATTTGCGGTGCGGCAGCGCTAAGCGGGAATGCCCAATGTCACAGTTTCTGATATAGCTAAACGCATAACGTCCTGCGCTATCATCAGCTCTTCATTGGTATTAATCACCGCCACTTTAACCAGCGCATTTTCTGTCTGAATAAACGTGGCGTTTCGCTGATTTTTTTCTTCATCGACGGCCAGTCCCAGGAAATTCAGATTGCGACAAATTGCCGCTCGCGCTCGCGCTGAGTTCTCGCCGATCCCACCGGTAAACACCAGCGCGTCCAGACCGCCCATCTGCATAATATAGCTGCCAATGGTGGCGCGAATTCGCTCGGCAAAAAGCGTCAACGCCAGCGCCGCCTGATGATTGCCTGCATCTGCGGCATGTTCAACATCGCGATAGTCAGGTGAGATGCCAGAGACACCGAGTAGTCCGGATTCATTGTTGAGCAATTGGTTGAGCTGCTGCGGTGTTTTGCCTTCGCGCAGGGCAATCCATGGCAAAATCGATGGGTCAATATCGCCGCTTCGCGTACCCATCATCACGCCTGACTGCGGCGTAAATCCCATTGAGGTATTAACCGATTGCCCACCCTTAATGGCGCAGATGCTGCTGCCGTTGCCGAGATGGCAACAAACGACGCGCAGGGCGCTGAGGGGCACTCCCAGCTTTTCAGCAAGCTGGGCACTGACATATTTGTGGCTGGTGCCATGAAAACCGTAACGACGAATACCCAGTTCTGAATAGTAACGCCAGGGCAGGGGATAAATAAAAGAAGGCTCGTCAAGAGTCTGATGAAAAGCCGTGTCAAAAACCGCAACGGCTGGCGTTTCGGGTAATAGCTGGCGAAATACCGCGATCCCCAGGGCATTTACCGGGTTATGTAGCGGCGCCAGTTCGGCAAGGCGATCGATTTCCGCCAACGTTTCATCAGTCACCAACGCGGAGTCTTTAAAAGATTCCCCACCGTGCGCAACGCGATGCCCTACGCCGTCAATCTCTTCCAGACTGCTGATAATATTGTGACTGAGCAGTTTTTCCAGTAACAGCGTCACTGCTTCACGGTGATCGGCTACGGGCAATGTTTCCTGCCATTTCTGCGCTGGCGTCTTAAGGGTGACCTGCGCATCAGACATACCGATACGTTCGATCAACCCCTGACAGATCATTTCACCTTGCGGCATCGCCAGCAACTGAAACTTAAGCGAGGAACTCCCCGCGTTAATGGCCATTATTTTGTGAGACATGAAAGTTCCTTTGCATTCAGAAAAATGAACATCTCATCGACCCCAGTATTCTCCAGCGCGCTGGTGACAAACACTTTTTGCGCGCCAGCCTCGATTAACCAGCTCTCAACGAGGGAAATGCGCTGCGGGTTGGCTAAATCGGCTTTAGTGACGAGGCCAATAACGGGTCGGTTCATTGGGCCGGTGAAACCGGGAGAAAATGGTGACCACGGCGCGTCAGCATTGAGGACCAGCGCGATGATGTCTGCTTCACAGGAGCTGGCCAGCAGCGCACTATACAGACAGCGGTTTTCAAGGTATTCGCCCGGTGTATCTATCGCTGTGGGCGACCAGACTATGGCCTGGGTCTTCTGATAGTGAAGCGCTTCTCCCCGCATGCATTGTGTGAGCGACGTTTTTCCGCACTGGCTGGGTCCGATTAGCATGATGCGTTTCATGAGATTACGTCCGGGTGATGGGGCAAGCGGTAAAACGCATCATTTCGCCCAGCGTTCGGGTTACCTGTTTCAGCGCGTACTCAACGGCGGAGACATCGCCCGTCAGTACCACTGCGCCGGTAAATCGGTCGAGAAAACCAATCTCTACCGCCCCGGATTTCGTGGCGATATCGCAGGCGATAATTGAGGCTTCGCTGGGGGTAATCGTCAAAATCCCGATTGCGGATACTGAATCCTGTAATCCCAGCTTCTTGAACAAATCTTTTCCGGGATTGGCGATAAGATGCGCCAGCGTGACCTGCTTGCCAGGAACATATTCCTGGATCATACGATCCGTGGTGGGCTGTCTTTCCATTATCCCTCCACCATCTGCCGCCACATGCTTTCATGCGGGCGAGGTATGACAGAACGATAAACCAACAGGCCTTTTTCACCCGCGCTTTCACTGGCAACCGTTACTGCGTTATTCACATCGGATACATCGCCAGCGACAACCATGTAGCACTTGCCGCCAATACCAAATGCCATGTGCACACGAACCAATGTGACATTGGAAGCTTTAACTGCGCGATCCGCGGCACAGATACAGGCCGCCACGCTCCATGTTTCAACAATCCCGACGGCCTGACGCTTATCCACGCTATTTAACCCGCTGATCGCCGGGAGTACGCTGGCATGGATATTAGGCAGTACCAGACTGTCAACGAGCATATCGCCAGCAAGAGATGTACCAGTGGCTATTGCCTGCTGTACTGCGCCTACGTCACCACCAAGCATAAGCAGGAATTTTCCCGGGCAGATGGTCTTGCTGACCAGTAAATTCACATTCGCGTTTTTTAACATGGCATCGCCAGCTTCCATTCCTTTGGCAATGCTGGTGAGTTCTAAGATCCCTATAGCCTGAGACATGATTAACCTCTTATTACCGTGATGGATTGCTCAGTGATTTCGCTGACAATACCGTCAATACTGGCGTGGACTGGCGCACCTAATGCGCCTGCCGGCACATCGGCAACGCATTGACCGCGAACAACGCGATCGCCTTGCTGTACACATGGGATGGCGCTGGCGCCAATATGCTGGCGTAGCAACAGCGTCGTTTCATCGGTGGAATAATCAGTCTCAGCCAATGGCGCATCGTGATACCAGTCGCTAAGACCCAGTTTGGTAATAAGGCGCTTAACCGGGATCAACCGGTACTTCGCCATTTCATCCTCAGGATTTAGCGGCCCTTCATAACGATGGTTGAGCGCCCGTAGTTCGCGTTTAAGCATGCGGTTGATTCGCATCGGCGATATTCCAACCGGACAGGCTACGCTTTCACAGACATTGCATTCTGAGCAGGTCAGGGCCGTGAGCAGCAGCTGTGGTGTGGCCGCCTGCTGATAATTAACCGCGCGAACCAGCAGGTGTGGTGATAATTCATGGCCAATTAAGTGCCTTGGGCACAAATCCGTACACAAACGGCACTGCTCGCATACGGTTTTTGCGACGGAAAGCACGGTGCGTTCATCCTGCATTCGCCGCTGAATCAGCGCATGAGATTTTGGTAAAACCAGCAACCCACCAGTGGTCTTGCTGACGGGGGTATCCAGGGAGGTAATCAGACCGCCCATCATCGGGCCGCCATTAATAAATCCTGGATCGTCAACGGTTGCGCCTCCCGCCAGCGCCAGCACCTCGCGAAGTGACATCCCGATAGGGACAGTGAGTGTGATTGGTTTGGCGACTGCGCCGTTGACGGTCAGCGTGCGACGGGTCACGGGATATTGCTGTTCAACCGCTCTGGCGATGTTGAGCACGGTCTGGACGTTATTGACCACCACGCCGACGCTGACCGGCAGTGCGGCAGGTGGGACCCTCCGGCCTGTTGCCATCCAGATGGTCAGCACCTCGTCACCGGCCGGGTAGACATCTGGTAAAATGTGTAACCGGATATCGGCAGGCAGCAGGGGGGCTAACGCATTGATAGCCTTCTGGTATTTTTCTTTGAGCGCAATAATACCGGCACTGGCTCCGGTAGCCGTCATGGCATATTTAACGCCGCGAATAAGTCGATCTGCCTGGACGCTCATCAATTGCTGGTCAACTTTCAACATCGGTTCACATTCGGCGGCATTCACCAGAAATGTATCGACCTGCGCCTGTAATTTTACGTGTGCAGGAAAGCCCGCACCGCCTGCCCCGACAACGCCAGCAGCCCGAATGCGCTCGCGTATCGTCTGCGCATCATAAAGCGTGGACTCTGCCGTCATGGCTGTATTCATAATAATTCCTCAAGCAGTTCCTGCATGGCACTGGCGTCGGCAACACGAGGATTGGTTTGCAGCGTGACATCAGCCAGCGCGGCCTGAACCATCGACGGTATACGCTGTGACCAGTTTTGCTTTCCGTCTTTGAGCGCGTCAACGAAAGAAGGTAACGCACACTGTTTTTTGAGAAGCTCAATGTGATGAATGAGCGCATTTAGCGCAGCCGTATCGTTCGCGTTATCCGGGCATAAATGGCAGGCTTTAGCGAAACGGGCATAGCGCTTCGCGGCCCTGGGGTCGCGGGCATTAAAATGAATGACAGGGGTCAGCAGCAGCGCATTGGCAAGTCCGTGGGGCAGATGAAACTGGCCGCCTAACTGATGGGCAATCGCATGGTTTATCCCCAACCCCGCCTGACTAAATGCCATTCCCGCGAGTGTTGACGCGTTGTGCATTTTCCCCCTGGTTGCCAGACACTCGCCTTTGCTGACGGCGACGGGAAGGTACTGGAAGACGATTTGTGCCGCTTTTTCCGCCAGCGCGTCGGTGAAATCGCTGGCCTTCGTGGATACGTAAGCCTCCAGCGCATGCGTCAGGACGTCCATGCCGGTATTCGCGGTGATGGCTGGAGGTACGCTGACAACCAGTGTTGGATCGAGGATGGCCATATCCGGGTAAAGCGCATTATTAAATAAGGGATATTTAATGCCTTTATCCGGGTCGCTAATCACGCAGGCGCTGGTCACTTCCGAGCCTGTGCCGCTGGTGGTTGGAATAGCAACACAGGTTTCGATTTCAATACCGAACTGTCGGCTGAACCAGACGATGGCTTTCGCGGCATCCAGCGCTGAGCCTCCGCCAAAACCAATGACAACATCCGGTCGCAGGGACTGCATTTGCGCAATCCCTTGCACCACCGTGCTAATGGTTGGGTCGGGGGTAATATCGCTGAAAATGCTGATGCGATTATCCGCAGGAAGCGTGTTGCGCAGCTTTTCAATCACAGGAGAACGCGCAAGAAAACCATCGCAGATAATCCAGATATGCTTATTCGTAAAACG
Source organism: Citrobacter sp. wls710 (assembly GCF_005281115.1). NCBI lineage: Bacteria > Pseudomonadati > Pseudomonadota > Gammaproteobacteria > Enterobacterales > Enterobacteriaceae > Citrobacter > Citrobacter sp. wls710. The sequence goes on from NZ_SZXD01000035.1 coordinate 186,169, forward strand.
CTTGAGCACATCCAGGCTTCCCTGACCGCTGAATAATCGAGTTTGCAGTGAAAAGCTTTTCATAACGGCCCCATTAGCGAATAGAAAAACCGTTTGTCAGCACGCAACGACGAGAACGTGCGAAAGTACGTGCCGATGTTGTTCCTTCGCCGGTCGGCGTCGCAATCGTGAAAGTGGTAAAGCCTTCACCACCCACGCCAATCCCGGCGTAAGAGGGGCCATTTTTCACAAAAATGGAGGTCTGAAGCGTGCGTGCGGCAAGATTCAAACGCGACACATTTTGTGAATGCATAATGGCGGTGTGATGCAATCCCTCTTCAACTTTCAGAGCCAACGTTAACGCACTGTCAAAATCGCTCACCGTGACGACGGGGAGCATTGGCATCAACTGCTCGCTGGTAACCCACGGGTCGTCAGCCTTGACGATACCTATCAGTAATCGAGGCGCTTTTGCCGGAACAGGTATTCCTGCGGCTTCCAGTAAGGTGGCCGGGCTTTTTCCTACCAGCTTTTTATTAGCCATGCCTTCGGGCAAACAGACTGCCCGCAGTTTGTCTACCTCTTCGCTAGTGAGAAGCAGCGCGCCAAAAGACTGCATCTGTTGAACCAGGCGTTCGGCAACGGCACTAACAACAATTAGGCTCTTCTCAGCAATGCAGGGGAGGTTGTAATCAAAAGATGCGCCGTTGATGATATCTTCCGCCGCCTTAACCAGGTCGGCTGTTTCATCGACAATACAGGGAGGGTTGCCTGCACCTGCGCCAATGACTTTTTTCCCGCTTTTCATACCCATAGCAACAATGCCAGGGCCACCGGTAATCGCCAGAACTGCGATTTTAGGGTGTGCCATCATCTGCTGGGTAGCCTCAAAGGTGGGTTCTGTGACCGTGACGACAAGATTCCGGATCCCGCAGCAGCGGAAAGCAATATCTTCAATCATGGTAATCAGTTTGAGTGAGACCGCTTTCGCGCCCGGATGCGGGCTAAAATAAACGCTGTTCCCCGCAGCCAGCATACTGATGCTGTTGTTAATTATGGTTTCCGTCGGGTTGGTACTGGGGGCGACGGAGCCAATCACGCCAAACGGTGAATACTCGAATAACACCATGCCGCCATCACCGGTCAGTGCCGTGGTGGTGAGATCTTCGATCCCTGGAGTATTGTCCAGCGCAGCTTTATTCTTGAGGAATTTATCCTCTTTGTTGCCCATTCCTGTTTCAGCTGCGCTCTCAGCGGCCAGGGAAGCAAGATGAGGGGTCAGTTCTTCTCGCAGGGCGTGAATGATGGCACTGCGGGTTTTTAATGGCGATTGCTGGTAACGTAAAAAAGCCTGATGCGCGGCTTCGATAGCTTCACCCACGGACGGAAAAATTCCGTTTCCTTTGGTTTCTGTTTTTGCCGGGGCGAGTTGTTCACTCAAAATGTTACGGATGAGGGTTTCAAGTTCTGAAGTATTCATTGATGTGTTCTCACGTTAATCGCCGCAATGGCCGTTTCTGCAATGTCCATATCCTGGTCAACGCTTCCCCCGCTGATGCCAAGACCCCCAAGGAGTAGACCCTCTCGCCATAATGCGTATCCGCCACCAAAAGTGACGACTTTTCCCTGCATATGGCTTTCCAGACCGTAAAGCGCCGCGCCTGGTTGCACCGCTGACGTTAATTCATGCGTGGCGGTTTTCATCGCCACGGCGGTCCAGGCTTTTTTGGGTGCCAGTTCGCTACTGACGAGCAATGCGTCAGGCATACGCCAGGTCACCGTTTGGGTCCCGTTCGCATCAACAATGCTGATGACGACCGGAACCTGAAGTTCTTCTGCTCTCGTCACCGCAGCGCGAGTCAGTTGGTGGAGCTCCTGAAAAGACAGAGACATAGTCGGCTCCTTTATGGCTGATGTACGGATGGCGGCGAGATAACGCTCAGCCACTTTCTGAATAATGTCGTTTTGATGGGCGTCATGATCTTCTGCCCGTGCGAGCGCATATAAGCAGTCGGACAGACGATTGATGTAACGCATCAGCACATGTCTGACGGCGATATCGGCAGAAAGCTCGACCAGTCGCCTCTCTGCGCGGCGAGCCAGCGTACGGGCAAAATGCAGACGGCTGGCCGCTTCGCTGCGGCCCGGTAAAATAAAGCTGCGCAGCGGCGGTACTCTCCCCATCGCGGTATCGATGGCGGTTTCCAGCGCTGCAATTTCTTCTGAACTGATGTAGCGCTGCTCTGGGTTTGGTTGTTCGCTCTCGCTGGCGAGTTCGGCGCTGAACCAAAAAAGCTGCAGTTGAATGTTTTCAAGTAACTGGCGGTGCTGCGGGCTTTTCGCCGCACAAATACACAGGCTAAGTGCCGCATTGAGTTCGTCCAGCGTCCCGTAAGCTTCGACGCGTGGATGCGTTTTGCTTACGCGTTGCCCGGTAAAGAGGGCCGTTGTGCCGGCATCGCCAGTGCGGGTATAAATCGCCATAGTTCCTCCTAACGAGAAAGCGTGTCGACAATGCCGACAATAGCCAGATCGATGGCCTCATTTGGGCCGGAGAAAACGTGCCGGGCACTGGAGCCGCTGCTGAGTAAAACCAGTTCGCCGGTTCCCGCGCCGACAGAATCAACGGCGACTTCGTCCCCGGTCGTCGGGGAGGCTGGCAGCTCTCCGTCAGCACTCACCCGACGTACCAGTAACAGCTTCTTCCCGACCAGGGAGGGGGACTTTTGCGTGGAGACAACAACGCCTGTAACCCGTGCCAGATGCATAGCTCACTCCTGCTTAATTAATTGGACATTTCGCGTACTGACAGTTTCCTGAGCCAGCGCAGTGACGACACATCGACGGCGTAGCACTAAAACCGCATCGTGCAATTGGGCGACGTCGGCGTAACTGAGAAGTTTTTCAGGATGCAGAACGATGGCTCGCCCCTGTTCGTCACCAAATTCCAGCGGCAGACGCGCGAGTTTTTTCACGGGTACTGCGGGTAACAAGTGGTGATGTAGAGAAATTTTCACGCGGACTCCACATGCCAGCGCTTCGTGGATCGTGACCACCGACACATTGGCAGAGCTGCTTTCGGCAATTTGTTCCAGCAGGAGCAGATCAGCCTGTAAAATGTGCAGCGACGAGTACTGGCAGCATAGTATCCGTGGGTCTATTTCCCGTAACTGCGCGACGCTAAGGGAGATCGTGCTTGCCGCGCGTTTTTTTAATCGGGAAACAACCTCCTCGATAATGCGTTGCAGCAGTTCGTTGTTCATCGTGAAGTCACCAATGTGGCGAATGCCTGAGGATTATCCGCCCCCGCAGCATTGGCTTCGTCGGTATCAATATGCATCTCAAGGCGCATATCCGGCGAAACGCGTACGGCGACGTTATCGAAAATCAGCCGGCGTTCATCGCCATTAATGGCGACCGAGACTTTATCGCCATGGGAAACCCGCAGGATCAGAGCATCGAGCGGCGACATATGGATATGCCGTTGAGCAACGATGACGCCGCATGTTAAGTCCAGTTCAGCAAATGGACTGACAAGGCGAATACCCGGCGTGCCCTGGATATTGCCCGACATCCGCAGCGGGGCAGCAATACCTAGCGTACGGGCATCGGTACGTGAAATTTCAACCTGACTGGTGCTACGTAGCGGGCCGAGTAAACGCACATTTTTTAACTGTCCTTTAGGTCCGACCAGCGTGACGGTCTGCTCTGCAGCGTATTGGCCTGGCTGCAACAGCCCTTTTTTCTCGCTGATAGGCTGATTGGGAAACAAACGGACGTAATCTTCAGCGCAAAGATGAATATGACGATTAGAGATCCCCAGCGGAATAGGGCGCTCGCGCATTTCATCCAGAACTTTGGTGACCGTTGACTTGAGTTGCTGTTTATCCATCACGCTTTACCTCGTTTTCCAGAGTGCAGACAAAGAGAGCGGGGCTCACCTTTCTGGCGGGTACAGGCTGGGTCAAGGCACAGATTGCAGCTAATCAACTCCGCATTTTGCGGTGCTTCGGACGCTGTACTGTCCACCAATATCTCTTCTTGCGGCTCGACCTGGATGGGGGCGGGTGTTGGCTCTGCTTCCGGGGCAACGCTACGTGACAGGATTCCGTCCCCTGGTCTCGATATGACTTTGTGAGCCACCAGCCCATCGCGTTGGTCAGCGAAACTGACACCGGTGGAAATGGCCGCCTGAACGGAGGCCACATCCCCGATTATCTTGATCACCGTCCAGCCTGAACCGTTGGTTTTTTCGAGGCCCACCAGCGTGATGGAGGCGGCTTTCGCCATGACGTCCGCGCAACTGATGGCTAATGCCAGACCACTAACTTCGAGTAATCCCAGTGATTGCTTCACGCTGTGCTCCTTGGTTGCAACGACTTATGCGGATTTAGGTAAAATGGCTTCAACGTCGCTGTGCGGACGCGGGATAACGTGGCAGGATTTCACCTCGCCAACGGCGCTTGCTGCTGCGCTTCCTGCATCTACTGCGGCTTTCACCGCGCCGACATCACCACGGACCATAACGGTGATCAGGCCTGAGCCGATTTTTTCGTAACCAACCAACTGCACGTTTGCGGATTTCACCATGGCATCAGCGGCTTCAATAGCGCCGACAAGCCCTTTTGTTTCAACCAGTCCCAGTGCGTTATTCATACTGCTTGTCTCCTGTGGGTTATGAGTGGCATTCCCGGAATGGAATGCCTTTAACCAGCCGCGCAGCGTTATTACCGATGCTGCGACGAGCGTGGTTATCTTGTTGATACATCAGCGTAAAAAGCGGCGCTGACGCGGGTAGGTTTTTGTAGTGCACGACCAGTTTTTCGCGACTGCAGCCAATGCCAACCAGCAGTGGCGACTGACATGCCGCGAGCCATGCGTTGTGGATAACGTCGGGTGAATAGCCCCCCTGAATCACAAAGGGGATCCCTTCTTCTTCAATACCCAGCAGCACGTCGCTCCAGGCGTTGGCGCAGTCACCGGTGGTGAAGATAACGATAGCGGGTGTGTTAAGATTACTTTCCATGAGCGAACGCCTTGTGCCAGGAGAGAATCAGCCCGGTCGCGACCGCATTGCGCGGACCCTCGGTGCCACGAATGTTGCCGCGCCCGGCAACCAGGCGATAATGCGCCAGTGCATCGGTGACCAGTTGCGGTACTTCGAAGTCCAGGGATGAACCGCCAACCAACACCACAAAGGGAATATCCCGAATGTTTCCGGTCGGACTCACCTGACGTAACGCTCTGAGCGCGTTGGTGACAAAAACGCGCTCCTTGGCGCTGCGGCGAATGGCCCGTACTTTCTCCAGCGCCAGTTCGCCTGGCAGGGGCACCAGCTCATCAGGTTTTACTACGCACACGCGGGCAAAAACCGTTGGCGGAAGAGGCTCAGGGAAGAACTGAACGCTGCCATCTTCGTGGCGAAGATGGAACAAGCTCTCAACTTTCGCCAGCGGGTACTTTTTGATCTCTTCGGCGAGATAACGGTCATCCAGCCCCAGTTCACGGGCAATAATCATCGTGACCATATCGCCCGCGCCCGCCAGGTGTGTGGCAATAATTTCGCCTTTCGGGTTGATGATGGAGGCGTCGGTCGATCCCGCACCGAGATCCAGAATAGCCAGTGGTCGCGTCGTGCCCGGAGTGGTTAAAGCCCCGAGTATGGCAGCTTCGGCTTCAGCCCCGCCAACCTGGACATCAATATTGAGCTTTTGCGTGATTTCCTTAGCAATCATCGCCATTTGCAGGCGATCTGATTTCACCATTGAGGCAATACCGACAGCCTGTTCCAGCGAAAATTCACCGGCAAGTCCACCGGTCACGCTGACGGGAACCGAGGTATCCACCGCCAGTAGATCCTGAATAAAGATTTCCTGACTGGGTTTGTTGGTTAATTCAGCCATTGTCTGGCGTACATGCTCCAGCATGCCGCCAATATTGGTCCCCGCCTCGCCGGTGACGTTATCCAGTTTCGGGCACTCACCAACGGCTTTCATAATCGCGTCAGCGCCAGCTGCTACGTCGACGCGTACGGTGCGGCCTTGTGACTGTAGCTCCAGATTCCCGGCAGGAATGGCTCGTGCTTTCACATCGCCTGACGGCGTTTTCACCACCACGGCAGAGCGGTTGCCGATCAGCGCCCGCGCCATCGGGACAATGTTTTTAGTCTCGTCGGCATTGAGACCAAAAACGGTCGCAATCCCGTAGGGGTTAGAAAGCGTTTCAATGACCTTTCCTGGAACCGCGACTTCAATAGCAGCTAACATACCCAATGGGATACGGTCGATATGAAGCACTTCATCCACGATGGGCAGGGGGTGAGTCAGACGATTGCTGACCAACACGCCATCGTCTTGCTGCAAAATTACGCCAGTTAACTGGTATCCGGCGCGTACCGAGGCATTAATCATCGTGGCGACATCAGCGAAATCGAATGCTGATGACACCACCAAAATATAAGGTGTATCCGCCGGACGGCTGAGCAGGTCTTCCGGCGTAATAGTAATGCCAACACCCAGCCCGACACCGCCCGGCGTTTTAGGGTTATGGCCGATCATGGTGGATTCAGTGATGATGGTTTCGGTAATCGTTTCCATCGCCACGTCGCCAATGACCGGAGTGGCTTCATTAATACGGATGAGCGAAATATCGCTGACATTGATGCCGGCGTTTTTTGCTGCCAGCGTAAGTGCCTCCTGAATGCCAAACACATTACGCAATGTGCCTTTAATCCCGGTGGTTTCTGCCAGGGCGCTGTTGGTAATACTCAACGCTCCAGACTCATCCTGGGTAGCCAGAGCGACTTCCGTTGATGAGTTACCTATGTCAATGCCAGCTATATATCGCATGATCCTGTCCCTGAGTTAGTCGTCGCCTTTGAGTTTTTTACGCTCAACGTACAGCGCTGCCGCTTCACGAACGAAAGCCGCACAGATCTTTGCCTGATAACGATTTTCGAGATCGTCAGCGATAGCCATCAGCTCATCTTTAGTAGAGCGATACGGGCGTAGCGCGTTGTAGATCTCCAGGATGCGATCATCAGGTACAGCGGTTAGCTCTGCGGCGCGCTCAAAGTTCATCGCCAGCCTGTCACGCCCGGCATCTTTGGCGATTTCCGCCTGCAGGCGCAGCGTTTCAGGTGTGATGCGCATGTCCTGTGCCGTCACCTTGTTGCTCAGAACATTTTCGAGCGTGAAGTCATCCAGAGTTTTATTGGTCGCGGTTTTTACCCACTCAGGATGTTTATTCGCGAGAGGGTAATCCGTGACTTTCGCGGTATGTGCTGATGAACTTGCCGCAACCGGAGTAGCGGACTCGCTTTGCAGGCTGTTCATCCGGCTTAGCACATCCCGAACCATCGATTCAATTGCGTCGGTATTCATGGAGTTATCCTTTATCAAAGCGCCACGCGCAGTTCCTGCGGGTTTTTGCCCGTCACGACGTATTTGGTCTCTTTAATATGCAAAATGGCCGATTTCGCCTGGTACTTGGGGCGAGCCATCTGGTCATTCAGCGTAGGGACCGGTTGCGGAGATTCACGCTTGGCATAACGCGCGGCGTTTTTACCGATCTGACGATAGGTTTCCAGCGTCAGAAGCGGCGCCTGAGGGAACAGTTCCAGGTTAGAAAGCGGCGGTAACCCCTGCTGGTGGATAACCGTGGTGCCTTTTGACTGGATGCCGATAGAGATCCCGGAACCGCTCAGACGGTTGCCTTCCACGGCGACAAACGCGACATCAGAGGATTTAAAGCAGCGGATAACGCGTGCTTTAATGCCTTCCTCTTCAATCCCGGCAATCACTTCGCGCAAGATATTCTTATGCGGGATCCCGACGATATTGACAGTTTGTGAGAGCCCGAACGCCGGACCTACGGCAATAATCACTTCGTCCTGCTGCTGACCTTGTTTAGCTTCGCCAATCTCGGTCAGAAAACTGTCGGCCTGTACCGCTGTGGTCTGTGGCGCGCTTGCCGCTGACGATGTGCGGAATGAGACGGGTTTGTCGCTGGTCTGCATTTCAGACAGTACGTCTTCAATTATCTGGCGCAGCAGCTTTTCATTGATTTCCATTTTTCACCCCTTAGCCAAGTTCGTTGGGATCAAGTGCGCCAGGGATGTTTTTGATCTCTTCCCAGCGTTCGCCTTGCAGGCGATAACCTGTTGCCGGACCGGCATAGTCATTGACGTCATTTACTGCGGATAGCACCTGTCCGTCGCCAACGATAATGGCGGAGGTATGCAGATAATCCCCGGTTAACTTGGCTTTCTGGATGTTGAGCATGTCCTGAGCGACATCGGTAAACCCGCCCTGAGCAAGGGCTTTCACCACTTCCAGACCGTTACGGTTTTTATTGATGATCTCTTGCGCAAACTTGATGTCTTCAACGATGTTTCGTTCAGGCATATCTTTCGAACCGTGGGCGTAGGTCGCAGCTTCCACTTCTTCATCAGTGATTGGCGGTAATCCCATTCCGGCAAAGACGGCCTGTAGTGCGCGCGCCGCTTTATTACGAATGGCGATAACGTCTTCTTCACGAACCGGACGCAGACCCCCATCTACCTTGAGGTCGCGCTGGATAACGTTGTAGTCGTCAAAGTCTTCCGCATCTTCGTTGGAACCGGCGAACATGTTGTCGTAGTTCGGTACCGCGGAATAACCGGAAGAGATGAAGTCAGTACCTGGCAGGAACTGCATCAGCAGACGCGCGGTACGACGCATATCCGAGTGGGTAAAGGTCTGGTCGTTGCTGGAGGCGCATTCCAGATCCAGAGAAGAACAGATCAGGTTTTCGGCCAGAACCGCACGAATACCGGACGGTACGGCGGAAGGCACGCCGATGCAGCTTACTGAGCCGTTCTGCAAACCCTGCACGCCAGCGGCTTTGGTGATGTAAATGCAGCGTGCTTCCAGATAAAGCATTGATTTACCTTCGGCGTAACCCATCTGAACTTCTGAGCCAGAGCCGGAGGTAAAGCGCATTTTCAGGCCGCGAGAGGCGTAGGAAGAGGCGAGGAAGCCTTTCGACCATGGCGTGTCGTCGCCGTCGGTAAAGACGGGTTCTGTACCATAGACGGAGATAGTTTCCGCGTAGCATGTGTGGCCCAGCATGCCGAGCTTAAGTTCGGTCGCTTCTTCCAGCGAGCACTGAGTTAACACGCCAGGGCGTCCAACCTGTGAACCGACTAACAAGGCAATGGCGTTAAATGGCGCGTAGCGTGCGACGGCAACGGTCGTTTCCTGCTCGTCAAATCCGCGCCATGCGCCTTCTGCGGCGTCTGCGGCAATCTGTACCGGGTTATCTTTAACGTTAGTGACGTGCGCCTGTTGAGACGGAGTACGACGAGCACGCATTTTCTGCATGGCCATCATCATCTCGACGACGTTCATATGGGACACCACTTCGACAATTTTAGCTGGTGTCATTGCGGTGGTCAGCGGCACGATATCTTTGCGCTTCACGTTAGGGTCGCAAAGCATATTGGCTAGTTTGACCGAGTCCATTGCCATGACTTCTTCAGCGCGCGCCAGGTTAATGCCGTAGCGGGCAATGAAATGGTCAATTAAGTCAAATTCACTGGCGGATTTGCCATCCAGTTCAGTCACTGTTCCGTTGACGATTTTAATCGATGGTTTAGGGTCGTTCGGGCTTTCCATCGCAATGAAGCCTTCTTCGATCCACTCCTTAACGAAACCATCCTGATTCACAGGGCGTTTCGCCAGTGCTTCAAATCTTTTCGATCTCATGAATCAGCCTCACTGATATCAGATATAGGACGGACGATCGTTTTTCGGCTCTGAGCCGAGGGTCCCGAGTACGGTTTTACCGATTTCACGGGCGGAGATAACGGCCTGACGAACTGCGCCGGAATCACCTGATATGACCAGAATGGCTTCGTTGCTGAAGCTGGTGCCATGGGCCGGGGAGCTGTAGGCTACAACTTCCACATTGGCGGATTTCAGCGCAGTATCAGCCATCAGGACACCTACGGAGGCTGGTGCACCGACAATCACACCACAGGCACGGCCAATCGGTGCGCCAAAGGCTTTTTCCAGCGCGTAGCTGGCGCGGGCGGTGTATTGCATCTCGATGTGACCGGCTTCGTTCGCATAAACATCGCCAAAGGTGCGATCCAGCTCTTTCAGCGCAACCTCAATTCCGCGTTTCACGTCGGAAACATCGTTGCCGCCGAGGATAATCAGCGAGCCGTGGCCCGCGCCGCCTTTGGTATCTCGTGGTAATTCAATACTGACGACTTCCGTATTTGTTGCTTTTACCGCTTCATCGGCGGCCATAATGTGCGGACCCGCGCCAGTACGGGCACCAAGGATGCCAATGGAGCGATAACGTTTTTCAAGTTTCATCGCGTCCAGTAGGGCGCTGTCTACGTTGGCGATTACCAGACCGACGGTGTCGCCAATCGCAGTACCGACAAACTCCGTTAAACTGCAGTTTTTCTCTGCCATAGCCGTTTCTCGTGTTGGGTGATTATTTTCAGGGATAGCCTGCTGTTCTGGGGTTGCCACGCGAGCAATCACCTGCGCCATGATCTGTTCAACCAGCTCATTGCTGCTCATTAGCTAATTCCCTTCGGTAAGATTTTTTCTACATCGGTATGAGGGCGTGGGATAACGTGTACGGCTTTCACTTCTCCCACATTACGGGCTGCGGCGGCACCGGCATCTGTTGCTGCTTTGACTGCGCCGACATCGCCGCGGACAATAACTGTTACCAGCCCCGAACCAATTTTTTCGTAGCCGACCAGCATTACATTGGCTGACTTCACCATTGCATCTGCGGCCTCTATGGCTGCAGTTAAGCCTTTGGTTTCTACCATTCCTAACGCTTCTTGTTGCATAAAGACCTCGCCTGGGTTGTCCCGATTTTCATGACTATAAAAAGAAGCGAGGAAAAAGAATGGCTGAGTTGAAAGTATGAATGAAAAAATAGTGAGGATATGGTGATATAAAATTGCTGAGATTTATTGTATCTATCTGTTTTTGTTGGTTGTTTATTATTTTTCCAATGTGAATATTTGGCTATGTTAATTCCATATTTACACTTTTGTTAGTGACATTAAAAATAGCATTTGCTATGCGAAAAAATGAAATTGTGATGGTTGTCTGAAATCATAATTCTGCCCATGACAATATTTTATTATTTTACAAATGTAACATTAATAGTGGATTTCCCCGTTTTTCGGCATGTTTTAATAAAGGAGACAGCAAGAATTTGCTATCTCAACACGATTTTGAGGGACCAGTCGCCTTCATATTGCCAACAATTTGCCGACACGGCTTTTTATAGTAAGCCTCGAAGTATTCTACGTGCCAGCAAGGAGTCCGCTGGTAAAGACACGAACTCTGCTTAGAAGGTGTCACAATGAACGATTCACTAAAAGCGCAATGTATTGCTGAGTTTTTGGGTACCGGGCTGTTTTTGTTTTTTGGCATCGGATGCCTGAGCGCACTTAAAGTCGCGGGTGCCAGTTTGGGGTTATGGGAGATCTGCATCATATGGGGGTTGGGGATCTCGCTTGCCGTTTACCTGACGGCGGGGATTTCTGGCGCGCATCTCAATCCTGCTATCACCATCGCACTGTGGTTATTTGCCTGTTTTCCGGGGCGCAAAGTATTGCCATACACCGTTGCGCAGGTTGCGGGTGCCTTTGGCGGCGCGTTGCTAGCCTATCTGCTGTACGGAAGTTTATTTACCGAGTATGAGTCGGCCCATCAAATGGTGCGCGGCAGCCTTGAAAGCCTGCAACTGGCCAGTATTTTTAGTACTTATCCAGCGGCGGCGCTCAGCGTCTGGCAGGCTGCGCTGGTCGAAGTGGTGATCACTTCCATTCTGATGGGCATGATCATGGCGCTTACTGATGACGGTAATGGCGTCCCCAGAGGGCCATTGGCGCCTTTATTAATTGGCATTCTGGTGGCTGTTCTCGGTGCATCTACCGGGCCGCTCACCGGATTTGCGATGAACCCGGCACGTGATTTTGGTCCAAAATTGTTTGCATGGATGGCCGGTTGGGGAGATGTGGCGATGACCGGCGGGCGTGATATCCCTTATTTCATCGTACCGATTGTGGCCCCTGTCATCGGTGCTTGCGCGGGCGCAGCAATTTATCGTTATTTTATTGGCAAAAATTTACCGTGTAATACGTGTAAGCTGGAGGAAAATGAGAGCTAGCTTCACGGAAAATGTTTATTTTTGAAGCGTAAAAACTGTTTTCGTGATCCGGTTTCCTGAACCGCTGAAAAAGTCTCCCCACAATGGGAGACTTTTGTTATGTTCGATGATGACTTTCATCAGCGCCCAGGAAAGCGAGATGAAAATGAATGTGTAAATAGTATGTTTTATTTATAACAATAAATTAACTGAGAGGTTTTATCATGATTTCTGCGAGTGCCCTGAACTCAGAACTCATTAATAAAATCGCACAGGATTTTGCGCAGGCCACCAGTCTGGCTGTTGTGGTTGTCAATATTCACGGTGATGAAATTTCTGAGCTTTTTAATTTCACCCCTTTTTGTCAGTTGATGCGCCAGCATCCTCAGCACAGTACCCGTTGTCGTATGAGCGATCGCTGTGGAGGGCTGGAAGCTTCAAAATCCGATCAACCCTGCATCTATCGCTGCCACGCGGGGCTTACCGACTTCTCAATTCCGCTGGTAATTGCGGGTCACCTGGTTGGGTTTGTATTGTGTGGTCAGGTGCGTTTAAGTAACGATGTTGGCCTGGTTGATATCCTGAACGTCGATGACCGCTGGCAAGCCGATCCCGAGCTGCTAAGTGAATTTCGTAATGTGCCGGAGATGGACTATTCGCGAGTCATCGCCTCGGCGGACCTGCTAAAGCTCATCGTAGAAAATTGTCTTAAGAAACAACTTAATTTTGTGGTTATCAAGGATAACCCACAGCAAGCAGAGCCGGTACGCGCTAACCGAACACCGAATCCTCACGACAGCAAAATGAAAAAAGCTCTGCGCTATATTGATGCGCATTTGTCAGATGAGTTACGCCTGGAGGATGTTGCGTCTCATGTTTACCTTAGCCCTTACTATTTCAGTAAATTGTTCAAAAAATATCAGGGTATCGGGTTTAACGCCTGGGTAAATCAACAGCGAATGGCGAGTGCCAAAGAGTTGCTCTGTCATAGTGACTGGAGCATAGCCAGCATTGCGCGTAATTTAGGCTTTTCACAAACCAGTTATTTCTGCAAAGTATTCCGTCAGACGTATCAGGTTACGCCACAGGCATTTCGCCAGCAAATAAATGTCATTTCACGCGGTGAGTCCGCTTAAATAGCAATATTTTGCTATTGCCGATTTTTGATATAGGGCGCTATGTCAGTCACTATAAAATGAAAAGTAACAACAGCAGTCAATAAATTGTCATAGCGCAACAAAATAATAGTATTAGAGGGATAAACTGCACCAGTTTTTATTTTTGTGATGAGATACAGTGTCTGTGTGCATGACTTTCTTTATTCTTTGCAGATACTTTCATTCAAAATGTGAACATTATGAATAAGTGGGTTTATGCCAGATAATTGGCTGAATGAACCCAGTAAGATATTAAATTGAATTATTGTCATGAGGTCGTGAATTTACCTCATAACAGGGAGCTTAATTACGGCTCCTGAACTGACAGGTTTGCCACATTTGTGGTAGGGAAGGGGGTGAGAATCCCCCGCAGCCCCCGCTGCTGTGATGCTGACGACCCCGTATGGACCACTGATCGCAAGATTGGGAAGGACGGGTGAGGATGACGCTAAGCCAGAAGACCTGCCTGTCAGTGACTACCAACAACTTCGGTGGGAAGTGGGTGGTTCAGATGCATACAGTCGAGAGACTGGGTATCTCTACACCCCTACCACCCTGAACAGGATCAGGGTATGGCGGCCAATTTTCACGCATTTGTTCTTGCAGGTACCGGAAGCGGCTGTGGTAAAACCACGGTGACGCTGGGCTTGTTGAGCTTGTTGAAAAAACGCGGTTTACGCGTCCAGCCTTGCAAAGTGGGGCCTGATTACCTTGATACCGGCTGGCATACAGCGGTATGCGGTACCGCTTCCCGCAATCTTGATAGCTTCATGCTTCCCGCTTCCACTCTCAATGCGTTATTCCGCGAGCAGATGCAACATGCCGATATCGCGGTGATTGAAGGCGTAATGGGGCTGTATGACGGTTATGGTACCGACCCGAACTACTGCAGTACCGCCGCGATGGCCAAACAGTTAGGTTGCCCGGTCATCTTACTGGTTGATGGTAAAGCCGTTTCCACCTCGATAGCCGCAACGGTAATGGGTTTTCAGCATTTTGATCCCACGCTGAACATCGCCGGGGTGATCGTTAATCGGGTTAACAGCGAAACGCATTATCAGCTGCTGAAGGTGGCGATTGAGCGTTACTGTTCCGTTCCTGTATTAGGCTACGTTCCGCGGATGGAAGGCGTTGCGCTTCCAGAGCGTCATCTGGGACTGGTTACTGCACGTGAGTCTGTTATCAATCAGCAGCCGTGGCAGGCCTTTGCCGCGACGCTGGAGCAGACGCTGGATATTGATGCTCTACTGAAATTAAGCCAGCTAAACACCCTTCCTGCGGGTGAATGGCCTGCGCTTCCCGCTACTGACGCCGGAGAAGGGTTAACGCTTGCTATCGCTGATGATGAAGCGTTCAACTTTTATTACCCGGACAATATCACTTTGCTTGAACGCACTGGGCTGAAGATTGTCCGTTTTAGTCCGTTGCACGACACCTGTTTACCCGATTGTCAGATGATCTGGCTGGGGGGCGGATACCCTGAGTTACATGCTGCGGCGCTGGCCCGCAATGTCTCGATGCTGAAGCAATTGCGAGCCGCCCATCAGCGCGGCGTCGCGATTTATGCCGAGTGTGGCGGGCTGATGTATCTCGGCAGTTCGCTGGAGGACAGCCACGGTGATCGCTGGCTGATGGCGGATATCATTCCCGGTCATAGCAAAATGGGGAAACGTCTGACCCGATTTGGTTACTGTGAAGCGCAGGCCGCACAGCAAACCTTATTAGCCGCAAAAGACGAAGTGCTGCGTGGACATGAATTCCACTATTCCGATTTCACTCCTGAGACACCTGCGGTGATGCACTGTCGCAAAATGCGCGATGGCAAAACGCTGCAGGCCTGGTCCGGTGGCTGGCAGGTCGGAAACACCTTCGCCAGCTACCTGCACGTTCATTTTGCCCAACGTCCGCAGATGCTTAACCATTGGTTGGCAGCCGCGAGGAATGCGCTATGACAATCCTTGCGTGGTGTGTTGCCTGGCTGCTTGATTTTATTATCGGCGATCCGCAGAACTGGCCGCATCCGGTGCGCTGGATTGGCAATCTGATTTCTGCGGTGCAGCGAATTATCCGGCGTTATTGCCATAGCGATCGTGCGTTGCGTATTGGTGGCGCGGCGATGTGGGTAGTGGTGGTTGGCCTGACCTGGACTGTCTCCTGGGGCGTACTGGTGCTGGCGCAATCTATTCATCCCTGGCTTGGTTGGGTGGTAGAGGTTTGGATGATCTTTACCGTGCTGGCGGGGCGCTGTCTGGCGAACGCCGCGCAGGATGTCGAACGTCCGTTGCGTGCCGGTAACCTTGCCGCAAGTCGGGAAAAGTTATCTTGGATCGTAGGTCGCGATACCTCGCAATTACAACCTCAGCAGATCAATCGTGCCGTGGTGGAAACCGTGGCCGAAAACACCGTTGATGGCATCATCGCGCCGCTGTTTTTCCTTCTTCTCGGCGGCGCGCCTTTGGCGATGGCCTACAAAGCGGTAAATACCCTTGACTCCATGGTGGGTTACAAACATGAAAAATACCGCGCTATCGGTATGGTCAGCGCGCGTCTGGATGATGTCGCAAATTATATTCCTGCGAGACTGAGCTGGCTGTTGCTGGGCGCGGCTGCATTTTTATGCCGTCAGGACGGTTCGCGTGCTTTGCAGATCGGCTGGCGCGATCGCTACAACCACAGCAGCCCAAACTGTGCGTGGTCGGAGGCCTCCGTTGCCGGGGCATTAGGTATTCGTCTGGGTGGCCCTAATGACTACTTTGGCGAGCGCGTTGAGAAACCGTGGATCGGTGATGCACAACGCGACATTTCGGTAGACGACATTTCCCATACGATTCGATTGATGTGGGTGGCATCGACGCTGGCACTGGCGCTGTTTATCGCGCTGCGGTGGCTGCTGGTCGGTGTAGCCTGAGGACAACACTATGCAATATATCCAGCAACCCCAGGCTATTGAGGCCAAAAGTTTCGACATTATTGGCGAGATTATCCGTGAAACCCGCCCGGACTATCAGTTTGCCAGTCCGTTGCATGAAGCCATTATCAAGCGGGTCATTCACACCACCGCGGATTTCGACTGGCTGGACATTCTGTGGTTTTCCAGTGATGTGCTGGAGCAGTTCTGCGCGGCGCTTAGACGTTCGAGCGTAATTTATACCGATACCACGATGGCCCTTTCCGGGATCAATAAAACGCTGCTGGCAAAATTTGGCGGTGAGTGCCGCTGCTATATCAGCGATCCACGGGTCGTACGAACGGCAAAAGAGCAGGGGATCACCCGTTCAATGGCGGCTGTCGATATTGCGGTGAAAGAAGAGGGGGAAAAGCTGTTTGTCTTTGGCAATGCGCCGACAGCGCTGTTCCGTCTGCTTGAGCATGATGTTGCCGTCAGCGGTGTGGTTGGTGTACCGGTCGGGTTCGTGGGTGCTGAGGAGTCGAAAGATGCGCTGACCCAAAGCAACCTCCCGGCCATTGCTGCGTTAGGACGTAAAGGGGGAAGTAACGTCGCCGCTGCTATCGTCAACGCCATGCTTTATCACATGCAGGGGGCGCGATGAGCGAGGCCTTCGATACACCGGTGTGGCACAACGGTAAAGCGCTGCGTAAAGGATATACCACGGGATCGTGCGCGACGGCGGCTGCAAAAGTGGCGGCGCTGATGGTATTGCGCCAGCACCTGATCCATCAGGTTTCCATCGTGACGCCTTCCGGGGTGACGCTGTGCCTGAACGTCGAATCGCCGCATATCGAAGGGCAGCAGGCGATAGCCGCGATCCGTAAAGACGGTGGCGATGATGTCGATGCCACGCATGGGATGCTGATTTTTGCCCGCGTGACGTTAGATGATAGTGGCGTGATCGCCTTACAGGGCGGTGAAGGGGTCGGTACGGTTACCCGCAAAGGGATCGGTCTACCGGTGGGGAGTTCGGCGATTAACCGCACACCTCGCCAGACCATTGAGTCGGCGGTACGTGAAGCGATTGGTCCAAATCGTGGGGCGCAGATTGAAATCTTCGCGCCGGAAGGCGAAGAGCGGGCGCAAAAAACTTACAACTCGCGCCTTGGCATTCTGGGTGGTATTTCGATTATTGGCACCACGGGTATCGTCACGCCAATGTCGGAAGAAAGCTGGAAGCGTTCTCTGTCGCTGGAGCTGGAAATTAAACGCGCGGCGGGTCTGGATCGCGTGGTTCTGGTGCCTGGAAACCACGGTGAACGTTTTGTTCGCGAACAGATGGGCATCGACACCCAGGTTGTGGTCACCATGAGCAACTTTGTCGGCTACATGATTGAAGAAGCCGTCCGTCTGGGATTTCGGCAAATCGTGCTGGTGGGACATCCCGGGAAACTTATCAAAATCGCGGCGGGGATCTTCCATACCCACAGCCATATTGCCGATGCGCGCATGGAAACGCTGGTGGCCCATCTCGCGTTGCTTGGCGCGCCGCTGGAACTGCTGAGGCTGGTCAGCGACTGCGATACTACCGAAGCGGCGATGGAACACATCGACGCGTACGGCTTTCAGCATATTTATAACCATCTGGCGGAGCGTATCTGCATGCGCGTTCTGCAAACGTTGCGCTTTACCAAAAATCCCCCGACCTGCGACGCCATCATGTTCTCGTTTGACAATCAGGTGCTTGGCAGTAATCGCCCGATCGCTGAAATTGCTGAGGAGATGCAATGTTAACCGTTGTGGGAATGGGACCCGCGGGTTTGCATTTGATGACGCCTGCGGCGCGTGAAGCGGTCGCAACGGCTGATGTGCTGGTCGGCGGAAAGCGGCATTTGCAGCAATTCCCGGATTTTACCGGTGAACGGTTTGCTCTTGGCGCCAATATTGCGGAGCTCCTGAACTGGGTAACTGCGCACCAGGATAAGCATGTCGTCGTGCTGGCGTCTGGCGATCCGCTGTTTTACGGCATTGGGACGCGCATGGTGGCGCATTTTGGCATCGGGCAGGTACGCATAATTCCCGGTATTAGCGCGGTGCAGTATCTGTGCGCGCAGTCCGGTATCGATATGAACGATATGTGGCTGACCAGTAGCCACGGGCGCAGCGTCTGTTTCGATGAGCTGGCCCGACATAACAAGGTGGGGATGGTAACAGATGCGTTGTGCGGCCCACGTGAAATCGCACAGGAGCTAATCACTCGAGGCAAGGGACATCGCTGGATGGTCATTGGCGAAAACCTGGCGATGGAAAACGAGCGGATCCATGTCCTGCCTGTGAGTGAAATTAACGCCGACTATGACATGAATGCAGTGGTGATCCTTGATGAAAGATGAGCTGTTTCTGCGTGGAGAAAAGGTGCCGATGACCAAAGAAGCGGTACGCGCACTTGCCCTCTCAAAACTTGAATTACACCGTGCCAGTCACCTGATTGATATTGGGGCGGGAACCGGCAGCGTGTCGATAGAAGCGGCGCTGCAATATCCCGGATTGCGCGTGACGGCAATCGAACGTAACCCGGCGGCGCTCAGGTTGCTGGATGAAAATCGCCAGCATTTTGCTTGCGCAAATATCGACATTTTTCCCGGCGTTGCGCCGATGACCATCGCCGAAAAAGCCGATGCCATTTTTATGGGTGGCAGCGGTGGGCATCTGACCGATCTCATTGACTGGTCGATGCGTCAACTGCATCCCGCCGGGCGGCTGGTCATGACGTTTATCCTCCAGGAAAACCTCAACACCGCGCTGGTTCATCTGGACCATCTGGGCGTACAGGGAGTGGATTGCCTGCAGCTACAGGTTTCCTCGCTTACCACGCTTGGCAGTGGTCATTATTTCAAACCGAATAACCCCGTATTTGTTATCGCCTGTCAGAAGGAAGGAAACCATGTCTGAGATTTTTGATCCCCGTAGCGTGTGGTTCGTTGGCGCAGGTCCTGGCGATCGCGAGCTGATTACCCTCAAAGGTTACCGTTTGCTACAACAGGCGCAGGTGGTTATCTACGCTGGATCGCTGATTAACACCGAACTGCTGGAATATTGTCCCGCCGATGCTGAATGTCACGACAGCGCTGAACTGCATCTGGAGCAGATCCTCGATCTGATGGAAGCTGGCGTGAAGGCTGGCAAGACCGTGGTGCGTCTGCAAACTGGCGATGTCTCACTGTACGGTTCCGTCCGCGAGCAGGGCGAGGAACTGACCAAACGCGGGATCGACTGGCAGGTGGTGCCCGGTGTCAGCGCCTTCCTCGGTGCGGCGGCAGAACTCGGCGTGGAGTACACCGTGCCTGAAGTCTCACAAAGCCTGATCATTACCCGTCTGGAAGGGCGCACGCCGGTCCCCGAGCGCGAACAGCTGGAGTCGTTTGCCAGTCACCAGACATCTATGGCGATTTATCTGTCCGTTCAGCGTATTCATCGGGTGGCCGAGCGTTTAATTGAAGGTGGTTATCCGGCGACCACGCCAGTGGCGGTGATCTACAAAGCGACCTGGCCGGAAAGCCAGACCGTGCGCGGTACCCTTGCGGATATTGGCGACAAGGTGCGCGATGCGGGCATCCGCAAAACGGCCCTGATTCTGGTCGGTAATTTCCTGGGCTCGGAGTATCACTACTCCAAACTCTATGCGGCGGACTTTAGCCATGAATACCGTAAAGCCTGAGTCAATTGCGCTTTTTTGCCTGACGCCAGGCGGCGTTGTGCTGGCGAAACGTCTGGCGGCTATGCTGCCGGTCACCTGTTTTACCAGTGAAAAGCTGCTGGAGGAGGGGTTTATTCCCTTTGAAAACGGCTTTGCCAATACCGCCCGTGATGCGTTTATGAACTACTCGGCGCTGATTTTTATCGGGGCGACCGGCATTGCGGTTCGCGTGCTGGCTCCGCTGGTCAACGATAAATTTTGCGATCCGGCGGTGGTGGTCATTGATGAACGTGCCCAGCATGTCATCAGTCTGCTTTCCGGTCACGCGGGGGGCGCGAATGCGCTGGCGCGTTATCTGGCAGGCATGTTGGGGGCCGACCCGGTAATCACCACGGCGACGGATGTCAATGATATGGCGGCCCTGGATACACTGGCATTCCAGTTGAATGCGCGGATGAGTGATTTCCGTTCGGCGGTGAAGATCGTTAATCAGATGTTGGTCAGCAACAAACGGGTTGGCCTGTGGTGGGATGACGAACTGACGCAGGATGTCAGCCATTGTGATCGCCGTGGTTTTATCACGGTAACCGATCTCAATCAGCTTCCCGAACTGGATGCGCTGGTGTGTATCACCTTACGCACCAATTTACCCGATCTGCCTGTTCCGCACTGGAAGCTGGTGCCGCAGCGGGTTGTGGCTGGGATTGGTTGTCGCCGCGACACACCGTTCCCGCTGCTGGCTGCGCTGCTTGCCCGCCAACTTGAAGCCCAGCAGCTCGATCCGTTGGCACTAAAAGCCATTGGCAGTATCACGCTGAAAAAAGATGAGCAGGGCCTCATCCAGTTGGCCTCGTGCTGCCGCGTGCCTTTCGAAACCTTTACCGCTGACGCGCTGCGTGAGCATGAGCACCGTTTTCCGGCCTCATCGTTTGTTCGCAAAACGGTGGGGACAGGAAGCGTTTCTGGTCCTGCAGCCTGGCTGCTGAGCCACGGACAACTGTTAGGCGAGACCCTGCGAGAACAGGGCGTCACTATCACTTTGGGAGTTTCACACTGATGTTAAGCGTAATTGGAATTGGCCCTGGCTCGCAGGCAATGATGACCATGGAAGCCGTTGAAGCTTTGCAGGCAGCGGAAATTATCGTTGGCTATAAAACCTACACCCATCTGGTAAAGGCTTTCACAGGCGATAAGCAGGTGATCAAAACCGGAATGTGCAAAGAGATTGAACGCTGTCAGGCGGCGATCGAACTGGCGCAGGCGGGTCACAATGTGGCACTCATCAGCAGCGGTGATGCGGGGATTTACGGTATGGCCGGGCTGGTGCTGGAGCTGGTCAGTAAGCAAAAGCTGGATGTTGAGGTCAGACTGATCCCAGGCATGACTGCCAGCATTGCCGCCGCCTCTTTGCTGGGCGCGCCGTTGATGCACGACTTCTGCCACATCAGCTTAAGCGATCTGCTAACGCCATGGCCGGTTATCGAAAAACGCATTGTTGCCGCTGGTGAAGCCGACTTTGTTATCTGTTTCTACAACCCACGCAGTCGGGGTCGCGAAGGACATCTGGCGCGCGCATTTGAGCTGCTTTCCGCCAGCAAGAGCGCGCAAACGCCGGTCGGTATTGTGAAGTCAGCCGGACGTAAAAAGCAGGAAAAATGGCTGACCACCTTGGGTGAAATGGACTTTGAACCGGTTGATATGACCAGTCTGGTGATCGTTGGCAACAAAACAACCTATGTGCAGGACGGCCTGATGATTACGCCACGAGGTTATGTGCTGTGAATTACGGTGATGTGTTGGTCATGGGCGGTACCAGCGATGCGCGCATGCTGTGCCAGCAACTGGATGCGGCAAACGTGGCCTACACCCTGTCAGTTGCGACCCCGACGGGGAAACAGCTGGCGGGAGACATCAAAGGTCAGGTGCGCTGCGGGCGTCTGGAACGCGAGCAAATGATAGCCTGGCTGCAGGAAAATCGGACGCGCTGGGTGATCGACGCCTCGCATCCGTATGCCGAGGTGGTGAGCCGCAACATCATGAGCGCTTGTGAAGCCGCGGGCGTACTGCTGAGCCGCTATCAGCGTCCTGAACAGTTGAGTGGTTTAACCCACCCGCATCTGCATACCGTGCAGAGTATTCAGCAAGCCTGCGAGGTGGCGCGACGCTTCGGTAAACGCGTGTTGCTCACCACCGGCAGTAAAGATCTGGCCATCTGGCGCGAAGGGTTGCCTGAAAAAACGCTGCTGGCGCGCGTTCTGCCTGTACCTGAGGTCATTCAGCAATGCGCTGATCTGGGCTTTGGCGTCGGTGAGATCTTCGCCTTGTGCGGACCGTTTAGCACCGAGTTCAACGCCGCGTTTTATCGTCAGTGTCAGGCTGATGTGGTGATCACCAAAGCATCCGGTGCGGAAGGTGGTTATCAGGAAAAAGTTCAACCCTGTCTGGATGCCGGTATCCCCTGCATCGTGATTACACGTCCGGCACCGTTGGTGACGGGAGAAGAGTTACTGGAAAGTCAGGCCGCATTTGGGGCGCGTTTAACGCGCTGGCTGGCCGCTGCTTAAGGAGTTAGAGATGAAAAAGGCGCTTCTGGTGGTCAGCTTTGGCACCAGCTATCACGACACTTGTGAGAAAAATATTGTGGCCTGTGAGCGCGATCTCGCGGCCAGTTGCCCGGATCGTGACCTGTTTCGGGCGTTTACCTCTGGGATGATTATCCGCAAGCTCAAGCAGCGTGATGGCATTGATATCGACACGCCGCTGCAGGCGCTGCAAAAGCTGGCGGAGCAGGGGTATCAGGATGTGGCTATTCAGTCACTGCACATCATCAACGGCGATGAATACGAAAAAATTGTCCGCGAAGTGCAAAGTATGCGTCCGCTGTTTTCTCGCCTGACGCTCGGCGTACCGCTGCTGAGCAGCCATGAAGATTACGCCCAGCTGATGCTGGCGCTGCAACAGCAGATGCCGCCGCTTGGCGAAAAGGAAAAAGTGGTGTTTATGGGGCACGGCGCCAGCCATCATGCCTTTGCCGCTTATGCCTGTCTCGACCATATGATGACGGCGCAGCGCTACCCGGCGCGGGTCGGGGCGGTGGAAAGCTACCCGGAAGTAGATGTGTTAATTGAGAGTTTGTCTCAGGAAGGGGTGACGGCGGTGCATCTGATGCCGCTGATGTTAGTTGCTGGCGACCATGCCATCAATGATATGGCCTCCGACGAAGACGATTCGTGGAAGACATTGTTTAATGCGGCCGGGATACGGGCTACGCCGTGGCTCAGTGGGTTGGGTGAGAATCCGGCGGTGCGCGCCATGTTTGTGGCGCATTTACAGCAGGCGCTGAATGTGGCGCTGGAGGAAGCGGCATGAGCGGAAAACTGTACGCATTAAGCACCGGGCCAGGCGCTTCCGATCTCATTACCGTGCGCGCCGCACGCACGCTGGGTCAGCTCGATATTCTCTATGCGCCTGCCGGGCGGAAAGGCGGCGATAGCCTGGCGCTGTCAATCGTGCGGGAGTATATCGGCGAGCAGACCGAAGTCCGCTGCTGCCATTTTCCTATGAGTGCCGACAGTGCTGAAAAAGAGGCAGTTTGGGATGAGGTTGCTGCCGCGCTGGTTCAGGAAGTGGAGGCCGGTAAACAGGTTGGTTTTATTACCCTTGGTGATGCCATGCTGTTCAGTACCTGGGTCTTTTTACTCCAGCGTATTGGCTGTCCTGACTGGTTGGAAATCGTTCCGGGCGTGACCTCTTTCGCCGCGATTGCCGCGCGTTCAAAAACGCCACTCGCCATGGAGCAACAGTCGCTGGCGGTGGTCTCCTGTACCGCGCCGGAAGCGGAAATCCAGCAGGCGTTAAAGCGGCATGACAGCCTGGTGCTGATGAAGGTGTACGGACGTTTTGCGCGCATCAAAGCATTACTGCAACAAGAGGGCTTGTTGAATTGCGCATTGATGATGTCTGAAGCCACGCTGCCAGGTGAGCAGTGCTGGCGTCATCTCAACGAAGTCAGCGACGATCGGCCGCTGCCTTATTTCTCGACCATTCTGGTTAATAAACAGTGGGAGTATGCACAATGAAGCTTGAACAACAGCTAAAACAGCTGTCTTTCAGCGGGTTGGCTGCGGCGCTATTACTGATGATTGTCCCTGAGCAAGCGTTCGCCATGCACATTATGGAAGGCTTCTTGCCGCCAATGTGGGCGCTGGCCTGGTGGCTGCTGTTTTTACCTTGCCTGTGGTACGGATTAGTGCGCTTGCGTCAAATAGTCCAGGAAGACAGCCACCAAAAAGTGTTACTGGCCCTGTGCGGCGCGTTTATTTTTGTGCTGTCGGCGCTGAAAATTCCTTCCGTTACCGGAAGCTGCTCGCATCCGACCGGTGTCGGCCTGGCGGTTATCCTGTTCGGACCGGGTGTGGTCGCTATTCTCGGTGCGATAGTCCTGCTGTTCCAGGCCTTGCTGCTGGCGCACGGCGGTTTAACGACGCTCGGGGCCAACGGCATGTCGATGGCGGTGATTGGCCCGGTAGTGGGTTACATGGTGTGGAAAATGGCCTGCCGCGCGGGGCTGCGCCGGGATGTCTGCGTCTTCCTGTGTGCCATGTTGGCGGATCTCGTCACCTATTTTGTTACTTCTGTTCAGTTGGGCGTTGCGTTCCCGGATCCGTCCGCTGGCGCAGTGGGGTCGATTGTGAAATTCATGGGCATTTTCTGCCTGACGCAGATCCCAATCGCGATTGCGGAAGGTCTGCTCACCGTAATGATTTATGACCAGCTAACCAAACGACAGTTGATAACCGCACAAGGACATTAACGATGAAAAAGACGCTGATTTTGTTAGGCATGGTGGTGGCGCTGGTGATCCTGCCGTTCTTTATCAACCACGGTGGAGAGTACGGTGGTTCAGACGGTGAGGCGGAAAGCCAGATTCAGGCTATCGCCCCGCATTATGAGCCGTGGTTCCAGCCGTTGTACGAACCGGCAAGTGGCGAAATTGAAAGCCTGCTGTTTACGCTCCAGGGGTCGCTGGGCGCAGCCGTAATTTTCTACATTCTGGGTTACACCAAGGGCAGACAACGCCGTGATGACCGGGCTTGACAGGCTTAGCTATCAAAGCCGCTGGTTTCATGTCTCGCCGGTGCGGAAATTTCTGCTCTGGCTGATGATGATGATTCTGGCGTTCACTCTGCCCCCGCTGGGGCAGGGTATCGAGCTGTTGCTGATTGCCGCACTGAGCTGCTGGCTGCTGCGCATTTCCTTCTGGCGCTGGTGCCGCTGGATGGCGTTGCCGTTTGGTTTCCTGACGGTCGGCGTCGTAACTATCCTGTTTAGTTTTAGTCGCGATCCGCAAACCCTGCTGGCCAGTATCCCCGTGGGAAGCTATTGGTTCGGCGTGAGCGCGCCAGGACTGGTCACTGCCAATGAAACCTTCTGGCGCAGCCTTGCGGCGCTGGCGGCAACCTTCTGGTTAGTGCTGAATCTGCCGTTTCCGCAGTTGATTATTTTACTCAAACGTGCACACGTTCCTCGCCTTCTGACTGAACAGATCCTGTTGACCTGGCGGTTTATTTTTATCCTGTTAGACGAGGCGCTGGCTATTCATCGCGCGCAAACGCTGCGTTTTGGTTATCGTAGCTTGCCGTTGGGCTACCGCTCGCTGGCGATGCTGGTGGGACTGTTATTTACCCGTGTGTTGATCCGCTACCAGCAAATGACCACCACCCTGGATATCAAACTGTATCAAGGTGATTTTCACCTGTAAGGAAAAGTATGCTTGCCACTTCAGCGCTTTGGTTTCGCTATCAGGATGATCCGATCCTCAAAGGGTTAACGCTGGACTTTTCTACGCATGCCGTCACCGGGCTGGTTGGGGCCAATGGCTGCGGGAAATCCACGCTGTTTATGAATCTGAGCGGGTTATTGCGACCGCAGCAAGGCGCGGTGATGTGGCAGGGTAAACCGCTGGATTACAGCAAGCGCGGCCTGCTGGCGCTGCGTCAGCAGGTGGCAACCGTATTTCAGGATCCCGATCAGCAAATCTTTTATACCGATATCGACAGCGATATTGCGTTCAGCCTGCGCAACCTTGGGGTGGATGAAGCTGAGATCTCACGCCGGGTGGAGGATGCGCTCACGCTGGTTGATGCCCAGCATTTTCGCCATCAGCCGATTCAGTGTTTAAGCCACGGGCAAAAAAAACGCGTGGCGATTGCTGGTGCGCTGGTGTTGCAGGCGCAATATCTGCTACTGGATGAACCTACTGCGGGCCTTGACCCGTCAGGCCGCACGCAGATGATTGAGATAATCAAACGCATTGTTGCGCAAGGAAACCACGTCGTAATTTCCAGCCATGATATCGATCTTATCTATGAAGTCAGCGATGCGGTGTACGTTTTACGCCGGGGCGAAGTACTCACGCACGGCACGCCAGGCGACGTATTCGCCCGTACGGATCTTATTGAACAAGCGGGATTAACTCAGCCCTGGCTGGTGAAGCTGCATACAGAGTTGGGCTTCCCGCTGTGTAAAACAGAGGCTGAATTTTTTAGTTGTATGCGAGAGAACGCACTGAAGGAGGCGTCATGACGCAGGCAATAATGTTGCAGGGAACGGCATCTGATGTGGGTAAAAGCGTGTTGGTCGCCGGGCTGTGTCGAATTTTTTACCAGGACGGACTGCGTACCGCGCCGTTCAAATCGCAGAATATGGCGCTGAACTCGGGCATTACGCCAGAGGGTAAAGAGATGGGCCGGGCGCAAATTTTTCAGGCGGAAGCCGCCGGTATTACGCCGGATGTGCGTATGAATCCGGTGCTGCTTAAGCCAACCAGCGATCGTAAAGCGCAGGTTGTGCTGATGGGTAAAGTAGCGACCGATATGGATGCGGTGAGTTACCACGAGTATAAGCCACGCCTGCGGGAGCAGATCCTGTCAGTGTATAACAGCCTGGCGCAGGAGTTCGATGTGCTGGTGCTGGAAGGCGCGGGAAGCCCCGCTGAGATTAATCTGCGCGATCGCGATATCGTCAATATGGGCATGGCTGAGATGGCGCAATGCCCGGTTGTTCTGGTGGCAGATATCGATCGTGGCGGCGTGTTTGCCTCTATTTACGGCACGCTGGCGCTACTGCATGACCATGAACGCGCCAGGGTAAAAGGGGTTATCATCAATAAATTTCGCGGTGATGTGGCGCTGCTGTACTCCGGTATCGAGCAAATTGAAGCGCTGACCGGTGTTCCGGTGCTGGGCGTCATGCCATGGCTGGATGTTGATCTGGAAGATGAAGATGGCGTGGCGCTGCAAAAGGGCAAGTATCTGCGTACTGATAAACGCGACATCGATATCGCCGTTGTTCAACTTCCGCACATTTCAAACTTCACTGATTTCAATGCGCTTGCGGCACAGCCGGACGTGCGCGTGCGCTATGTTCGCCAGCCTGAAGAACTGGCGGGGGCCGATCTGGTGATTCTGCCAGGCAGCAAAAACACGCTGGGCGATCTGGTCTGGCTGCGTGAAAGTGGAATGGCGCATGGCGTCGTGCAATTACATCGTAATAACGTTCCGGTGGTGGGGATTTGCGGCGGCTATCAAATGCTCGGCGACACCATCATTGATGAAGTAGAGTCGGGCCTCGGTACGCTGCCGGGTCTGGGCTTACTCAATACAGTCACCCATTTTGCCCAGCACAAAACTACGACCCTGGTTGAGGGACAAATGTCTTCATCGCTGCCTGACTGGCTGGCGGGCACGGCGGGGTTATCCGTTCGCGGTTATGAAATTCATATGGGCGAAACGGTCTTAACCGAAGCATGCCAGTCGGTAATGACACTGCGCAAAGAGGATGGCAATGTCGCTGACGGCGCGGTAACGCCGGATGGCCTGGCGTTCGGTACCTATCTTCACGGACTGTTCGACAGCGATGCATTTACCCGTGC
This sequence comes from Citrobacter sp. wls710, assembly GCF_005281115.1. Lineage (NCBI taxonomy): Bacteria > Pseudomonadati > Pseudomonadota > Gammaproteobacteria > Enterobacterales > Enterobacteriaceae > Citrobacter > Citrobacter sp. wls710. The sequence continues at coordinate 213,996 of NZ_SZXD01000035.1, forward strand.
GTTGGTGAATGGCCTGCGTGTACGCAAAGGGTTAGCACCGCTGGATTCCACCTTCCATTACGCGCAATATAAATCGCAGCAGTTTGATCTGCTGGCGGATGCGATGCGACAACACATCGATATTGAGAAAATTTATACCATCATGCAGCAACATCAGGAGCCCGTATGATGATTCTGGTTACGGGCGGCGCACGAAGCGGCAAGAGTCGGCATGCGGAAGCGCTGATCGCTGATTCCCCAAACGTTCTGTATATCGCGACTTCGCAGATTTTTGATGAGGAGATGGCGGCGCGAATTCAGCACCATCGCGATGGGCGTCCCGCACACTGGCGTACTGCCGAGCGCTGGCAACATCTCGATGAACTGATAACGGCAGCAAACGATCCTCAGGAAGCCATTTTGCTGGAGTGTATCACCACCATGGTAACCAATCTGCTGTTTGCGCTGGGTGGTGACAGCGACCCGGACAGCTGGGATTACGCGGCGATGGAGCAGTCCATCGAGGATGAGATCCGTTCGCTAATTGCTGCCTGTCAGCGCTGTCCGGCAACGGTCGTACTGGTGACTAACGAAGTCGGAATGGGGATTGTTCCGGAAAACCGTCTGGCCCGTCATTTTCGCGATATTGCAGGACGCGTGAACCAGCGACTGGCGACGGCAGCTGATGAGGTGTGGCTGGTGGTATCAGGAATTGGAGTCAAAATTAAATGAGTAAGTTGTTCTGGGCAATGCTGTCTTTCATCAGCCGCTTGCCCGTTCCTGCTCGCTGGTCGCAAGGACTGGATTTCGAGCACTATTCGCGCGGTATCGTGATGTTCCCCCTGATAGGCGTGGTGCTGGGCGGGCTAACGGGGTTGGTCTTTATGGCGCTGCAGCCTTGGTGTGGTATTCCACTGGCAGCCTTGTTTACCGTATTGACGCTGGCGTTGTTGACCGGAGGTTTTCATCTGGACGGCCTGGCGGATACCTGTGACGGTATTTTTTCTGCCCGTCGACGCGAACGGATGCTGGAAATCATGCGCGACAGCCGTCTGGGAACCCATGGCGGGCTGGCGTTAATTTTCGTTTTGCTGGCCAAAGTGCTGGTGGTGAGCGAACTGGCTTTACGTGGCACGCCAATGCTGGCGGCGCTGGCTGCGGCATGTGTCGCCGGGCGGGGTACCGCTGTTTTGCTAATGTATCGACATCGCTACGCCCGCGAAGAAGGGCTGGGTAATGTCTTCATCGGCAAAATTACCGGGCGTCAAACTGCCGTCACGCTGGGGTTGGCGGCGATCCTGGCCGCCGTGCTGTTTCCGGGTATGCGGGGCGTGGCGGCGCTGGTTGTCACGATGGTGGCGATTTTCATTCTTGGGCAGTTATTAAAACGTACGTTGGGTGGGCAAACCGGCGATACGCTGGGCGCAGCCATTGAACTTGGCGAGTTAATATTCTTGCTGGCTCTGCTTTGAGTCAGCCAACATACTGGAACCCTTATGCAGACTTTAACCTCTTTACTCCACGCGATTCCTTCACCTGACAGTGCCGCGATGTTGCGTGCTCAGCAGCATATTGATGGCTTACTAAAGCCGCCGGGCAGTCTGGGTCGCCTCGAATCGCTCGCCGTGCAACTGGCTGGTATGCCTGGCCTGAAAGGCGCACCGCATGTGAACGGCAAAGCGATGTTGGTGATGTGCGCCGATCACGGCGTCTGGGATGAAGGGGTTGCCGTTTCGCCTAAAGTGGTTACGGCTATTCAGGCCGCCAATATGACGCGTGGCACGACCGGCGTTTGCGTTCTGGCCGCTCAGGCTGGAGCAAAGGTGCATGTCATTGACGTCGGGATTGATGCGGAGCTTATCCCCGGCGTGGTGAATATGCGCGTCGCGCGCGGCTGCGGCAATATTGCCCAGGGCCCGGCAATGAGCCGTTCGCAGGCCGAGGAACTGCTGCTGGAAGTTATCCGCTATACCCATGAACTGGCGAAAGAGGGCGTAACGCTGTTTGGCGTGGGTGAACTCGGTATGGCAAATACCACGCCTGCGGCGGCTATCGTCAGCGTGCTGACCGGCAGCGATGCCGAGGATGTGGTAGGCATTGGCGCTAACCTGCCGCTTTCAAGAGTAGGCAATAAAGTTGATGTTGTGCGGCGAGCCATTGCCGTCAATCAACCGGATCGTAATGACGGTATCGATGTACTGGCTAAAGTGGGCGGGTTTGATCTGGTGGGCATGGCGGGGGTGATGCTTGGCGCGGCCTCCTGTGGGCTGCCGGTCGTGCTGGATGGTTTTCTTTCATACTCTGCTGCGCTGGCGGCCTGCCAGATCGCACCGCAGATTAAACCCTATCTGATTCCGTCACATTTCTCTGCTGAGAAGGGGGCTCGCACTGCGTTGGCGCATCTGGAGCTGGATCCGTATCTGAATATGGGGATGCGTTTAGGTGAAGGCAGCGGGGCCGCGCTGGCGATGCCGATTATTGAGGCAGCCTGCGCGATGTACCACAACATGGGGCAGTTAGCCGCCAGCAACATTGTGCTACCGGATGGTAAAGAAGCATAGTTACGTGAGCCATGAACCTCGCCGCTTGGCGAGGTTTTTTATGCGCATTGAAGTTGTAACCCACTAAAAGTGATAATAAAAGCTATAATTACTGGATATCGGCTGCGGCAACGGAAAGGTAAAAGATGCGTCGTGTAAAACTGCTTTGTTCACTCATCATGCTGCTTGCAAGTCAAGTAGCACACGCGGTGAGTTATCCGCTGCCGCCAGAAGGTAGTCGTCTGGTAGGTACCCCGCTGACGATAACGGTCCCGCCCGGAAACACCCAGCCGCTGGAGGCATTTGCCGCGCAGTACGGGCAGGGATTGAGCAATATGCTCGAGGCCAATCCCGGCGTAGATGTTTTTTTGCCTAAGTCTGGCACAACGCTGGTGGTGCCGCAGCAACTGATATTGCCGGATACCGTGCGTGAAGGCATTGTTATCAATGTCGCCGAAATGCGTCTTTACTATTATCCCGCGGGCAGCAATACGGTAGAGGTTTTACCCATTGGTATTGGTCAGGCAGGGAGAGAAACCCCGCGTAACTGGGTGACTGCGGTTGAGCGTAAGCAGGAAGCGCCGAGCTGGACGCCGACGCCGAATACCCGCCGTGAATACGCCGCACGTGGGGAAACCTTACCGGCGTTTGTCCCTGCCGGACCAGATAATCCGATGGGTCTGTATGCAATTTATATCGGCAGACTTTATGCCATTCACGGCACTAATGCTAACTTTGGCATTGGTCTGCGGGTGAGCCAGGGCTGCATCCGTTTGCGTAATGACGATATTAAGTACCTGTTTGACACGGTGCCGGTAGGAACGCGTGTGCAACTGATTGACCGACCGGTAAAATACAGCCTGGAGCCAGACGGCAGTCGCTGGGTAGAAGTGCATGAGCCACTGTCACGAAATCGTTCGGAGTACGAGTCTGACAGAAAGGTTCCCTTGCCGATCACTCCCGCTTTGCGCACATTTATCAGCGGGAGTGGCGTGGACGTGAGCCGCGGGAATCAGGCGCTGGAAAGACGCTCCGGCATGCCAGTAAACATCAGCCAGGTTCAGCAGCATTTTTAATATCAAAGCGGCCCAGGTTTATCGTCAGGTAGGATGGTGCGCTTTTTTAATTTGATACTGGCCCATTTTTACCACGCCGATATGGTCTGCCATTAGCTGCGCTTCATGCTCGCTGTGGGTAACCAGCAGTGCCGTTTGCCCGGCAGCGCGCAAAATATCCCGTACCTCGTTGCCAAGGCGCTCACGTGTGCGCTTATCAAGGCTGGAAAAGGGTTCATCCAGTAACAGGATTTCCGGATGTGGTGCCAGCGCACGCGCAAGGGCAATGCGCTGCTGTTGACCGCCGGAAAGTTCATGGGGATAGCGGCTGGCATGGCTATGTAACTCCACCATTTTTAACAGTTCCGCCACCCTTGTCTGCTGCTCTTCACGCGGCATGCGGCGTAATCCAAAGGCGACATTTTGGTGCGCGGTCAGATGTGGAAATAGCGCATATTCCTGAAAAACCATGCCGACATGGCGTTTTTCAGGCGGGAGATGAAGACCGGGAGCGGCAACACGATGCTGGGACACATAGATCTCTCCGCTTCGCAGTCGTTCAAACCCCGCAACGGCGCGTAGAACCGTGGTTTTCCCGCAGCCTGAAGCACCCAACAGACAGGCGATTTCCCCTTTGCGTACCGACATTGAAAATCCATTCAGTACTGATTGCTGGCTGTTGCCATAGGCAACGTGCACATCCTGGAGGCGTAATGCAATTTCTGACATTGTTACTCTCTTAACCCCGGCGAGTCATTTGGTGACGCACCAATAAAATAACCGGTAGCGTGCCAGCTAAAACAATCATTAGCGCGGCGATTGCACCTTCTTCATAAGTTCCACGAGCGGCTTCCGCATACAGCAATGTTGCCAGCGTTTCGAAGTTAACCGGACGCAAAAGTAATGTTGTGGGTAGCTCTTTCATCGCGTCGGCAAAAACCAGCAGAGCGCTGCTCACCAGGGCTGGGCGCAGTAAAGGGAAATGAACCCGTGCAAACGTGCCCGCACCATTCTCGCCCAACAGCCGGGAAGCCTGCTCCAGCGAAGGTGGAATGCGTCCCAGACCGGAATCCAGCGCGCCGATGGCAATCGCCTGGAAACGCATAGCACAGCAAATAACCAGCAGGATCCCGGCTGACATCAGCGGCAGGCCACGCACATCCAGCAAGTCAGCCAGCCAACGGTCAACCGCCATGGCGGGCGTTAAAAAACCAATCGCCAGGATTGTGCCGGGAACCGCGTAGCCTAAAGAGGCCAGACGCATCACGCCACGGCGAAATCCCGGCATCGCGTTGTCTGCAGCGCTATGGCGAGCGCTCCAGGCCACCAACAGACTGACACAAACCACCACCAGCGTGGTTCCCGCCGCGAGCAAGAGCGTATTTTGTAATGCTGACAGTAACGAGGGGGAAAGGAGGTTGTCATCGCCAATACGTTTGGCGCTTTCCCACATTAAAAACAGCACCGGGGCCAGAAAACCCAGCACAACCGGCAGCGAAATAACGGTACCAAGCAGCCAGCCGCGCCACCCCTGCACGCGCGTGGGTTGAATTTCCCGCAGACTGCGGCTGCTGAACCCCTGTTTTCTGCGGCCATAAAATTCCAGCGTCAGAATAAAGAAGATAAACATCAGCATCATGCTGGCGATTTGCGCAGCTGAAGATAAATCGGAGCGCGAGATCCATGTGGTGTACACGGTAACTGTTAACGTCTGTACCCCAAGGAATTCCGATGCGCCGATGTCGTTAAGCGTTTCCAGCAATGCCAGACTGATGCCAACGGCGAGGGCCGGACGTGCCATGGGGAGGGCAACACGAAAAAAAGTTCCGGTCGCGCTGCATCCCAGCGTACGTGCGGCTTCCAGTAAATGAGCCGGCTGGCTGATAAACATGGCGCGTGTGGTCAGGTACACGTAAGGATAAAGTACTAAGCCGAGCAGAATTATTGCACCAGAAAGAGAGCGTAAATCTGGCAGGCGGAACTGTCGTGGGCTGTCAAAGCCCAGTAAGAAACGAATAAAGGTTTGCAGGGGACCAATCGGATGCAGCAGATCGAGCCAGGCAAAGGCGACGATGTAGGTCGGCATCGCCAGCGGCAATAGTAGCGCCCAACTGAGAATTTTGCGGCCAGGAAAATCCCATGCCGTCACCGCCCATGCGCTACCTACACCAATGACGCCGACCATCACGGCGACCCCCGCTAACAACAGTACGGTGTTTTTTAACGCGGCAGGCAACACCCACGTCAGGAGATTATCCCAGTGAGATAAATCGGCCTGGGTAGCCTGCCAGATCAGCGCAATGATGGGTGTCAGGACGCCAAGCGCCACGCACAGCGCGCCAAGATGCAACGGCGTTAATAATGACTGCGGCCCGGAAACCAGGCCGCGTAACGCTGGAAACTGCAAAGGTTTATTGATCGAATCCAACTTTATCTACCAGCAGGCTAGCTTGTTTACGATACTTCACGATTTCGGTTAACGGTGTCTTATCGACATCAATTTCACCGATGGTGGCGCTGATAACCGGATCAAGCGTTACGCCTTTCAGTACCGGATATTCGAAGTTCGCTTTCGCATACTGCTGCTGGGCAGGTGCGGAAACCAGATACTCCATCAGCTTAACGGCATCGGCTTTATTTGGCGCATAGCGGGCAACGGCAGCGCCGCTGATATTGACGTGTGTACCACCATTCTCAAAGGTTGGTTTTACGACTTTGATGGCATCGCCCCATTGACGAGCATCGCTGCCTTCTTTGGCATTTTTCATATGGCCGACGTAATAGGAGTTAGCCAGACCGATATCACAAATTCCACCAAGGATATCGCGGGCAACATCGCGGTCACCGCCGGTAGCTTTACGGGCAAGGTTAGCTTTCACGCCGCGCAACCAGTCTTCGGTTTTAGCTTCGCCGTGATGGGCAATCATCGCGGCAATCAGCGCCGTGTTATACGGATGTTGTCCAGAGCGGATACAGACTTTTCCTTTATACTCCGGGCTGGCGAGTTGTTCGTAATGCCAGTTATCGATTGGCAGTGACTTCTCGGCATACAGCACGCGGGCGCGCATAGAAAGCGCAAACCACTGATTATCCGCACCGCGAAGGTTAGCAGGAATGGCGGCTTTCAGCGCTTCTGACTCTACCGGTTGGGTCACACCCGCTTCAACTAAATCGAGGAGATTGCCTGCATCTACGGTCATCAGCAGGTCGGCAGGTGAATTTTTCCCTTCTGCTTTGACACGCTCAAGCATGCCATCCTTGATATAGACCGTACTTACTTTGATACCGCTGGTTTTTGTCCAGCTATCAAGTAAAGGCTGGATTAGGCCGGGTTCGCGGGTAGTGTAAAGCGTTAATGTTTCCTGGGCGAAAGCCGGCAGGCTAACAGCGAAGACCAGGGCAGAGGCAAGCGTGATACGGCGCAGTCCGGTGCGAGGCAGAGCATTCATCGTTTATATCCCAGAGTAATTGGAACGTACAGTGAATCGAGCAGGGCTCGTTCTTTTGGCTCGCGTACAATAAATGATAATCACTAGCAGTTACAATAATTGCAAAGTTTAAACGATTTACATTTACATAACTTTAATCAATGGTGTGATGAGACATGGAATAGGGGCGGTACAATAGACAGAATGCTTAGGCAGGATGCTTTTATGAAAGCCTGAAAAGCAAAAAGCCCGCTCAAGTTTCCTTAAGCAGGCTTCTTAAATTTGGCTCCTCTGACTGGACTCGAACCAGTGACATACGGATTAACAGTCCGCCGTTCTACCGACTGAACTACAGAGGAATCGTGTGAACGAGGCGCATATTACTGACCTCACCCTGAGGTGTCAACAGTAAAATTAGCGCGTCATTTCAATTGGTTAATTAATCTTCAAATTCAGTGTTAATGCACGTTTGATGAGCGATAATGGCCATCTTCGGGGTTATCTCGTAACCGTTGCATTGGATTTTGGCGATAAAACAGGATGAAACGCTGCCATAAAGCCGGGAAACGTGGAGCAAATAATTCAGGAGCACTGAAAAAATACTCGGATAATACGGCAAAGCATTCGGCCGGATCGGTTGCAGCGTAAGCATCTATACTGCATGCGGTTTCCCCTACCAGATCGATTTCATCCTGAATGTTGTTCATTGCAGCATGCAGGTCGTGCTCCCAGCCGGCAATATCTCGCAGAGGAATCGCCGGAATACCGCTGGCGCGATCGCCATTACGCATATCCAGCTTGTGCGCGACTTCATGAATGATCAGATTAAAGCCTGAGGCATCAAAGGAATCCTGAATATCAAGCCAGTTGAGGATTATCGGGCCTTGCTGCCAGCTCTGCCCGGACTGAACGACACGTTGATTGTGCACCAGACCAATTTCGTCTTCCCATTCGTCGTCTACAACAAATGGGGCAGGGTAGATGAGAACTTCATGAAACCCATCCAGCCACTCGATCCCTAATTCCAGAACAGGTAAACAGAAGAGCAGAGCAATGCGCGCACTTTTCAGCGGGTCCAGTTCAAACCCCTGAAGTGCTACCAATCTTTTTTGCTGTAAAAAGCGCTCGGCCAGGGCGATAAGTCTGGCTTGTTCTTGCTCGGTGAGATTCACCAGAAGCGGAATAGCCAGGGCGTTATCCCACGGCCAGTCGTCATTTCGGGCTGTTTCTTGCTCTTTCCAGGGCCACTTAATCATCGTTTTGCTCGCAAACTCGTCACTTGAACGAAATTGACGGAACTGGGTCTGTTAAAATGCCAAATTACCTGGCATCATGGCAACCGCCAAAACGGAGAGATGCCAGAGCGGCTGAATGGACCGGTCTCGAAAACCGGAGTAGGGGCAACTCTACCGGGGGTTCAAATCCCCCTCTCTCCGCCACTATTCAAACACTTAGCTCAATCCCTTTCAACGACTCATGTCACACTTGGTATAGTGTCGGTATATTCGCTTAGTATAAAGCTCGCCATCATCATCTTCTGATTTGTTCAATACCGGAAGATCCAGTGTGGGGAAAATTTTCACTTTTCTGTCATAAACCACAACTTGTATTCAGTTTTGTGACCTGAGAATGGTTGTTTGTCCTTTCTCGAGCCTTGGTAATCTGATATCCCCCTGGCTTTGAGTTCATGAAAGATACATGGCAATATTTATTGAGGTTATGCCCACGACTTGTTTTGGATAACCACCCTATATCCGTCGAGGTCAACAAATGTCCTTCCGTTCACGTCCCAGTAGGGATTGAATGACGCTGTCATTCTGAAACCAGCATCGTTCATTCTTTCGCGGACATGCGACCATTCATTTGCATCAGGGTAATAAAGAACGAGTAAATCTTCTTCAGTGTGCAAAGGTTGAACGGGATGGTTTTGGCAAAGGGTGAATTCTATGTGCCAGTCTAAGTCTTCCCGCCCTAACATTATTCCATTGAACCCCTCATGATCGTTAAATTCAGCAATTTTATGTAGCCCCAATCCCTGGCTGTACATCAGAAAAGATCTTTCGAGATTCGTGACTGGTTTGGCAATACGCATATGAGTAAACATCCGGGGTCTCCAGGGGAAATACCGTTTAACATTGCAATCGCGCTGAGTTTACATGTGATTATCTTTTGCATTTGTCCATAAGAGCCTCCGAAATATCATGCTTCACCTTGCTAACGGTCTGCTGCCGACACTGAGTGGACTGTCAGATTCGGTTTGGCTTTGTGCCCTGACAGTGCCAGTTCTGCTCCTTCAGTATTGCCACACCCTGTTTAGCTGTAAAATAAACCGTGGAAATGATAATGATTTCTATTTATCATTATTTCTTTGAGAGGGGGTAACATTATGAATAACAAGATTTTTGGTGTGGTTTTTATTGCTACTTTGTCTGCTGGTTTAGCTTTTAGTACTCATGCAAGTGAAACAATCAGCAAAACCGAGGTAAGAACGTTGGTGGATGAAAACAATAAATTCAAAGTTGTATATGATATTGATGATAAAGGAAAAGTTATAAATATCAGATTTCCTGATGGAGTCGTTGATGCTGATACTAAGCAAAAAATTACCAGGGAAATGGAAAGCTGGGCATTCGAAGCAGGCAATCCACAGACCGATGTCAGCTCTATGGTGACGTTAAAATTAACCACAACGTCCGCGCATAGTAGACCTCGCGACGCTTCAGACGGCCTTTTTGTACTAAGCTAAAGTAGTTTTGGCTGTGTTCAAACTCACCTAACTCTTTGTGATACGATGATTGTCTTAGATTGTCACATGGGGCCAGATTTTGAATTCATACATTTTCCTTGCCGGGGCCATTATAGCTGAAGTAATAGGTACAACCCTGATGAAGTTCTCTGACGGATTTACACGCCTATGGCCATCTGTAGCAACCATTGTGTGTTACTGCACTGCTTTTTATCTTCTCTCTCAGACGCTGTCGACCATTCCAACGGGCATTGCGTATGCAATTTGGTCAGGTGCTGGAATCGTATTAATCAGCCTTTTGGGCTGGTTAGTAAGTGGGCAAAAGCTGGATTTCCCGGCGATCGCAGGCATGTTCCTGATTTGCGCTGGGGTTCTGGTTATTAATATTTTTTCAAAATCTTCCCCACATTAATTCTATTGAAAGAGTGTCGGATATCTGGCGCTGTTAGCAGATCTTATCCCCGTGCGCTAAAAAAGCCCGCTTCATTTGAAGCGGGCTTGCGTATTTTTGTGGGTAATTAGAACTGGTAGACTAAACCAACGGCAACGATGTCGTCAGTCGCGATACCATTGCTTTCATAGAAGCTATCGTCTTCATCCAGCAGGTTGATTTTGTAATCAACGTAGGTAGACATGTTTTTGTTGAAGTAGTAAGTCATACCTACATCAACATATTTGACCAGATCTTTGTCGACATAACGCCAGTTACCACGACTTACTTCCTGGCCACCTAAATCCTTGCCTTTAGACTGCAGATAAGCGATGGAAGGGCGCAGGCCGAAGTCGAACTGATACTGTGCAACAACTTCAAAGTTCTGGGTTTTGTTGGCAATACCGCCATTACCTTCGCCATTGCCACCGCCGTAGTAGGTCATGTTGCGGGTTTCTGCATACATAGCAGCCAGGTAAACGTTATTGGCATCATATTTTGCGCCCACGGTCCAGGCTTCAGCGGTTTCACCGCCTGCATAGTTGTTACGATGATTCATTCCGTCCTGGTAGCCACGAGCAACTTGATCGTCGGTACGGTCAGATGCGGAGTACGCTGCACCCAAACTTAAACCGAAGTCAAAGTCATAGGAGGTAGACATACCGAAGCCGTCGCCGTTTTCTTTCGCCAGTTTACGGTTAGTGCTGTTACCAGAACCTTCCTGACCTAAGCTGCTACCTTCGTTATTACCCTGATACTGCAGGGCGAAGTTCAGGCCATCAACCTGACCAAAGAAGCCTTTATTGCGATAGGTGGCCACGCCGTTGGTACGACCTAGCATATACACATCGGTCTGGGTGTAAGTATCGCCGCCAAATTCTGGCAGCATATCGGTCCAGGCTTCTACGTCGTAGACGACGCCATAGTTACGACCATAGTCAAAGGTACCGTTCTGGCCAAAACCTAAACCAGCGAAAGCCAGACGAGTCCATGAATCGCCTTTGTCACCTTCAGTACCGTTGGCCTGAATGTTATATTCCCACTGACCATAACCAGTCAGCATATCGTTGATCTGGGTTTCGCCTTTAAAGCCCACACGAGCATAGGTCTGATCGCCATCACTGCCAGCATCGTCAGAGAAATAACGCAGACCATCAACTTTACCGTACAGATCCAGTTTATTGCCGTTCTTATTATAAATTTCAGCCGCATTTGCTGCGCCTGCAGCTAATAAAGCAGGGAGGAGAAGTGCCAGTACTTTTCTTTTCATTATGTATTCCCTTATGATAATAATTAATATGAATATGTAGTACTATCCGAAAGACTACATTTTGATACTATCTATGAAGTTCATTTTATTTAAAATATAACGTGTAACAAATATATTTAAAATATTTCAAATTGTTTCTTGTTTGTCTTTTTATAACTATATGTGTATGTTTTCGATAACGCTATTCATTGCATAAATTAATGTTTATCAATAAATTATGGTTTTTTATTTTTTATTTGCATTGTTTATTTTATTGCTGTCGATTATTTGTTATTCGATAACGAGTAATGACCGAGAGATATTCATTCCACGAGATAATTAATTCTTTGGGGTTATGTAAATGTAAAAATAATAATATATAGATATAAATCGCAGCGCTGGCAGTAGTCTGAAATGGAAATTGTTGTTAAGGTGGTTTTCTTTCTGCAAAGAGAGACCCTATGGAACTACAGGACTGGCAGTCAAAATTTGAAGCCTGGCTACGTGATAACCACTCCGGGCAGGATGCTGCCCATGATATTTCTCATTTTCGTCGCGTGTGGAAGACCTCGCAAAAGCTAAGTCAAGATGCGAGCGTAGACTGGCTGGTGGTGCTGACGGCGTGCTACTTCCATGATCTTGTTAGCTTACCGAAAAACCATCCGGATCGTCATCGCTCGTCAGTATTGGCGGCGCAGGAAACACGTCGCATGTTGAGGCGCGACTTCCCAGATTTTCCGCAACACAGTATACCGGCCGTGTGCCATGCCATTGAGGCGCACAGTTTCAGCGCGAAGATCGCACCGGAAACCATTGAAGCTAAAATCGTGCAGGATGCTGACAGGCTTGAGGCGTTGGGTGCCATTGGGTTAGCGCGCGTGTTTGCCGTGTCTGGTGCGTTAGGCGTGGCGCTATTTGATGCGGAAGATCCGTTTGCCCGTCAGCGTGGTCTTGACGATAAACAGTACGCGCTCGATCACTTCCAGACCAAGTTATTGAGGTTGCCATCGACGATGCAAACTGAACAAGGCCGCCATTTAGCGCAGCATAATGCTGACTTCTTACTGACGTACATGGCGAAGCTGAGTGCGGAGTTAAAAGGAGAGTATGAAAAGCTGGATCTTGACGCGATTCAACCCCTTAAAGCAGGTTAGCCGCCAGTACAGCCGCGACGTCAACCGCGCTGTTTTATGTTAATCTGTCGGTTATCCATTTCGGCCGGTTAAATGTATGCAGGATAATTTTTCAGTAGCAGGCTCCATGAACCCTATGACAGATGATAACAAGGCCGCCGCGCAGGTGATTTTGGCTAAGTTGCTTGAAATATATGACGTGAAAACCCTGGTTGCTCATCTGAATGGTGTTGGCGAGAACCGCTGGAGTCCGGCCATTTTTAAGCGAGTGATGGCGAACGAAACATGGCATCGCCTCAGCGACAATGAGCTTACTCATCTGCATTCCTTACTGCCGACGCCACCTGCGCATCATCCGCATTATGCCTTTCGATTTATCGATCTGTTTGCCGGCATTGGCGGGATTCGTCGCGGCTTTGAAGCGATTGGCGGGCAGTGCGTGTTTACCAGCGAATGGAACAAGCATGCGGTGCGTACCTACAAAGCGAACAATTATTGCGATCCACTCCAGCATCACTTTAATGAAGATATTCGCGATGTCACGCTGAGTCATCATGATGGGGTGAGCGACCAGCAGGCTGCGGAACATATTCGCCAACATATTCCTGAGCATGACGTACTGCTGGCAGGATTTCCTTGTCAGCCTTTCTCCCTGGCTGGGGTATCAAAGAAAAATGCGTTAGGGCGGGCCCACGGCTTTGCCTGTGATACACAAGGCACCCTCTTTTTTGACGTGGTGCGTATTATCGACGCGCGTCGACCAGCCATATTTGTGCTCGAAAACGTCAAAAACCTGAAAAGTCACGACCAGGGTAAAACGTTTCGCATCATCATGCAGACGCTGGATGAGCTGGGTTATGACGTCGCGGATGCGGCGGATAATGGACCTGACGATCCGAAAATTATCGATGGACAACATTTTTTGCCGCAGCATCGCGAACGTATTGTGCTCGTCGGATTTCGACGCGATCTGCAATTGAAATCAGACTTCACGCTGCGAAATATTGTCACTCGCTATCCGCAGCGGCGTACGACGCTGGCGGAGTTGCTTGAGCTGACCGTCGATGCGAAATATGTGCTGACGCCGGTGTTGTGGAAATATCTCTATCGCTATGCGAAAAAGCACCAGGCGCGGGGCAATGGGTTTGGCTATGGCATGGTATACCCCGATAATCCCGATAGCGTAACCCGCACATTATCGGCACGCTATTATAAAGATGGTGCCGAGATCCTTATCGACCGCGGCTGGGATATGGCGCTGGGTGAAAAGGATTTTGACGATCCGTTGAACCAGCAGCACCGTCCGCGCCGGCTTACACCACGGGAGTGTGCGCGCCTGATGGGATTTGAATCACCGCAGGGCTATCAATTCAGGATCCCGGTGTCAGATACTCAGGCTTATCGCCAGTTTGGTAATTCGGTGGTCGTTCCGGCATTCGCGGCGGTAGCCAGACTGCTGGAGCCGAAAATCAAACAGGCGGTTGCTATTCGCGAGAAAGAGAACCTGCATGGCAGACGTTCACGATAAAGCAACGCGTAGTAAAAATATGCGGGCGATAGCAACCCGCGATACTGCCATTGAAAAACGCCTTGCCAGCGTACTGACAGAGCAGGGCGTAACGTTTCGCGTGCAGGATGCGACGTTACCCGGTCGCCCCGATTTCGTGGTCGATGATTACCGTTGTGTGATCTTTACCCATGGCTGTTTCTGGCATCATCACAACTGCTACTTGTTTAAAGTCCCCGCAACACGGACGGAATTCTGGCTGGAAAAAATTGGCAAAAATGTCCAGCGTGACGTGCGGGACTGTGAAATGTTGCAGGCGCTGGGCTGGCGTATACTGATTGTCTGGGAATGCGCCCTGCGTGGGCGCGAAAAACTCGGCGATGACGCGTTATCTGAACGTGTCATCGAGTGGATCTGCGGCGGCGGTGCCAGCGCGCAGATCGACACTCTCGGTATTCATTTACTGTAACGTCTTTTCCGACGGGGTCGCAACGGCATCCGCTTTCATGGGGAATAAGTATTTACCCAAGGTGACCAATACCACCGCAAATACGATAACGCAGAGCGCCAGCCATTCGATGAGCGCCAGACTTTCTCCTCCCAGACCGGTACCTAGCAGCACGGCGACAACTGGATTAACGTAGGCATAGCTGGTGGCGAGCGCCGGACTGACGTTGCGGATTAGGTACATATACGCGTTAATGGCAATAATAGAGCCAAACAGGGCCAGGTACGCCACCGCCATAAATCCTGAAAATGTCGGCATAGTGGTCAGTTTTTCCCCGGAGACCAGTGAAGCGCACATCAGCACAACTCCGGCGGCTAACATTTCAATGGCTCCGGCCATCATGCCAACGGGTAACGTTATGCGTGAGCCGTACACCGAGCCAAACGCCCAACTCATCGAACCTATCAGGATTAAAACAGCACCCCAAGGATTACCGCTTAAATTACCGCCGCTGTTCAGCATGATGATACCTGCCAACCCAATGGCTATTCCCATCCACTCCAGCTTACGCGTTTTAATACCAAAAAAGTGGCTAAAGCACAGCGTAAACAGCGGAACGGTAGCAACCACCACGGCGGCGATACCGGAAGGCACATTTTGATACTCTGCGACGGTGACCAGCCCATTACCCACAGCCAGCAGCAGGATACCAATTAACGCGGCGTTCAGGAGCTGGCGCAGAGGCGGCAGTTTATGCCCGCGAATTAGTAAGAATGCGGTTAACAAAATGCCCGCGGAGAGAAAACGCACGCCAGCCATCATCAACGGCGGCCAGCTTTCAACGCCAATGCGAATAACGAAGTAGGTGGAACCCCAAATGATGTACAGCGCGAAAAGCGCACTGAAAAGCGGTAGCAATTGCCTGAAACGCATAATCCCTCACGGTGGAAATAAAAAGGTGCAACATAGTAAACGTCAAAACTATCGTGCTGGCGAGATTTATAATTGCATGCCATTGTTAAATATTTGTTGACCAGAAAGGCCAGTTTCCGCATGGCGTGTTTTACTTCATACTTAATACTGCAAAAAAATAATATTGAGGGTTAACATTTTGGCAGGAAGTAGCTTACTGACCTTACTCGATGATATCGCAACCTTATTGGACGATATCTCGGTCATGGGAAAACTGGCCGCGAAAAAAACCGCGGGTGTCTTGGGAGATGACTTATCGCTTAACGCGCAACAGGTGTCGGGCGTGCGGGCAAATCGCGAACTCCCGGTGGTCTGGAGCGTGGCTAAAGGGTCGTTTGTTAACAAAGTTATTCTTGTGCCGTTGGCACTATTGATTAGCGCCTTCATTCCCTGGGCGATCACCCCCTTATTAATGGTAGGCGGGGCGTTTCTCTGTTTTGAAGGGGTGGAAAAAGTTCTTCACACCCTGGAAGCGCGTAAACACAAAGAGACCCCGGAAGAACGCCAGCAGCGTCTGGCATCTCTGGCGGCGCAGGATCCACTGACCTTTGAGAAAGATAAAATCAAAGGAGCGATACGTACCGACTTCATTTTATCTGCTGAGATTGTCGCCATCACCCTCGGCATTGTGGCGGATGCGCCGTTGTTGAATCAGGTGCTGGTGTTATCAGGCATCGCGTTAGTGGTGACCGTGGGCGTGTATGGCCTGGTGGGGATTATCGTTAAGCTTGATGATATCGGCTACTGGCTGGCAGAAAAGCGCAGCATGCTTGCTCAAACTCTGGGTAAAGGACTGCTGGTTGTTGCTCCCTGGCTGATGAAAACACTTTCGGTGGTTGGCACGCTGGCGATGTTTTTAGTGGGGGGCGGGATTGTTGTACATGGAATATCACCGCTGCATCATGCGATAGAACATTTTGCCCAGCAGCAAAGCTCATTGATTGCGCTAATGCTTCCAACCCTGCTTAATCTGGTGCTCGGCTTTATCATTGGTGGAATAGTCGTTCTGCTGGTAAAAACCGTTGCCAGACTGCGCGGAGTTTCGCACTAATTGTCGTCGGATTAATTACGCAAAAAGCCTCTTTGTCGTCTAAGGTGTAAAGGTTTCTCTTGATACAGGAGGCAGGTATGGTCTTTTCTGTCAGTGAGGAAGTCACCTCGAAAGAGGGTGGCCCACGCATGATCGTTACCGGGTATGCCAGCGGAATGGTGGAGTGTCGCTGGTACGACGGCTTTGGCGTTAAACGGGAAGCATTCCGTGAAGATGAACTGGTGCCCGGCGAGCAAAGATCGCTCTGCCAGGACGCCTGACATTGAGCATGATCGTAACCCGGCGAGCTCTCAACCATTAGTTATATTTATCATTTTGGTGAGAATTATTTACTTGTCAGGCAAAAAAATTGCAGATAAGGTTTGTTTCACATCAGATTTCCTGGTGTAACGAATTTTCAAGTGCTTCTTGCATAAGCAAGCTTGATCCCGGCCCGATGAGGGCCGGGATTTTTTTCGCCCTCAGTCAGCGATTGATTTCCGACACGCTAAAATCATGGATATCAAGCTCGAACGCGTCGGCCAGTTCATGCCATGTATGGAAATCACGCCCGTCGATGCTGACGCGTTCCGGATCGTCCTGACTGCGATGAATTTCACTCTCGCAGATTTCGTTGATTGCCTTCAGCAGAGCGTCTACATCGACGCTCACTTCACGTTTGGCCGTATCGCTGTACTCTTTCGCGGTTTTCATCCTCATACCTCTCAACCGTTAAGGATACCGGGGGAGCGCATCAAAACCTCAGATGCGCACCACTTAAGTATAGACCGTCGAGAAAACCCGCAATCGCATGCGCCGGACGCTGCCACATAAAGGAATTTGTTCTACACTGGCACAAAGCCACAGGAGGAAAACGATGAAGGTGAATGATCGGGTTACAGTCAAAACGGACGGCGGCCCACGTCGGCCGGGCGTGGTACTGGCAATCGAAGAGTTTAGTGAAGGCACCATGTACCTGGTTTCGCTGGAAGACTACCCGCTCGGTATCTGGTTCTTTAATGAATCAGGTCATCAGGATGGTATCTTTGTGGAAAAAATAGAGTGAGGTGAGTTCTTCTGCTTGATTCTGACTGGTGGTTCCGCCACCAGTCAGAACGTCTTAGCGCGTATTTACAAAGATACCATTGGTGACGTTATCCGTTAGTCGAACCACGTGATAGATAACTTGCTTATTATGCGTCTTAATCTTTCGTTTTATATTTCCCTTATGGGATGAGACGGTCTTGGCCTTGATATTCATTTGGTCTGAGATCTGTATTGTTCCCTGTCCCTCCATCCACATGCGTAGCATGCTGGATTCGGTACGGCTTAATGACAACGTCGGCAGATTAACATCGATAGCAATATTCACTTCCTTTTTCAGAATATCGCCAAGAAGTTCATCCAGTGAATCAGGTTTAATTGATTTAGAACTGATCAATAAATTTTTTCTGACTAAAAGATACTCATCAAAATGCACATTGGCAATTGCCATAAATACAATAAATAATGTGCTGGGATGCTGATTAATGATTTGCTTGATTTGCTGACTGTTAGCTGGATCGTGGATAAAACAGTCCTCATTAATAAACACCACAGCGGGTTGCAGAGAAACACAGGCGAGACTGAGTTCACCAACGCTGGAAATATTGTTGATTTCCCTTTTTTTCACCCCCCGACTGACCAGATATCCGGTCAACCCTAGCCGGGTATAACTGCATAAATCCATAATAATCGTTGACATGGCATACCCTCACTCAATGCGTAACGATAATTCCCCTTACCTGATTATTGCATCACAACTAAACGGAATAATAACGACCCAAGATGACGCTTTCGCTGTTTTCAGGCGAATTTACTATCCCGTAAAGTTGCGTATAATTTGCCAGGAAACATCTTAAAGTAAAGTAAATGTTGCGTTATGTGAGTGAAGCAAAAACAAATAAACCGCGACAGCGATATCCTGGTGGATGTTGTCGGTTTTTAAATTTAGGATAATCCTTAGTAAAACAGGATAAAAATTAAGGGTTATTATTTTCCGGGCATTTCGCTGACGATATCGGCCAACAAATTAAAAATTTCGCTGAACAAGCGCTCGCAGAATGGCGCAATTAATGGCATCAGCGCCGCCATTAATGAAATACCCACGGTCAGGGTGAGAGGAAAGCCAATGACAAAAATCGACAGCTGTGGCGCCATGCGGTTTAACAAACCAAGCGCAAGGTTCAGCGTCAGCAGCAGCGTCATAACCGGTAGGGCCAGCATGAGTCCGTTGAGGAAAATCAGGCTACCCGCCCGTGCCAGCGCGAGAAATGCATTGCTGTTAACCGGATTGCCGCCAATGGGCAAAGTATGAAACGTATCCACCAGTAGCGAAATCAGCCAAAGATGGCCATTAAAGGTAAGGAATAACAGCATGGCGAGCATGTCGATCAGTCGTGCCAGGACCGGCATATTCAGGCGGCTACCGGGGTCAAAAAATGTTGCAAAGGAAAGCCCCATTTGCAGGCCAATCAGTTCCCCGGCGGTACGCACGGCGGCAAACGCAAACTGCATGGTGAAGCCCAAGGCGATGCCGATCAAAATTTGTTGCATGGCCTGCCACAACGCGCCGATGGAAAAGATGGGGACGTCTGCAGGGGGAATCGATGGGGCGATAACGATGGTTATCATCAATCCCAGCCCCAGTTTTACCCGCTTGGGGATGGCGCGTTCGCTGAGAATGGGTGCCGTGGAGATGAGCGCCAGGATGCGCAGCAACGGCCAGAAGTAAAGATTCAGCCACTGCATCCACTCAACGCTGGTCACCTGCAACATAACGTTGTCTACCCGATGATATACGGTAAATTGCTGAACAGCGTACGCACGTAGTCGAGCAACAGGTTAAGCATCCACGGGCCGGCAACAATGATGGCAATAAAAACCGCAACAATTTTGGGAATGAAGGACAGCGTCATTTCGTTAATCTGGGTCGCCGCCTGCAAAATGCTGATGATAAGACCTGTGACGAGGGCCACCAACAGCAAAGGCGCAGCAAGGGCCAGAGCGACTTTCATCGCCTCTGTGCCCATCATCATGACCGATTCAGGTGTCATTTCGCGCCTCTAACTGTAAAAGCTTTGTGCCAGCGAGCCGACAAGCAACTGCCAACCGTCCACCAACACAAACAGCATCAGCTTAAACGGTAACGCGATCGTGGCGGGCGGCACCATCATCATCCCGAGCGCCATCAGCACGCTGGCGATAACCAGATCGATAATCAGAAACGGGATAAAAATGGTAAAGCCTATCTGGAAGGCGGTTTTCAATTCACTGGTGACATAAGCCGGAAGCAAAATTCGCATTGGTACGGCTTCGGGTCCCTGTAAGGGACCGCTGTTTGCAAGCCGGGCGAACAGCGCCAGATCGGCTTCACGGGTTTGGCGCAACATAAACTCGCGCAACGGTTGGGCGCCTTTCTCTATGGCTTCCTGCATGGAGATCTTCTCTTCGCTGAACGGCTGATACGCGTCAACGTAGATTTTATCGATTACTGGCGACATGATGAAAAAGGTCAAAAATAGCGCCAGGCCCAGTAGCACCTGGTTGGGGGGCGCAGATGGCGTTCCCAACGCATTTCGCAACAAACCGAAAACGATGATGATGCGGGTGAAGCTGGTCATCATCAATAAAATGGCAGGCAGGAACGTCAGTGAGGTGATAAACACCAGCGTCTGTACAGGCAATGACCAGCTTTGTCCGCCGCCTGGCAGCGGTTGACTGACCAGACCCGGCAGTTGGGCGAGGGCGACTGGACTGAAAAGCCATAAGCCTGCCAGCGTGATGGAAAACAAACGGCGCATCAGGATCTCCCGGGACGCTTGAGCAAACTCTTCATCATGGCCTGGAAATCCGCAGGGGAGGCCGGTTTTTCTTCTGCATCGGCAGGTGCCGGGGGCAGGGTGTGCAATATGTTAATTTGAGAGGCCGTGACGCCCAGCACCAGGCGCGCATCTTCAACCTCAACAATCACCACGCGCTCACGTGGGCCCAGTGAGGTACTTGCCGCAACCTTCAGCCCTCGCGTACCGTTGCTTTTGGGGGCAAAGCCCAGGCGTTTAATGACCCAGGCTGCCGCCAGGATCAACACGATGATCCCAAGCAGCGCACCGCTTACCTGCACCAGCGGTGAGCCGGGGACGGCGGCTGGCTGAGAAACTGTTGCCTGGGTGTTCATGATTAACGGCTCAGACGACGCATGCGTTCTGATGGAGTGATAATGTCGGTGATACGCACGCCGTATTTATCCGCGACCACCACCACTTCACCCTGGGCGATCAGATAACCGTTGATCAGGATATCCAGCGGTTCGCCCGCCAGACCATCCAGCGCGACAACGGAACCCTGCGTCAGACGCAGCAGCTCTTTGATGGTCATGCGGGTACGGCCCAGTTCAACGGTCAGTTTGACCGGAATGTCCATGATCAGGTCGATGTCCTGCAAAGCACCACTGACGTCGCCGCCGCCTAACTGCTGGAATACCGCATCGGCCGCACTTTTGGTAGTCGTGGTTTTTTGCTCGTTTAACGCGTCAGCCCACAGATCGTCCAATGCGCCAGTGTTCTCATCGGACGGATTATTCATATCACTCATTTGGGCTGTTCCTCATTCAGCGAATTCAAAATCGGGTTTATCAGATGTTCTACGCGTAACGCATACTGACCGTTCACGGTGCCATACTGGCTGGTCAGTACAGGCACGCCGTCCACATGAGCAATAATGCGGTCAGGTTTTTCAATCGGCAGTACATCGCCGGGTTTCAGCTTTAAAATCTGGGAAAGCCGCAGCGGAATGTCGGCAAAGTTTGCCACCAGCTCCAGCTCAGAATGCTGAACCTGACGCACCAGATTATTGCGCCAGTTCTGATCTTCATTACGTGAGTTTTCCAGCGGTGGATTCACCAGCAGCTCGCGCAATGGTTCAATCATGCTGAATGGCAGACAAATGTTAAATTCACCGGTCAGGTTGCCAATTTCAACGTGGAACGGGGTGTTCACCACAATGTCGTTAGGCGAGGTGGTGATATTGGTAAATTTCACCTGCATCTCGGAACGAACGTATTCCACTTCCAGCGGATTGATGGCCTTCCACGCGTCGCTGTAGCTTTCAAGCGCCAGCTTCAGCATGCGGTTGATCACGCGCTGTTCAGTATGCGTAAATTCGCGACCTTCCACTTTCGTCGGAAAGCGTCCATCGCCGCCGAACAGGTTATCAACGGCGATAAATACCAGACTTGGTGAGAACACCACCAGACCCGTACCGCGCAGCGGCTTGAGGTGGATTAAGTTCAGGTTGGTCGGAACCGGTAAGTTACGCGCAAATTCGTGATACGGCTGGATACGAATCGCCCCCACGGTAATATCCGGGCTACGGCGCAACAGGTTAAATAATCCCATACGGAACTGGCGCGCGAAGCGTTCGTTAATGATCTCCAGCGCCTGTAAACGCTCACGCACCACGCGGCGTTGGGTGTTGGGATCATAAGGACGAATATCGCTCTCTTTTGCGATACCGGTAATGGGTTCGTCTTTGGTTTCGCTATCGCCATTCAGCAATGCGTCGATTTCAGCCTGAGAAAGAATACTGTCGCCCATGTCTTTACCGCAGAATAAAAGCTGTATAAAGAACGTCGGTGACAACCTGTTTTGGCTGCCCGACAACGAGCGGAGTCGCGAGCGTCTCTTTGATGGCGGTAATCAGCTGTTGTTTACCTTCCTCGGTGGCGAGCGTAGCCGCATTTTGACGAGAAAACAGCAGCAGCAAGCGGCTGCGTACTTCCGGCAAATATTCATTCAGACGCGCACGTGTCGCCTCGTCTTTCATGCGCAACGTGATACCGATATACAGCACACGGTCCGCATCGCCCAGATTGACGGTAAAGGTATCCAGCGCAAAGAATACCGGGGCAGGCGGTGGAGCCGGTTCCGCTTTGACGCTGGCGGACGGCTGCTGCTGCATGCGCCAGTAGCTATATCCCGCAGTTGCGCAGGCGGCGAGGGTAATTAATACCAGCAGAGGGATCCAAATAGCGCGTTTACTTTTTTTGTTAATCGCGGAGTCAGTCATCAGATACGGGCTTCCTGTTTCGGTACAGCTTATGGGCTGATTATCCCGTGTCCTGTCCACGACAAAGCGTGGAAAAGACGCGGATAATCATGCTACCTCTGGCGTTAGGCGAAGATGTCTACTGCGCCATCACCGCGGGCAGCGGCTTGCAGTGAGGCTGGCGTTGCCAGGATGGCGTCATCTTCAGCGGCAAAAATATCTTGTCCCTGAGCACGACCCGCCTGCTGTTGCTGCCCGGAAGACTGCTGTTGTCCGGCAAAGCTCTCACTGCTGATGTTGCTTTGTCCCAACTGGATCCCACTGTCAGCCAACTGCGTACGCAGCATCGGTAACGCAGCTTCCAGCGCGGCGCGCACGTGACTGTGTGGTGATACCATTTGCAGCTGTGCGAGGTTGTCATCCAGCTTAATGGAAATTTGCACCTGACCCAGATCCTGCGGATGCAGGCGCAGCTCTGCGCTTTGCTGACCCTGACGCGTGAATAGTGTGACGTGCTGACTCAGTGATTGCTGCCATTCCTGACTACCCAACGGAGCGCTTAGCACCGGCGCGGCGGTGGGTAACGGCTGAGCATGTGTCTGTGGGCCACTTAACGGAGCAGCCGTCACGCCAATGCTGGTCGGCGAGGGGGCGCTGTCAATTTCTGCTCTGGTCGCCGCCGCTGCCGTCAGGGGGGTTAGCGTCGGATTGTTTGTCTGATCCAGGCTGCTGCCAGGAGAGGCAATATCCGCTTTACCTTTTTTGGCGTCACCGGGCAGCAGCTCGGCCGCGTTATCGGGGATAGCGCCGTGTGCCGTGCCTCGAGACAACACCGAAAGCGTGGCATCAACGGGGGCAGGGGGGCTGTCGACGGCAGGCGTAGCCAGCGGTTGTCCCGGCAGCATGGCGAACAGCGCACTCAGGTTGGCGAGATCGTCATCGCTGAGCGTGGTGTTTTTTTCATCCTGCGGAGCAACTTTGCCCAGTGTTGTCAGGGCATTCACTTTCAGCGACGGCGTCAGCGCTGACAACAGTTGCTGCGCGTCTGTCATGTCGGCAAGAGAAGCATCGGTTTGCATCTCTTTTTGCGCCAGCAGATCGGTTAACTTGACCGCCTGGGTGACATCACCATTTTTTTGCAGCAACCCTTTTTGCAGTTTACTGCCCGCCGCCTGCAAGTCGGCAAGCGTCAATGGCGCGCCTTTACCCTGCGCGTCGTCCGCACCTAATGCGCCAGCCAGCAGCGCTAAAAAATCCTCGGGTGAATCTACCGCTTTGCCTGACTGAAGACCTGCGGCTACGTCGGTGTCGGTGGTAATCAGTTGGGGTAAAGTAATCATTCGGGTTTCCTCATAGCTGCACGCTGAGCAAATTCATCCATTTTTTTCTGATCCAGACGGTTTTCGGCGAGTAACGCCGCCGAGGTTTGTCTGTCCTGCAGAGTCTGCCACGCCTGCAACCGTTGTTTTTTATCGCGCCAACTGTTCAGCGCCTGGTCCACTTTCTGTGTCCATTGATTGAGCTGCTGGCGATGTTGCTCAATCGCTTTTTCCAGGGTCTGAATAAACTGCTGATAGTTAATCCAGCGATTACTGGTAATACCCTGACCCATATCGTTATTCAGATTGTTACGGTACTCATGCTGATAATCGATCAACATTTTCAACTGTTCTTCCGCCTGCTGACAGCCACGACGCATCTCTCCCAATAAGACAGCGGCGTCTTCTACCTCTTTCTCAGCCAGGTCTTTCAGCGTTGCTAATGCACCATGTTGTGCCATGACCTATGCTCTCCTGCTCAATCACACACCAGGGAAAATCAGTTCTAAAGCGTGCAGGGAATCTTCCCAGTCAGCCCGTTCAAAAATGCCTTGCTGTAAAAATGCTTCCAGTTGTGGCCATAAGGCGATGGCTTTATCCAACATCGGATCGCTGCCTTTGGCATACGCCCCCACGCTGACCAGGTCGCGGTTACGCTGGAAGCTGGATAGCAACTGTTTAAAATTACGCACCCGCGCATAGTGCTGTTCACTAATGAGCGCAGTCATGGCGCGGCTGATCGAGGCTTCTATATCTATGGCCGGGTAATGACCTGCCTCGGCCAGATGGCGGGACAGCACAATGTGGCCGTCCAGAATTGCGCGTGCCGAATCGGCAATCGGGTCCTGCTGATCGTCACCCTCGGTCAGGACGGTGTAAAACGCGGTAACTGAACCGCCGCCGTGAATACCGTTTCCGGCACGTTCCACCAGCGCCGGTAATTTGGCGAATACTGACGGTGGATAGCCTTTGGTTGCTGGCGGCTCGCCGATCGCCAGCGCGATCTCACGTTGCGCCATCGCATAGCGGGTGAGGGAATCCATAATCAGCAATACGTGCTGTCCACGATCGCGGAAATCTTCGGCGATGCGCGTGGCGTAGGCCGCGCCTTGCATACGTAACAGCGGTGAAACGTCTGCCGGAGCGGCAATCACCACCGAGCGTGCGCGACCGTCAGCGCCGAGAATATTTTCAATAAAATCTTTAACTTCGCGGCCACGTTCGCCAATCAGCCCGACGACGATGACATCTGCCTGGGTATAACGCGCCATCATGCCAAGCAGGACGCTTTTACCGACGCCCGAACCCGCGAAAAGTCCCATACGCTGACCGCGCCCGACGGTTAACAACGCGTTAATGGGGCGCACGCCGGTATCCAGTACGTGTTCAATAGGTGTACGCTGCAGCGGGTTAAACGGCGGCGTCATCAGCGCCCCGGTTTCGGTAGTGTCCGGCGCGGGCAGACCGTCGAGCGGTTTGCCGCTGCCGTCGAGCACCCGGCCCAGCAGAGCAGGACCCAGCGGTAATTGTTTCCCGCTTTGCAGACCTTCTCCGGCAATATTCTTCGCGTACACGCGCGCGCCGGGTAGAACGCCTTCGACCTCCTCGAGCGGCATCAGAAACAGTCGCTGACCGTTAAAGCCCACGACTTCACTTTCAACTTCCTGGGTTTCGTTGCCGTCCTGGCGTTCAATGACGCAGGTGGCGCCCAGCGGCAGCTGTAATCCGGTGGCTTCCAGCACCAGACCGGTGGCGCGGGTCAGACGCCCGTAGCGACGCACCGCAGGCAGCAGCGACATTTTCTCTTCGAAGTTGTCCAGCGTATTGAGCCAGCGAGTCAGACGAGTGGTCATTACACGACTCCTGGCGCGGCCAGACGGCAGAGCTCTTGCCAGCGTGTAGCGACGCTGGCATCCAGATCGCCTTCGTCGGCAGAGACTTTACAGCCGCCGTGATGCAACGTGGGATCGCCGCGCAGCCGCCAGCCGTGCAGACTGAGGGTGGCGCCGAGCATCTCTTCCACCCGCTGGAGATCGTCCGGATGTACGCGCAGCTGCGGTTTACCGCTAAACAGCGGTTCCTGCTGCAACAGTTGTTGGATTTGTTTAATCAGCGCGGCGTTATCTACGACAGGCGTCTGACCTATCACCTGACGCGCCGCCTCCAGCGCCATTTGCATCAGGCGCGAGGCGATAACGCTGTCCAGTGCATCCAGCGTATTCTGAAATTCGCTCACCAGTTGCTGCATACGGGCGGTGATTGGCGCATGCTGCGCGCGCGCTTGGTTCTGGCCTTGCTCCAGGCCCTGATTCAGTCCTTCCTGATAGCCTTGTTCGTGGCCTTTTTGTCGACCTTCCGCCAGACCGGCGTTATAACCTTGCTCATGGGCCTGCATTTGCAACTGCGCGAGCTGCTGCTCAAGCTGTTGCTCTGCAGAGAGTTCCGGCTCGGCGGTCTCTTCTGACAACGGTGTTTCACTGTGGTCGGCCAGCACGAACTCCGCCATCGGTGGGGCGAGATCGTCCGGGGTCCAGACTTTCCACGGCAGTTCGTTAGACATAGGTATCCTCGCCGCTGCCGATCACCATCTCGCCGGTTTCCGCCAGACGACGCACAATAAGCAGAATCGCTTTCTGTTCGTTTTCTACCTGCGACAAACGCACCGGACCACGGTTGGCGAGGTCGTCGCGTAGAATATCGGCAGCACGTTGCGACATGTTGCGCAGGAACTTCTCGCGTAGCGGCTGTTCGGCGCCTTTCAGGGCAATCAGCAGCGATTCGGAATCCACTTCCTGCAGCAGACGCTGGATACTGCGATCGTCGACGTCCACCAGGTTTTCGAACAGGAACATCTCGTCGATAATTTTCTGCGCCAGTTCGCCGTCGAATTCGCGCACGGCGGTAATAACGGCTTCTTCCTGCTGTGTTTTCATCAGGTTGATGATTTCCGCAGCTGTTCTCACGCCGCCCATTTTGCTGCGCTTGAGGTTCTGGCCGTCGAGCAGGCCATTCAATACTTCGGTTAATTCCGCCAGCGCGGCAGGCTGTACGCCGCCGAAAGTGGCGATACGCAGCATGACGTCGTGACGTAAACGTTCGTCGAACAGCGCCAGAATATCGGCAGCCTGGCCCCGTTTGAGGTGCACCAGAATGGTGGCGATAATCTGTGGATGCTCGTCGCGGATAAGGTCGGCGGCGCTTTGCGGCTCCATAAAGTTGAGCGTTTCAATGCCGCTGGTGGTATCGCGGGTTTCCAGAATATCTTCCAGCAGGCTGGACGCGCGTTCTTCACCCAGCGCTTTCACCAGCACCGAGCGCAGATATTCGTTAGCGTTAATGTTGAGCGCGGCAAATTGTTCGGCTTCTTGTTCAAACTCCGCCAGCACTTCCGTCAACTGTTTATTGGAGATCTGGCGTACGTTGGCCATCGCCGTACTGAGCGCCTGAACTTCGCGCGTGGAAAGGTGCTTAAACACCTCCGCCGCGCGATCTTCGCCAATGGTCATCAGCAGGATGACGCTTTTATCGGTACCGGTAAGGGCATTACTCATGATCGTTACTCATCCACTGACGAATGACCAGCGCCACGACGCGCGGATCGTTATCTGACATTTCACGAATACGCTGGCTCATGACTTCTGCGCCCAGACGCTGATTCGTGCGACGTTGCTGGGTCTGTTCGTCTTTACTGAGGCGAACTTCTACCGCTTCTTCGGTTTCCTGACGGATACGTGTTTGTTCTTGTGCGGCTTTGGCTTCCTCGCTGCGACGGACCAATTGCGGGCGAACGGCTTTGCGCCACAGGAGCCAGGCGACCAGCAGAACCAGCAACCAACGACCTGCGGACATTAACTGATCAATAAAGAACGGCTGTTTCCAGAACGGAAGCTCACCCATGGAATCGTCGGTCGCTGTGAACGGAGAGTTCACCACGTTCAGGGTGTCGCCTCGTTTGTCGGAGAACCCCATCGCCTCGCGGGTCAGATCCTCAATCTGTTTCATCTGTTCGGCAGTTAACGGCAGCGGTTTGCCATCCGGTAACGTTTTATAGTTGACCACGACGGCAACAGAGAGACGCTGCACATCGCCAACGTTCATTTTGGTGTGGCGAATGGTACGGTCGACTTCATAGTTGCTGGTTTCATTGCGCTGCGTACTGCGCGGACCGGCATTGTTACTGTTATTCGTTGTCTGCGTGGTTTGCGCATTTTGCTGATTCGCCGGGGGATTGGCGATTGGCGCGGTATTAGCCGGCGCTGGCTGATTAGACAATGCGCCCGGTACGCCGCCAGGCGCTCCGCTACCAACCTGCTCACTGACGTTTAACTGGCGTGAGCGCAGCACGGCCTGGGACTCATCACCGTTTGGACGGTATTGCTCTTCGGTTTGCTCTTTATTGGCAAAATCCAGTTGCGCGGTGACTTGTGCATGGACATTACCGTTGCCGACAATTGGCGACAGGATCGATTCGATCCGGCGCTGCACGCGGCTTTCGACGTCGCTGGCGTATTTCAGTTGCGCGTCGTTGAGATCGCGGCTGCTGGTGTTCGACTGGGTTAACAGATGACCCGCCTGGTCGACCAGCGTCACGTTGCCCGGCGGTAAGCCTGCAACAGCGCTGGAGACCAAATGCGTGACCGCGCTGATTTGACCTTCATCCAGCGCACGACCCGGTTCCAGATTAACGGTGACGGAGGCCGAAGGCGCTTTTTGCTCACGTACAAACAGCGAAGGTTTAGGCATCGCCAGATGCACGCGGGCGCGTTTTACCGGGCCCAGGGTTTCAATGGTGCGGGCTAATTCACCTTCCAGCGCGCGCTGGTAGTTGACCTGCTCGCTAAACTGGCTGATACCAAACTTTTCCTGATCCAACAGTTCAAAGCCAACGGCTCCACCTTTCGGCAGGCCTTGCTGCGCCAGACGCAAGCGCAGCTCGTGGACTTTATCGGCCGGAACTTCAATAGCGCCGCTTCCCTCAGTAAAACGATAGGGAACGTTCATCTGCGTCAGTTGGGTGACAATCGCGCCACCATCCTGATCGGAAAGATTGCTGAACAAGGTGCGGTAGTCGGGCGCTTTGGCCCATAGAACCATCGCCACGACGATAGCGACGGCAGCGGCTCCTGCCACAATCAGAGGAATTCTGGGATTCGCGCGCAGGCGATTTAACCACTCGAGAGGTTTAAGCTGGGTTGCAGTCGATGCTGTCGCACTCATCTCGCACCTCGTGGCTTATCGTGGACGGCGTTTTTTGCAAAGTGGAACAAGACTCACTCCCGGGTCAGCAAACTCGAAAAATTGACGGTCTCATTATTTGCGGTTTCGAATTTTTCTATGGGTTAAAAACCGTGGTTTTTTATCGTTATTTAACGCCTTTATCTTATTGACTAACTGGTAATCTCAGCTACGTGAAAATTCATCCAGGGGATCAGAATGTCGGCAATACAGGGGATTGAAGGGGTCATCAGCCAGTTACAAACCACGGCGATGTCAGCAAAAATGCAGGATATGCAGCCACAACCGACCGTGAGTTTTGCCGGTCAGTTGCATGCGGCGTTAGACAGAATCAGCGATGTGCAGACCGCGTCCCGTGTCCAGGCTGAGAAATTTACCCTCGGTGAACCGGGTATTGCGCTGAATGATGTGATGACCGATATGCAAAAAGCATCGGTGTCGATGCAGATGGGGATTCAGGTACGTAATAAACTGGTATCGGCGTATCAGGAAGTGATGTCCATGCAGGTGTAGGGACAACGTGCAGATAATGTCGGCCGGATGAGCGCAGCGCCATCCGGCAAACAGTTACTTCTGAATCAAATAGCGAATCGTTGGACCATCCTGCTGAATATCCAGCACCGTATAGCCGTGATTGCGCGCATCCAGTGGAATATTATTGATTGACTGCGGGCAGTCGCTCACCACTTCCAGAATTTCCCCTTTCTTCAATTGCGGCATCGCTTCCAGCGTGGCAACTGCCGGGTACGGACATGGTTCGCCGACCATATCCAGGCGATAATCAGGCACGATATTTTTCATACAGACTCCTTGGCAGGCGTCAGCCCTGCACGGCGGAAGAAACGTTTTTCCCAGCCAATGATGAGCATCAGCGCGGTAAATAACAGCAGATAGGTCACCAGCAAGCCACCGAGCGGACCAAAGGTGTTGAGCAGATTCACCTTATCCCAGTTGGTGGCGAGGGCTGGCGCAAAATCATCCCAGTAGTAGGCCAGAATGGTCGAGCCAATTACATTGCCCAGACCAACCCACCAGTAATGTACCTGACCTTCAACGGCGCGGTACATCCAGCCGGTTTCACACCCGCCCGCTAAAACAATACCGAAGCCGAACAACAAGCCACCGATCACCGCATTTGGACCCGCCCACATAATCTTCGGCTCGACGCCTAACTGCACATAACTAAAAATACCGATGGCGCTGACCGCCATCCCGAAGATGATCGCTTTTGCCATATGGGTGCGACCGGAAATCCACAGGTCGCGGAAGGCGGAGGTGAAGCAGATCTGCGCCCGTTCAATCAGCAGACCAAACCCGACGCCAAACAGCATCGCCAGACCGAGCTTGGGTTTATCCATTGCGGTGAGTAGCGCCCAGCCGATCATGGCGATAAACACCAGCATGCCGAGGCGAAAACGGCGACGCGCCTGATCCGGTTTTTGCGTCAGCGGGGAAGCGGCGGAGACTTTCTGCATTTTGACCGGAATACGGAATATCGGCAGCAGGGTAAAACGGGCGCCAAACCACGAGCCAATGGCTGTTGCCAGCGCAAAAAACCAGGCGTGTAGCGAGAACTGTGGAATGCCGGTGAAGAACGCGGCCAGGTTACACCCCATCGCCAGACGGGCGCCGAATCCGGCAATCATCCCGCCGACTATCGCCTGCATGATGCGCACTCGACTGCGCGGCATGCGTAACTTGACGTTGTTGGCCCACAGTGCGGCAGCAAAACAGCCGCCGAACATACCGAGGATCATCATGCCGTCGATGCGGGTCAGGGGCGAGCCTTCGAGATGGATCAGCTTGTAGTATCCCCACTCTTCGGCGTGAACGCCAAATAATTGCAGGATTTGACCGCCCCAACGGGTGAATTCACCGGTTACGGCCCAGAAGGTTCCCGTAATGCCAAAATAGTAAGTAGAGAGAATACCCGCTGCGATGACCGCAGGGGCAGGGGCCCAAAATTTAATTAACCAGGCCTGTTTGAAGTGTTGCCATGACATGTGTTTTGCCTCTGAACTCAGAAGGTATGTAACAAGAAGTGTGGATACTACACCGATCAGAATTTTTGACTATGAGTAATAAGAGGTAACACCGTCTGGATCAATTTTTCTCAATGCCACCGAAAGGCTGGCGGCATCAGGCCTTTAATGCCACAATCCCATTTTCTTCGCATGCAGGATGAATGATGAAAAAATTAGCGATCGTTGGGGTATTTCTGGCGCTGAGCGGATGCGCCGAAGTAGAGAATTATAACGACGTGGTGAAAACGCCCGCGCCAGCCGGTCTGGAAGGTTACTGGCAGTCAAAAGGACCGCAACGTAGCCTGGTCAGCCCGGAAGCCATTGCCAGCCTGGTAGTGACGAAAGAGGGTGACACGCTGGATTGTCGCCAGTGGCAGCGGGTCATTGCCCTGCCGGGGAAACTGACGATGATTTCCGGTGATCTCACCAACGTGACGGTGAAACGTGAGCTGTATGAGATTGAGCGCGAAGGCAATACGCTGGAGTATGATGGCATGACGCTGCAACGAGTGGATCGCCCGACGCAGGAGTGCGCTGACGCGTTAACGAAAACGCCGCTGGCCACACCGCTGCCATAAGCAGCACGCCCCGGTAGCCAGTAGCCACCGGGGTTGAGTATTACAACACGTCTTCAATCACCCACACGCTGACGCTACCGCCGTTGCAGAAAAACGTCGCTTCCCCGTTTTCATCGGTCACCACGCTTTCTTCGCGATTTCCCAAATAATCGCGCCATGTTTTATTACCGTAATTCGCCCCGAGATTGATGGTTTTTTCCCCGTCATCGCCGTTAGACAGCACCACCACACAGCCGGGATCTTCGTCCGTTCCGCTGCGGCTAAAAGCGATACAGTTAGGATGATCGAAAAAGAGCGTCTGTACGCCGTGGGCGAAGCGCTGGCGGGCGAGGATCAGTTCGGCAAGCTGTTCAATGATTGGCATGTCGATAGGATAGGTTTCGCCATCGCCGCCGGTGTCTTCGTAATGTGCTCCGTACAGGTCAGGATAAAACACCGACGGTACGCCGTTTTCCCGCAGCAGGATCAACGCATAGGCCAGCGGCTTAAACCACGCCTCGACAGGGGCTTCCAGTGCCTGCAATGGCTGGGTGTCATGATTGGCAACCAGCGTGACGGCATGAAACGGATCGGCCTCGACTAACGTGCCGGTGAAGATCTGGCTCATGTCGTAATCGCGGCCCTGACGGGAGGCCTCGTGGAATTTCATCTGCAAAGGAGCGTCGAACAGCATGGTTTTCCCCTCCACCTGGTTAATGTAGGTTTGCAGCTTGTCGACTTCGTGGGACCAGTATTCCGCGACAATAAATAATGGTTTGGGGGCGACTTCCTGTACGTGTTCAATCCACTCTTTATAAAACCATGCCGGAATATGTTTCACCGCATCTAAACGAAAGCCGTCACACTGGGTTTGCTCCATCACCCAGCGCGCCCAGTATTTGATCTCCTCGGTCACGGCGTGATTACGAAAATCGATGTTTTCGCCCATCAGATAATCAAAATTACCCAGTTCATCGTCCACCTGATCGTTCCAGCCTTCACCGGTGTAATCGTTAACGATTTTGAAAATGCCGTCTTCGGTGGGGTTTTCGATATGGTCAATGCCGCTGAAGCATTTATAGTCCCAAATGAATTGCGAATACTGACCTGCGCGGGCGGGGAAGGTATAGCGCGTCCAGGCCTCACACTCGATGATTTCATCCTCTATTTGCGTGCGATCGTCGGCATTAACCCGCTGGACGCGAATCTTTTCTTTCTCATCCGCGCCCATTTTGTGGTTGACCACCACGTCGAGCAGTACGGCGATGTCGTTGTGTTTCAGTGCGTCAATTGCCGCCAGCAGCTGGTTTTTATCGCCATATTTGGTGGGGATGGTTCCCCTCTGGTCAAACTCGCCCAGGTCAAACAGATCGTACGAGTCGTAGCCAACGGAATAACCGCCGGATGCGCCTTTATAGGCGGGGGGCAGCCACACCATATTGATGCCGATATCATTGAGTCCGCCTGCGCGTTCGGCAAGCTCGGGCCAGAGTTGACCCCCATCGGGATAATACCAGTGAAAATACTGCAATAACGTGGGATTTTTCATCTTCCGTGCTCCAGAAGTCGTTTGGCCGACCTCTGGAGTATGGAAGATTATTCAGATTTAACAGAAAATTATTGCGGGGCGGTGGGGGCGTCGGGCACTAACAGCATGCCGGAAAGACGGCCATAGGCGTTATTGAGCGTCTTCTGGCGCGTCGACTGACCGATGAGATTGCTAAGTTCATCCAGCCGCTGCTGCAACAGTGTTTTGAGCAACTGTTCGTTATCCAGCGTCTGTTTAATATACCCGGCCACTAAGTCCTGAATACTTCGCGTAATGCCAGGTGGAGTTTGCTCTTCCATGACCACTTCAATACTTTGCAGATAGCTAACTTCCTGTTCCAGTAAAAGGTCCCACTCACCCCGCTGCGCCAGTTCCAGCAGCGAGTGACTGAGTAGCGCGATGCGCTGCCAACGGTTGATAAACTCCACGGCTGAGGTCATTAACGAGACTCCTGGGACGACGCTTTCGGTGAGATCTGTTTCCAGGCTTCCGCAATGTTGCCGAGCAACCCTTCAACTTCTTCAATAGCCTGACAATCATTACGCAAGTTGGCTTGCAGTAAACGGCGAATCATATAGTCATACAGCGCAGACAGGTTGGTGGCGATTTCACCGCCATTCTCCTGATCCAGCCCTGCTTTCAGACCATTATCGATAATATTAATGGCTTTGCTAATGGCCTCGCCTTTGGCGACGATATCGCCCTGTTGCATAAACAGGCGAGCGCGCACCAGGGCGCTGTTCGCGCCATCAAACAACATTTCAATCAGCTGATGCGGATTGGCGCTCATCACGCCACTCTCTATGCTGACCTGTGCATAGGCTTTGGTACCGCTCGCGGTATACATGCTTACCTCGTGTTATCAGGAATTACTCATGGCTGAAAATTGTTGGCCCAGATAAGTACTGGTGCTGTTCAGCTTGCTCATCATGCTATCAAGCTGGGTAAACTGCGCTTTATAGCGTGCGACGGTATCGTCGATGCTATTGCTGACGGCCAGATATTGTTTGGTCAGTTTTTTCAGCGTCGCGTTAATATTGTCCTGGGCTACGTCAATAATGCCGTCATCGGCCAGGTAACCTTTTACTTCAGTGGCAATTTTGGTGGTAATCCCGGTTTCTTTACCATCACCAACCAGCAACTGACGGGTCGCCGCGGTATTATCTTCCAGCGCTTTTTTCAGCTTGGTGTCGTCAATTTTCAGCTTGCCTGAGGTACCGTCAGTGGTAATACCGATTTCACCTAATGTTTTGAATGCACCGTCGCTGGCGCCGTTGGAAAACTGGGCGCGGATCCCGGTCTGGATAGTACGTACAGCGCTGTCGCCGAGTAATGCACCATTATTCGTGTCTTGGGTTTCGGATCCAGGATCAACTTCAGTGTATTTGGTCAGCGTTGAGAAGGTATCCAGCAGCGAGTTATAGGCATCCACCCAACCTTTGATTGCTTCCGTGGCTTTATCATTGCTCTTGGTGACGGTAATTCGCGCGTCGGTCACTTCTTTAGTCAGATTCAACGTCACCCCCTGCGGGGCATCGGTAATGGTGTTGCTTGGGCGTTCAATTTCAATGCCGTTAACTTTCAACAGCGCATTTTTGGCTTCCACCAGCTGTTTCATATTTCCGCTGCTGGTGGTGCTGTCGTAGGCTAATAAATTATTGAGCTTGCTGTCGCCGCTAACCGAAATGGTCATCTTATTATCGACACCACTGTCAGCGGTTAATACCAATTGGTAATCATTTTCCTTAACTTTAACGATACTGGCGGAAATACCGCTGTCAGCGTCGTTAATGGCATCTCTAATACCTTCCAGCGACGTTTGGTCTTTACCTAACTTAATTTCCAGCGGCTCTTTGCGACCTTTTTGCTCAATTTTAATCGTGCGACTCTCGGAAGATGTGTCCCCTAATGCGTCTTTCGTCGAGCTGATACCACTTTTGGTACTTAATGATTGCGCCTGTGCAAGTTGTGTAACGCTAACGGTGTAGGTCCCTGGTGCTGCACCGGCAGAGGTTGATACCTTAAGGTCCTCAGTACTACTAGTGACGGTGGTGCTTTTAAACAAATCGGCGCTATTTAGCGTGGTATTTGCCGTCTGGAATTTTTCTAATGCACTTTTCAGCGTGCCGTAAGCCGTCAATCTTGCGGTATTCGAGCTCTGCTGCTGGGTAATTGGAGTTAAACGTTTTTTTTCAGCAGTAGTCAGGTTTGTCAGCAACGTATCCAGTGGTAAGTTTGAGCCGACGCCCAATGATGTAAATGAAGGCATGCCTAATTCCTTGTGATTGCAAACAGTAGTTAAGCGAGTTATCGGCAATCTGCGCACAAAGTTTAATGATAGTTTTGCAAAAATAATGCGCAGAATAATGGCATATAAAGAGGGTATTTCAGGGGCTAAGAAAAAAGAGGGCGGAAAGTAAAAATTTTCTAAAGTTCGAATTTAAGGTGCCGATACATGGGTTACGGTGAGAAACCGTGGGCAACAGCCCAATAACATCAAGTTGTAATTGATAAGGAAAAGATCATGGCACAAGTCATCAATACAAACAGCCTGTCGCTGTTGACCCAGAACAACCTGAACAAATCTCAGTCTTCCCTGAGCTCCGCTATCGAGCGTCTGTCCTCCGGTCTGCGCATCAACAGCGCGAAAGACGATGCTGCTGGCCAGGCGATTGCTAACCGCTTCACCGCAAACATCAAAGGTCTGACTCAGGCTTCCCGTAACGCTAACGACGGTATTTCCATCGCGCAGACCACTGAAGGCGCGCTGAACGAAATTAACAACAACCTGCAGCGTGTACGTGAACTATCTGTGCAATCAGCTAACGGTTCAAACTCTGATTCCGACTTAAAGTCCATTCAGGCTGAAATTACTCAACGTCTGAGCGAAATCGATCGTGTTTCTGGTCAAACTCAGTTTAACGGTGTGAAAGTATTAGCAAGTGACAACAAATTGAGTATCCAGGTTGGCGCAAATGATAATGAAAAAATTACTATTGACCTAAAAGAAATTTCCAGCAAAACACTGGGACTTACTGGATTCAGTGTAACAGGTGACACTGCTGCAACTAAAAATGACCTTGTAAAATCATTTGGCGCTACGGGTAAAATGGATTACACGTTAGGGGCGAATACTTATCAGGTTGATGTCAAATCAGGGGCTGTCACCAATAAGGCTGGTAACGCAGCTGTTTATGTTGGTGCTAACTCTGGTGACTTTGTTACAAACAAAAACAACACGCAAGTGACCTTAGATAATACTGCTGCTACAGAGATTGCTACTGCAGCAACCGCAACAGCCACGTCTTTAGGCGGCACGTTTGATTGGAAAGGAACGACTTGGACGGCGACCACTGATGCTAACACCAATGGTTATGGTGAATACAAAGCTACAATCGATGGTAATGAAATCACTCTTAAAGTTGCGGGTACGCAAGCTGACCATTCTGATGCTTCTGTAACCGTAAGTGGTGGTACTCTTTACACTGAGGCTACTGATAAATTAACGACACACGCTACAAACTTGGCTGCAAAAGAATCTGATCTTGCGATGAAAAATGCTACGGGCGCAGGTGGATCCTTAACTGTAGGAGCTGATACTTATAAGATCGATGCAGCAGGTACTGTCACCGATGCAACTAATAAGCAGATGTATGTTAAGAATGCCGGTACTACTGGTGCGAAGCTAGTTACACAGGACAATGCAAGTGAAGCTACTCGTAATCAGTTAGATGTATTAGATAAAGCGATTGCTCAGGTTGATACCTTACGTGGCGACCTCGGTGCGGTACAGAACCGTTTCGACTCTACCATCACCAACCTGGGTAACACTGTTAACAACCTGACTTCTGCACGTAGCCGTATCGAAGATGCTGACTACGCGACCGAAGTGTCCAACATGTCCAAAGCACAGATCCTGCAACAAGCAGGTACTTCTGTGCTGGCACAGGCCAACCAGGTTCCGCAGAACGTTCTGTCTCTGCTGCGTTAATTTACGCTTATCGCGCAAACCCCGCTCCGGCGGGGTTTTTTATATTTAGCTTTACCCGTAACCCCCAAATAACCCCTCATTTCACTCACTATTCACCCGATTAAAACCCCTGCAGAAACGTATAATCATGCCGATAACTCATTTAACGCAGGGCTGTTTATCGTGAATTCACTGTATACCGCTGAAGGTGTAATGGATAAACACTCGCTGTGGCAGCGTTATGTACCGTTGGTGCGTCACGAAGCATTGCGCCTTCAGGTGCGTTTGCCGGCGAGCGTAGAACTGGATGACCTGCTACAAGCGGGCGGCATCGGGTTATTGAATGCAGTTGACCGATATGACGCTTTGCAAGGAACGGCATTTACCACTTACGCAGTGCAGCGTATTCGTGGAGCGATGCTGGACGAACTACGTAGCCGGGATTGGGTGCCGCGTAGCGTTCGGCGCAATGCTCGCGAAGTGGCACAGGCGATGGGGCAACTGGAGCAGGAGTTAGGGCGTAACGCGACGGAAACCGAAGTGGCGGAGCGTCTGGCTATTCCTGTGCAAGAGTATCGTCAGATGTTGCTTGATACCAATAACAGCCAACTCTTCTCCTATGACGAGTGGCGGGAAGAGCATGGCGATAGTATTGAGCTGGTGACGGAAGAACATCAGCAGGAAAACCCGTTACAACAGCTACTGGAGGGTAACCTTCGCCAGCGCGTGATGGAGGCGATCGAGGCGTTGCCGGAGCGCGAAAAGCTGGTGTTAACGCTGTACTACCAGGAAGAGCTGAATCTGAAAGAGATCGGCGCTGTACTGGAAGTCGGGGAATCACGGGTCAGCCAGTTGCACAGTCAGGCCATCAAACGTCTACGCACCAAGCTGGGTAAGCTATAGGGGTAATCATTACCCCTGAACAATGCCGCATTACGAATTGACTACCAGGAGTTCTCATGACGGTGCAGCAATCAAAAAGACGGCCTCTAAGCCGCTACCTCAAAGATTTCAAACACAGCCAGACGCATTGTGCCCATTGCCTGAAGTTGCTCGACAGGATCACGCTGGTTCGTCGCGGGCAAATTGTTAATAAAATCGCCATCGCCCGCCTGGACACGTTGCTGGATGAAGCTGAGTGGGAACAGGAGAAGAAAGAGTGGGTGGCGCTGTGTCGTTTTTGCGGTGATTTGCATTGCAAAGAGCAGAGCGACTTTTTTGACATTATCGGTTTTAAACAATTTTTGTTTGAGCAAACCGAAATGAGCCACGGTACGGTACGCGAATACGTGGTCCGCCTGCGCCGTCTTGGCAATCATCTGACCGAACAAAATATCTCTCACGAATTGCTGCAGGAAGGGTTCCTGGACGAAAACCTTGCCCCGTGGCTGCCGGAAACCAGCACCAACAATTATCGCATCGCATTGCGTAAGTATGAGCAGTTTAAAGCCCATACGCATATGGGACATATGCAGAAATCCTCCTGGACAGCCAGTTCTGATATATATTAAAAACGAATAAGGTGTAACGGAGTGGTTTTTGTGAATCACGACAAACGCTTTACACTACGGTCATATACACGTCATCCTTCAAGCTGTCTCTGCGTTGGCTGCACTCCCTCGCCCCAGTCACTTACTTTAGTAAGCTCCTGGGGACTTACTCGCTTGCCGCCTTGATACAACTCGAATGATTTTGTGGATAAATGATGGTCACTAATGACAATATTCGGGGTAACTATGAAATTAGCACTTCTGGGACGTCAGGCTCTGATGGGTGTAATGGCTGTTGCACTTGTCGCCGGAATGAGCGTAAAGACTTATGCAGATGAAGGTCTGTTAAATAAAGTTAAAGAGCGCGGTACGCTGCTGGTGGGCCTGGAAGGGACCTATCCCCCGTTTAGTTTTCAGGGCGATGACGGCAAGCTGACCGGTTTCGAAGTGGAGTTCGCCGAAGCACTGGCAAAGCACCTTGGGGTGCAAGCCACGTTGAAGCCGACCAAGTGGGACGGCATGCTGGCCTCGCTTGATTCCAAACGCATTGACGTGGTTATCAACCAGGTGACCATCTCTGACGAACGTAAGAAAAAATACGATTTCTCTACCCCGTACACAGTCTCTGGTATCCAGGCGCTGGTGAAGAAAGGTAATGAAGGTGTTATCAAGACAGCTGCCGATCTGAAAGGTAAAAAAGTCGGCGTGGGTCTGGGCACCAACTATGAAGAGTGGCTGCGCCAGAACGTGCAGGGCGTAGATATTCGTACCTATGATGATGACCCGACCAAATATCAGGATCTGCGCGTAGGCCGTATCGACGCTATTCTGGTTGACCGTCTGGCGGCACTGGACCTGGTGAAAAAAACCAAAGATACGCTGGCCGTCACCGGTGAAGCATTCTCCCGCCAGGAGTCCGGCGTGGCGCTGCGCAAAGGCAATGAAGATCTGCTGAAAGCGGTTGATGCTGCCATTGCCGAAATGCAAAAAGACGGTACGCTGAAAGCGCTGTCTGAAAAATGGTTTGGAGCGGATGTGACGAAATAATCGTCATCCGATGAAAAAAGGCGCCTTTAACAGCGCCTTTTTTTATTTCATTGCGCCTGAACGTGCATAATAAAAAGAACATCACAACAACGAATACCGGAGGCTGTATGCCGCTGCATAACTTAACGCGCTTTCCTCGTCTGGAATTTATTGGCGCGCCAACACCGCTCGAATATCTTCCACGCTTCTCCGACTACCTTGGGCGCGATATTTTCATCAAACGCGATGACGTTACGCCGATGGCCATGGGCGGCAATAAACTGCGTAAACTGGAGTTTCTGGCGGCGGATGCGCTGCGTGAAGGGGCCGATACGTTGATAACCGCGGGTGCTATCCAGTCTAACCATGT
Organism: Citrobacter sp. wls710; assembly: GCF_005281115.1. Taxonomy (NCBI): domain Bacteria; kingdom Pseudomonadati; phylum Pseudomonadota; class Gammaproteobacteria; order Enterobacterales; family Enterobacteriaceae; genus Citrobacter; species Citrobacter sp. wls710. The sequence goes on from NZ_SZXD01000035.1 coordinate 254,137, forward strand.
GCGCCAGACGGCGGCGGTAGCGGCTAAACTTGGCCTGCACTGCGTGGCGCTGCTGGAAAACCCGATTGGCACCACGGCGGAAAACTATCTCAGCAACGGCAACCGTCTGCTGCTGGACCTGTTTAATACCCAGATTGAAATGTGCGATGCGCTGAGCGATCCGAATGCGCAACTTCAGGAACTGGCGACGCGGATTGAAGCGCAAGGGTTCCGTCCGTATGTGATCCCGGTTGGGGGTTCTAATGCTCTGGGCGCGCTGGGCTACGTGGAAAGCGCGCTGGAAATTGCGCAACAATGTGAAGGGGCCGTAGAGCTGTCTTCCGTGGTTGTGGCGTCGGGCAGCGCGGGAACGCATGCCGGACTGGCCGTTGGCCTGGAACAGCTAATGCCACACGTCGAGCTGATTGGCGTGACCGTCTCGCGCAGCGTGGCCGATCAAAAGCCAAAAGTTGTTACGCTACAACAGGACATTGCCCGTGAACTGGAACTGACGGCCTCTGCGGATATCCTGTTATGGGATGATTATTATGCGCCGGGCTACGGTACGCCAAACGAAGAGGGCATGGAAGCGGTAAAACTGCTGGCACGGCTGGAAGGCATGTTGTTGGATCCGGTCTATACCGGCAAAGCGATGGCGGGTCTGATTGACGGCATCAGCCAGAAGCGCTTTAAAGATGAAGGGCCAATTCTCTTTATCCATACCGGTGGGGCGCCTGCATTGTTTGCCTACCATCCTCACGTGTAACAATCAGGTAGAAAAACGTAATGCAAGAAAGTATCCAACTGGTGATCGATTCCCTACCGTATCTGCTTAAAGGCGCGGTTTTTACGCTGCAACTGAGTATCGGCGGGATGTTTTTTGGCCTCGTGCTGGGGTTTATCCTGGCGCTGATGCGCCTGTCGCCGCTGTTACCTGTACGTTGGCTGGCGCGCTTTTATATCTCGGTCTTTCGCGGAACGCCGTTGATCGCCCAATTGTTCATGATCTATTACGGTCTGCCGCAGTTTGGTATTGAGCTGGATCCCATCCCGGCGGCGATGATTGGCTTGTCGCTGAATACGGCGGCCTACGCGGCGGAAACGCTGCGGGCGGCAATCTCCTCCATCGACAAAGGTCAGTGGGAAGCGGGGGCCAGTATTGGCATGACGCGCTGGCAGACTATGCGCCGGGCGATCCTGCCGCAGGCGGCACGCGTTGCACTACCGCCGCTGAGCAACAGCTTTATCAGCTTGGTGAAGGATACATCGCTGGCCGCGACTATCCAGGTTCCTGAACTGTTTCGTCAGGCGCAGCTGATTACCTCGCGTACACTGGAAGTGTTCACTATGTATCTGGCGGCCTCCTTGATTTATTGGGTAATGGCAACAGTGCTTTCTGCGCTGCAGAACTATTTTGAAGAACAACTGAACCGCCAGGAGAAAGAGCCGAAATGAGCGCTATCGAAGTCAGAAACCTGGTCAAAAAATTCCATGGGCAAACGGTACTGCATGGGATCGATCTCGACGTCAAACCCGGTGAAGTTGTGGCGATTATCGGACCGAGCGGTTCGGGCAAGACCACGCTGCTGCGGAGCATTAATTTGCTGGAGCAACCGGAGGCGGGCACCATTAAAGTGGGTGAGATAACCATTGATACAGCGCGGTCGTTAACTCAGCAGAAAGGGCTGATTCGCCAGTTGCGCCAGCACGTAGGTTTTGTGTTCCAGAACTTTAATTTGTTTCCTCACCGTACGGTACTGGAAAACATTATTGAAGGTCCGGTGATTGTCAAAGGCGAACCGAAAGCCGAAGCGACAGCCCGTGCTCGCGAACTGCTGGCAAAAGTCGGACTGGCGGGAAAAGAAACCAGCTATCCGCGCCGTCTGTCCGGTGGGCAGCAGCAGCGTGTGGCGATTGCCCGGGCGCTGGCGATGCGACCAGAGGTTATTTTATTCGATGAACCTACCTCCGCGCTTGACCCTGAACTGGTTGGCGAGGTGCTTAATACCATTCGCCAGCTGGCGCAGGAAAAACGTACCATGGTGATTGTGACGCATGAAATGAGCTTTGCTCGTGACGTGGCCGACCGGGCGATATTTATGGATCAAGGACGAATAGTGGAGCAGGGGCCGGCTAAGTCTTTATTTACGCATCCGCAACAGCCGCGAACCCGTCAGTTTCTCGAAAAATTCCTCATGCAGTAAATAGTACAAGCGGCACTTACCGACATTGTTTGTGGTGAGTGCCGCTCGCATAACTATTTATAAATATTGCTTTATTATTAACGCTTGATTCTGTTGCTTGTTCTGGCTGTTGAGTAACGCTCAAGTAATTTTTCATTTGTCCGATAATTTGCATATATAAAATACATTTATGTGTTAGCTTATTTCATATGTTTGGATGATTATCAATCTCAGGGGCATTACCACTTAGTATGCAGGATCATGATTTCTTCACCTGGCGACGGAGCATGCTGTTACGCTTTCAGGAAATGGCGACGGCAGAGGATGTCTATAATGAATGGATTTGCCCCTATATTTCCAGACACC
>NZ_SZXD01000032.1:0-206826 GCF_005281115.1 Citrobacter sp. wls710
GCGAGAGTAGGGAACTGCCAGGCATCAAATTTAGTGTGCTGATATGGCTCAGTTGGTAGAGCGCACCCTTGGTAAGGGTGAGGTCCCCAGTTCGACTCTGGGTATCAGCACCAGTTTTTCGGTTAAAGTTCGGCGCTTAGAAAAGAATTTGTCTGGCGGCTGTAGCGCGGTGGTCCCACCTGACCCCATGCCGAACTCAGAAGTGAAACGCCGTAGCGCCGATGGTAGTGTGGGGTCTCCCCATGCGAGAGTAGGGAACTGCCAGACATCAAACAAGTGAAAAGGCCATCCGAAAGGATGGCCTTTTTGCGTTATGCTTCTTGCTAACCTGTAAGCCCGGTATGCGCAACGCCACCGGGCAAAACAGAAGATTAATGAATCACCTGCGACAGGAATGCCCGCGTACGTTCTGACCTGGGATTGGCAAAAAACTCATCTGGCGGCGCCTGCTCCACAATCTCGCCAAGATCCATGAAGATCACGCGGTCGGCCACCGTGCGGGCAAATCCCATTTCATGGGTAACGCACAGCATAGTCATACCCGATTGCGCCAGACCGATCATGGTATCAAGCACCTCTTTCACCATTTCTGGATCCAGCGCTGATGTGGGTTCATCAAACAACATTATTTTGGGTTTCATGCACAGCGAGCGTGCAATGGCCACGCGCTGTTGTTGTCCACCAGAGATTTGCCCAGGATATTTATGCGCATGTTCAGCAATGCGAACTCGCTCAAGGTAGTGCATTGCCAACACTTCAGCCTCTTTTTTCGGCATCTTTTGCACCCAGACTGGTGCCAGCGTACAGTTTTGCAGGACCGTCAAATGAGGAAAGAGATTGAAGTGTTGAAAGACCATGCCAACTTCTTGCCTGACGCGCTCAATATTGCGAATGTCTTCATTGAGTTCAATCCCATCCACCACAATACGTCCTTGCTGATGCTCTTCCAGATGGTTAATACAACGGATAGTTGTCGATTTACCCGAGCCGGAAGGACCGCATAAGACGATACGCTCTCCTTGTTTTACCTGCAGATTGATGTTTTTCAAAACGTGGAACTGTCCGTACCATTTGTTGACGTTTTCCAGCGTAATCATCGCGTCAGTAGACGGCATTAATAATTGGTTCATAAATTCCTCAGTGCGGTGTACGCCCGGTATTAAAACGTTTTTCCAGATGTTGGCTGTAACGCGACATACTGAAACAAAAGATCCAGTAAATCAGTGCGGCAAAAACATATCCTTCAGTCGACATACCCAGCCATGCAGGATCCACGGTTGCTTGCTGCACGCTGCTGAAGAGATCAAACAGGCCGATGATGATGACCAAACTGGTATCCTTGAACAGGGCAATAATCGTATTAACCAAACCAGGAATAACCAGCTTGAGAGCTTGTGGAAGAATGACCAACCCTTGGGTTTTCCAGTACCCAAGGGCCAGTGATTCAGCCGCTTCATACTGACCTTTTGGCAAGGCCTGTAATCCCCCACGAACTACCTCTGCAACATAGGCTGACTGGAAAAGAATGACACCGACCAGGGCCCGGATAAGCTTGTCGATACTGGTCCCCTCCGACATAAACAGAGGGAGCATGACAGAGGACATAAACAGGACGGTGATCAACGGTACGCCGCGCCAGAACTCAATAAAAATGACGGATAAAATCCGAACGATTGGCATATGAGAACGACGTCCCAATGCCAGTAGAATCCCCCACGGGAGCGCACCCGCAATACCGACGGATGCGATGATAAGCGTCAGCGTTAACCCGCCCCACTGCCGGGTTTCTACCCGCTCAAGTCCGAGAAAACCACCGTACATCAACCACCAGACCACCAAAGGATAAAGAACTGCCCAAACGGCGATATAACGACCACGGTGGGGAATGATTTTCCAGAACATGGGAACGATTGAGACCAGGCCAATCAGCAGGGCCAGATTTATGCGCCAGCGCTGATCGTGTGGGTAAAGTCCATACATGAATTGTCCGAAGCGTTCATGAATGAACACCCAGCAGGCCCCCGCTTTGGTACAGTCAGCTCGGGTAGAGCCTATCCAGTTGGCCTGAAAAAATACCCAGTTCAACAGCGGTGGAAGGAAGGACCAAATTAACCACACACATAGCAGCGTGAGCAGGCTATTTGACCAAGTGGAGAACAGGTTTTTGCGAACCCAGAACAGACAGCGGCTTGCCGGGTTACTGCTCTGGCGCGAGGGGTGAGACAGTAGTGCTTTTGTCATCATGGCTCCTTAGCGCTCGATCAGTGCGATACGACGGTTATAAATATTCATCAGTAGAGAAATGCTCAGGCTGATGATCAGGTATACCGACATGGTGATGGCAATAGTTTCAATGGCTTGTCCCGTTTGATTGAGTACCGTGCCAGCAAACAGGGAAACCATATCCGGGTAGCCAATGGCGGCAGCGAGCGATGAATTTTTAACGATATTCAGGTACTGACTGGTTAGTGGAGGAATGATGACGCGCAGCGCCTGTGGGATGATGACCTGGCGGAGCGTCACCGGATTTGGCAAACCCAGAGAGCGTGCTGCCTCATGTTGGCCATAAGGAACAGCCTGAATTCCTGCCCGAATAATTTCTGCAATAAACGCTGAGGTATACACTGAAAGCGCCAGCGTCAGAGCCGCTAGTTCAGGTATAAGCACCATACCGCCACGGAAGTTAAAACCGCGTAGCTCGGGGATATCCCAGTGAAGGGCCGCGCCAAAAAACCATTGTGAAATCATCGGTAAAAATACGAATAATGCCAGAGCTGTGGGCCAGGTACGGCGTAACTGACCGGTTTTGATCTGGTGCATTCTGTTGAAGCGAAATAGCCCGAAGGTGACAGCGATGGCAATAAGGACCGCAGTACAAAAGGCAAAAAGACCTTCTCCCATTTGCGGCGCCGGAATATACAGCCCCCGGTTGCTCAGAAACATCAAATCCAGCGCGTTTACGGCCTGACGTGGGCCGGGTAGGTTACGTAATACGGCAAAATACCAAAAGAAGATCTGCAATAGCGGCGGGATATTGCGGAACGTTTCGATATAGACCGTGGAGAGCTTTCGCAATAACCAGTTATCTGACAGGCGTGCCAGCCCGAGAAAGAAACCGAGAAATGAAGCGAAGACGATACATAGTGCGGAAACTAACAGCGTATTAAGCAGGCCGACCAGGAACACGCGGCCATAGGTATCGCCTTGCTCGTAATCAATCAGATGCTGGACGATACCAAATCCGGCGCTGCGGTCGAGAAAAGAAAATCCCGAGGTAATACCGCGACTGCTCAGGTTATTAATCGTGTTATGAATGAGATAGACCGCAATGCTAATGACCGCAATGACGGCGAGTATTTGGAATAACCAGGCGCGGACCGCAGGGTTAGAAAAGGATAGCGATCCTTTTACGGTTGAGCGGCGATGAAGCATAAGAAAACCTCGGTAACAATGGCTCTGGGCTGAGCGCCGCAGCTGCGGCGCCCGTTACATCACTTTGCATTAGCGCACCGGTGGCGCATATTGAATGCCACCGTTGTTCCAGAGGTTGTTCTGTCCACGTTTGATCTTCAACGGACTTTCCGATCCAACGTTACGTTCAAAGATCTCCGAGTAGTTACCTACCTGCTTAATAATGTTATAAGCCCATTTGTTATCAAGCTTCAGATCCTTGCCATAATCCCCTTCTTTACCTAGCAGATGCGCCATATCCGGCGTTGCAGGATTAGCCGCTTTTTCATCAACGTTTTTCGAGTTAACCCCCATCTCTTCCGCGTTCAGCATGGCGAACAGCGTCCAGCGAACAATGGAGAACCATTCATCGTCGCCACGACGTACAACCGGACCTAACGGTTCTTTAGAAATAACTTCTGGCAGGACAATCCATTCTGCAGGATTGCTCAGCTTGATGCGCAGGGCATACAGCTGAGACTGGTCGGAGGCCAGCGTATCACAACGTCCTGATTCCAGAGCCTTGGCTGATTCATCCGAGCGGTCAAACGTGACAGGGGTGTACTTCATATTATTGGCTTTAAAGTAGTCAGCCACGTTCAGTTCGGTATCGGTTCCTGCCTGAATACATACCGTTGCGCCATCCAGTTCTTTCGCGCTCTTCAGGCCGGCTTTATTGTGGGTAAGAAAACCAATGCCATCGTAATAGGTTACGCCAGTGAAAGACATGCCCATACCTGCATCACGAGAGGAGGTCCATGTGGTATTACGCGAGAGCATGTCGACTTCGCCAGACTGTAACGCGGTAAAACGTTCCTTGGCGGTGAGTGGGGTATATTTTACTTTGGTATCATCACCAAATACGGCGGAGGCAACGCCTCGGCATACGTCGACATCAATACCTGAAAACTTACCGCTCGCATCGGCGTAAGAGAAGCCAGGCAACCCGTCACTGATCCCGCATTGCACAAACCCTTTTTTCTTTACGGCATCAAGTGTTGCGCCGGCATGCGCCTGATTTGCTATCGCAAGGAGCACGCCGGCCGCAGCCAGGCTGGCTATTATCATCTTTTTCATAGAGCATCCTGTGTGGAGGAATTATTGTTATGAAAACGTTCTGAAAACGTCTTTTACCGGTCTGTGGCTTTGGCCATACTCTTTTAAGCAAAGGTAGTGCCAGGTTTTTGCGCACGATTATTCGACGCAATATGCAGAGTGTAGACAGGAAAAAATAAATGCAGCGCCCTGAAGTGGTGCAAAATTGAAACGTAAGCCACATTTCAGCGCAAAAATTTTAAAATTAGACAGGACGCGTGATAACGATTTCGGACGTTAATATTGATCGCGTGAGAATAATGAAAAGAAAACGTGGTGTAACCAAGAACAGGAAAAATGCTAATTTCAAATCGTGGATATGTGAGGGATATCTATAACAATTTTATTATTTAGAAAGGGCGATAAACCAACGTTTTGTCTTATATGTGAATTTCATTTTTATTGCTAAAAGCGCGGTAGCTACCGCGCTTTTAAGAAGAGTTATTTGGTCAGGGCAACTATCCCAAGCGTCAATCCGGCAACGGCGGCTGCGCCACCGGCGATGGCACCGGCTGTTTCCCAGTTATCCTGCGTGGTGCCTTTCATACAGGTATTGGTATGGACCAGGCGTCCCTGATCGTCGTATACAGGTACGCAAGGAGAATCGTGTGCACAACCGGCAAGAAACGCGGTAAGCAATGCAACGGATATTAATCTTTTCATGGTGTTACCTCAAAAATAAGCGTTTCGCTAATTGAGCAAAGACAAGCGCTAAGCCATCTGCGAACTCGGTCATTATTTTACCACCTCTTAAAAAAAGACTGACAGAAGGAATAATCTCAATTCATGTGGATTGTAAAAATAATGGATAAAAAGAAAGGTTGCGGGCGGGTTTTAATGACCGACTTAAATGAAATAAATGGCTATCTTATTAATAAACAAAGAGAGAGTGTACCGATGAAAAAGGCGTCCGTAGACGCCTTTATTTTACAAATTAATCAGTGTGCCGACTAAAACGCCGTCTGACGACAACGAAGAAGACGGGAACGAAGAAGATCGCCAACAATGTTGCGGTTAGCATTCCCCCCATTACGCCTGTGCCGACCGCATTCTGTGCACCGCTACCCGCTCCGTGGCTGATAACCAGAGGCATAACCCCCAGAATAAATGCCAGGGATGTCATCAGGATAGGGCGAAGACGCATGCGGGATGCCTCCAACGTCGCTTCGATCAGCCCTTTGCCTTCTTTATCCATCAGGTCTTTGGCAAACTCGACGATCAGAATGGCGTTTTTAGCCGAGAGGCCGATAGTGGTTAGCAACCCAACCTGGAAGTACACGTCGTTATTCATCCCACGTAGCGATGCTGCTAGCAGTGCGCCAACCACGCCAAGCGGTACAACCAGCATCACCGAGAACGGGATCGACCAGCTCTCATACAATGCGGCAAGGCAAAGGAAGACAACGATGAGCGAGATGGCATACAGCGCAGGCGCTTGGTTCCCTGAGAGTCTTTCCTGATAGGACATACCAGTCCAGTCATGACCGATACCGTTAGGCAGTTTCTCTGCCAGGCTTTCCATCAGCGCCATCGCTTCACCGGTGCTTCGGCTTGGCGCCGCTTCTCCTAACAGTTCCATAGAAGGCATACCGTTGTAACGTTCCAGACGTGGTGAACCGTAGATCCAATGTGCGGAACTGAACGTGGAGAACGGTACCATTTCGCCATTGGCGCTACGAACATACAGATTATTGATGTCTTCCGGCAACATACGGAATTTGGCATCGGCCTGTACGTACACTTTTTTCACGCGGCCACGGTCAATGAAGTCATTGACGTAATAGCCACCCAGCGCAGCGGAGATGGTTTCATTAATATCGGACAGCGAGACACCAAGGGCCTGAGCTTTTTCCTGATCGACATCCAGCTTGAACTGGGCGGTATCCTCGAGACCGTTTGGACGCACGCGAACCAGCAGGTCAGGGTGTTTAGCAACCATACCCAGCAGTTGGTTACGCGCTTGTGTTAACGCGGTATGCCCCAGCCCGCCCTGGTCAATCAGCTCGAAGTCGAAGCCGGTTGCGGTACCCAGTTCAACAATGGCTGGCATGTTGAAAGGGAACACTAAGCCGTCACGAATCTGGCTAAACGCACGGGTTGCTCTGGCGATAATCGATTCAACGTTATTCTCGTCGCCACTGCGTTCTTCCCAGGGCTTGAGGCTGACAAACGCCATCCCTGAGTTTTGCCCTTGCCCGCTGAAGCTAAAGCCGTTAACCGTAAAGACGCTTTCGACGTTGGCTTTCTCGTTGTTCAGGTAGTAATGCGTAACCTGATCCAGCACTTTCTGGGTTCGCTCTTGCGTTGCACCGGCCGGAAGCTGAATCATTGTCAGGAATACGCCCTGATCTTCTTCTGGCAAGAAGGAGGTTGGAAGGCGCATAAACAACACCGCCATCCCAATCACGATAATCAGGTAGACGACCAGGTAACGCCCGGTTTTACGCACAATACCGCTGACGCTATTGGTGTAATGATTGACGCTGTGATCGAATTTGGCATTAAACCAGCCAAAGAAACCGCTTTTATTCTCGTGATGTTCAGCCGATACCGGCTTCAACAGCGTTGCACAAAGCGCGGGAGTCAGGATCAGCGCTACCAGCACTGAAAGCGCCATTGCAGAAACGATGGTGATAGAGAACTGCCGATAGATAGCCCCGGTTGAGCCGCCGAAGAAGGCCATCGGGATAAATACCGCAGACAGCACCATGGCGATACCGACCAGCGCGCCCTGAATTTGTGACATGGATTTTTCTGTCGCCTCTTTGGGCGGCAGATTATCTTCCATCATCACACGTTCCACGTTTTCCACCACCACTATCGCATCATCAACCAATAGGCCGATGGCGAGTACCATGCCGAACATCGTCAGGGTGTTTATTGAGTAGCCAAACGCGGCAAGTACGGCAAATGTGCCCAACAATACAACAGGTACGGCAATGGTTGGAATGAGCGTAGCCCGGATGTTTTGCAGGAACAAATACATGACCAGGAACACCAGTACGATCGCTTCAAACAGCGTTTTTACCACTTCATGAATGGAGATGGTTACAAACGGGGTGGTGTCGTACGGATAGACCACCTTCATTCCCTGCGGGAAGAACGGTTGCAGTTCAACCAGCTTGGCTTTGATAGCGTTTGCGGTATCCAGCGCGTTTGCCCCGGTTGCCAGTTTGATCCCGAGACCGGATGCTGGTTTCCCGTTAATACGCGCGACTACGTTGTAGTTCTCACCACCCAACTCGATGCGTGCAACGTCTTTCAGGTGAACGACCGAACCATCGCTATTCACGCGTAAAGTTACTTTGCCGAACTCTTCAGGGTCTTTCAGTCGCGTTTGCGCAATGATAGAGGCATTAAGCTGCTGATTAGGCAACGCAGGCGTACCGCCTAACTGACCGGCAGCAATCTGATCGTTCTGCACCTTCAACTGATTGATCACATCAACCGGCGTGAGCTGGTACTTATTCAACAAGTTTGCATCCAGCCAGATACGCATAGCGTACTGCGCACCAAACAGCTGCACGTCACCCACGCCATTCAGACGGCTGATCGAGTCTTTAACGTTCGAGGCGACGTAGTCGGAAATGTCATCCTGAGTGGTTTGTGGGTTGTCAGAAACAAAACCCGCGACCATCAAAAAGCTGCTACTGGATTTCTCGACGCTGATCCCCTGCTGCTGAACTTCTTGCGGCAGTAAGGGAGTGGCGAGCTGCAGCTTGTTTTGTACCTGAACCTGCGCGATATCGGGGTCGGTACCGGACTGGAAGGTCAGCGTGATGGTCACACTCCCGGCTGAATCGCTGGTGGAGGACATATACATCAGGTTATCGATACCGTTCATATTCTGTTCGATAACCTGCGTGACGGTATCCTGTACCGTTTGCGCATCCGCACCTGGGTAGGTGGCGGAAACCGATACGGCAGGAGGCGCGATGGTCGGGTACTGCGCCACGGGCAGTTGCATAATTGCCAGAGCACCCGCCATCATCAGAATGATGGCCAGTACCCAGGCAAAGATAGGACGCCTGATAAAAAAGTTAGCCATGTCCGGTTACCTTATTGGGCTTTCGTCGCAGGGGGTTCGTTATCGGCGGTTGCTTTAACCTGAACGCCAGGGCGTGCTTTTTGTAAGCCGCTCACGATAACTTTGTCACCGGGTTGCAGACCTTCGCTGATGAGCCATTTGTCGCCAATCGCTTGAGCGGCGACAACTGCCCGCGCTTCAACCTGGCTCTTGTCGTTAACGACCATCACGGTGGCATCGCCACGAGGTGTACGTGTCACCCCCTGCTGCGGAACGAGAATGGCATTCGGCTGGACGCCTTCATCAATGCGAGCACGCACAAACATGCCTGGCAGCAGCGTGTGCTGTGGGTTAGGGAATACGGCTCTGAGAGTGATTGATCCGGTGCTTTCATCAACCGTCACATCAGAAAATTGCAATGAACCCTTGAGTGGGTATGCCTGACCATTTTCCATCACCAGCTCGACGGTACTGCTGGCGCTGTCTTTATGCAGACTGCCTTGTTCAATAGACTGCTTGAGGCGCATAAAGTCGTTACTGGACTGCGTCACGTCAACATAGATGGGATCGAGCTGTTGCACAGTAGCAAGCTCAGTTGCCTGACCATTCGTGACTAATGCGCCTTCGGTGACGTTAGATTTACCGATACGTCCGCTAATGGGCGATGTCACTTTGGTGTAGGCCAGGTTGATACGTGCGCTTTCGACTGCCGCTTTGGCCGCGATTACGGAGGCATCGGCCTGGCGGGCATCAGCAATTGCCTGATCGTACTCTTGCTGGCTGATGTACTTGGTGCCAACCAGCGGCACATAACGTTTTACCGTTAAATGCGCGATAGCGGCCGCCGCTTCACTCTTTGCCAGTTCGCCTTTGGCGCTGTCATAGTCAGCCTGGTAAGTCGCTGGATCGATCTGATAAAGCGATTGACCGGCTTCAACATCGCTACCCTCGGTGAAATTTCGTTTAAGTACAATTCCACTAACCTGAGGACGGACTTCTGCAATACGAAATGCTGTAGTGCGTCCGGGTAATTCGGTCGTCACGGCTAAAGGGGCCTTTTCGACGACATGGACAGTCACCTGCGGCTCTGCGGGATGTGCTTGTGTTTCTCCCTGATCGTTACAACCGGCGAGTAATGCAGCGGAGATGATGATGAATGAGGGCAGGAGTGAAAACCTGGCATTTTTCGTCATTTCTATTCCTTAAAAAACCGAACGCTCGTTATTAACCGAGTAACAATAGGGGTGATAACGCGCACAAGAAAAAATAATAGTTGGCTATCCTACAAATTATTAGCTTGCGATGTAAGCAATACTTATTTATGGGCGGGGTTCACGGCACATAAAAGCAAAAAAAGATTAATCAGCTACCGTTTCATTGTGATATTTATAGCAACACCATGATGCTGATAAATACATTTTGAAATGATCATCTGAATGGTGAATATATTTGTTTTTGTTATTTGTTTTATCTATTCGTGTGTAATGTCCGCAATTAAATACTTTAGACCTCGTCTAAATAAACGCTAAGTGATACATTTGTTCCAGATCGAAAATATTAGATAAGAAAGTTAATCATTCTCTACTCCAATCCAGATAGTCGGAATCATGGCCAGAAAAACGAAAGCGGATGCCCTCAAAACGCGACAGCACCTGATGGAAACGGCGATTGTACAGTTTGCCGCACGTGGCGTAGGTAATACGACGCTAAACGACATAGCGGATGCCGCCAATGTGACACGGGGTGCACTTTATTGGCATTTCGAAAATAAAACTCAATTGTTTAATGAGTTATGGTTACAACAACCTCCTTTACGCGATCTTATTCAGGACAAGCTTATTGGTCGTTGGGGTGATAACCCTTTACAGCGACTGCGTGAAAAATTTGTGGTGGGATTACAATATATTGCGGAGAACCCTCGTCAGCAGGCATTAATGCAGATTTTATATCATAAATGCGAATTCCATAAAGATATGATATCAGAGCAGGCCATTCGCGATAAAATAGGTCTCAGCCACCAAAGTATTCGCGATTCTCTCCAACGATGCATAGATGAAAATTTGATTGCCACCAGCTTGGATTTAGACGTTATCATCATTATTTTGCATGGTAGCTTTAGCGGAATAATAAAAAACTGGTTAATGAATCCAGAGAGTTATGATCTGTATGGGCAAGCGCCAGCATTAGTTGATAATGTATTAAAAATGTTAAGCCCGGACGGCTGCGTAATGCAATTAATGCAGAGTGAAAACCAGGTTGGGTAGTCTAGCCGCCAGGGCCTGACGGCTGTCGACGGTGCTAGTCGAGATCGGCGCAGTTGACCAGTTTTAGGGGATTCACTGAGTTCATATTCCGACATTTGTCGTGCTCTGTTGTCATCAGTTCTATCCACTGGATGAGCAGCGCATCAAAAAGAAAAACGAAGACCGCAAAAACAACCAGCCACCAATACTTGCGAATCATTGCTAAATCCTGTGTATTCATGCCCAAGCTTGCAGGGAATATACACGAAATCAGTAAGCTGAAAAGCAGACTTACAATGCCTTTACTTTGCCGAAAGAGCGCCACTGTTTGCCGTTAATCGGCTCTTTTTGGACAGGTTTTTTGTCTTACGTTTTTTCACTTTTGCAAGTTCAGTCTCTGAAAAATGAGAACCGATACTCAGTCTTCTGAGCCCCATTTTTACGTACTCAGCATTGATTTCAATACCGACAAATTTGCGACCTAATTCCACTGCGGTAGCGCCGGTTGTAAAGCTGCCGGCAAACGGATCCAGCACTTTGTCATCCGGGTTGGAGGAAGCCAGAATGATGCGTTCCAGGAGGGCTTTGGGTTTTTGAGTGGGGTGATTTTCGTATTCGTCCATCAGATAGCGAACGCGGGGAAAATCCCAGACATTGCCAGGTACTTTTTTCTGATTGTAAGGTTGGGGCGGATTCTTTCTGTAGTCTATTAGCGCACGTTTAGCGCCCGTTTTAGCTTCAACCAGAACATCATTACGATTAAACGTGTAGTTTTTCTGATCTTTGACCATCATCAGGATCGGTTCATACATCGAACCAAAGTAGTTTTTAGCCTGTACCCCTGAGCTATCATATGACCACACGATACGGCTTTTGATGGTAAAAAGCTGGCGACATTTGAGGTCGATGTACGGCATGTTCTCCGTACTGTTCATGATGTACATGCTACCGTGTGGTTTGAGAATGCGATGGCACTCGTCAATGCATTCAAACAGCCACGCCAGAAAGGTCTCTTCGTCCCAGGATTCCACCATCCCGTCAAAGTCTTTGCCGATGTTATAAGGTGGGTCGGCAAAAATGAGATCGATGCTTTCAGCGGGTAGCTTTTTTAGCTCGGTTAGCGCATCACCCAGGATTATCTTTTTAGATTCATCGCCAAAATAGACAGGTTCACATCTTGCGTTCATCGCCAAAGCCTCCCATGTGACGTTAATAAAAAAGGCGCTTCCCCATGCCGAGTAGCGCCTTTTAAAACAAACATTTAACTGATTAGTATCAGTTCATGCCGTATTTTTTCAGTTTTTTACGCAGCGTACCACGGTTGATGCCCATCATCAGGGCAGCACGGGTCTGGTTACCGCGGGTGTATTGCATCACCATGTCCAACAGGGGCTGTTCTACTTCAGCCAGTACCAGCTCATAGAGATCATTAACGTCTTGACCATTCAATTGAGCAAAATAGTTCTTCAGTGCCTGTTTAACCGAGTCACGCAGGGGCTTTTGAGTTACCTGGTCCTGAGAGTTAACGGTAGAAACGGTCAGTACGTCAGAATTTACGCGTTGTTCGAACATAGTTCTGTCAGCTCTTTATTTCTGTTTACGCAAAATTTTCGAAGTATGCCTCCAACGCCGCCAGCTGTTCGCTGGAATCTTCAATGGCGTTGAATGTGCGCCGAAACTGGTCATCCGGAGCGTGTTCCTGGAGATACCAGGATACGTGTTTACGCGCAATTCGGTACCCTTTTGCCTGACCATAAAAGTCATGCAGTTCCCGAACATGCGCACAAAGCAAGCGCTTCACCTCTGCCAGTGGCAGTGGGGGCAGCAGCTCCCCAGTGTCCAGATAATGCTGGATTTCCCGAAAGATCCAGGGTCTTCCCTGAGCTGCACGGCCTATCATCAGGGCATCCGCCCCCGTATAGTCGAGTACAGCTCTGGCTTTAAGCGGGTCAGTAATGTCGCCATTCGCGATAATCGGAATGGAAACTTTCTGCTTAACTGCCTGAATACTGTCGTACTCAGCATCTCCATTGAACAAACAGGCGCGGGTGCGTCCATGAATGGTCAGAGCCTGAATGCCACAGTCTTCAGCCAGTTGGGCAATCTCTACGCAGTTACGGTGTTCCGGAGCCCAGCCGGTGCGAATCTTGAGTGTGACAGGAACGTCCACTGCATTGACGACCTCGGTTAGTATTGATTTCACTAAATCCGGGTACTGCAAGAGGGCTGAACCTGCGAGCTTGCGATTCACTTTTTTAGCCGGACACCCCATATTGATATCAATAATCTGGGCGCCGCTTTCCACGTTAATACGTGCGGCATCGGCCATCTCAACAGGATCGCTACCGGCAATTTGCACCGTGCGAATTCCTGGCTCATCAACGTGCACCATCCGTAAACGAGACTTGTCGCTTTCCCAAACCTGCGGGTTAGAAGACATCATCTCGGATACCGTCAATCCGGCTCCCATCTCATAGCACAGCGTCCTGAATGGTCTGTCAGTGATGCCAGCCATAGGTGCTGCGATCAGGCGATTTCTGAGCTGGTATTGTCCGATGCGCATGAGTTAAGAAATGACCATACTGTGACTGCAAGGCGGCGTATATTACGCATTTTTCGCACGAGATGAAAGGCCAAACTTTGACCAATCCACTGAGGTGGATCAATGAATTGCTGGTTAAGTACACAGTTTCAAATTAAAATCTTTAATAATCATTTGGATACGTGGTTGTGTTAATTTGTCATCCGTTTATAAATTCCGAAAACTTCTCTTTTTTTATTATGGCCAGCCTTAGGTTATCAGGATAAAAAGCTGTTTTTGTGAGCAAATAGTGACTTTGTAATGCGATCTCGCTCTCATTTCCGCAAATCCTTTTGCGAAAAAAAGAGCGATTTTTGCGTTACCAACGGTAACGAGAAGGGATTATTTTTTCTGTCCGGTAATGCGACACCACTCTTCTTTCTCGATAACCGGATCGAGCGTAAAGAGATCGGCATAGGCTTCACAGACGCTTTCCGCCTGGCTGGCAAGAATACCAGAAAGCCCCAGTAAACCGCCCTCAACGGGCAGCACGCTGATTAACGGCGCCAGTTCACGTAATGGGCCTGCAAGGATGTTGGCGACCACCACATCGGCTTTCATCGCCTCTGGCTGGTCTTTAGGCAGATAAAGTTCCAGACGCTCAGAAACGCCATTACGCTGGGCGTTATCACGGCTGGCCTGAATCGCTTGCGGATCGATATCCACACCAATCGCTTTCGCCGCACCCAGCTTCAGTGCCGCAATGGCAAGAATGCCGGAGCCGCAGCCAAAGTCGATAACCGTTTTACCGTTAAGATCGAGACCATCCAGCCATTGCAGGCACAGAGAGGTGGTTGGGTGAGTGCCAGTACCAAACGCCAGTCCCGGGTCGAGCATCACGTTGACGGCGTTCTCATCCGGGACATCGCGCCAGCTTGGGCAAATCCACAGACGTTCACCAAAGCGCATTGGGTGGAAGTTATCCATCCATTCGCGTTCCCAGTCTTTGTCTTCAAGCTGTTCGATTTTATGCGCGAAGCCAGCACCCAGCAGCGGATGCTGCTCCAGAATAGCAACGACCTCTTTCATGTCGGTTTCTGCATCGAACAAGCCGATAACGTCGGTATCGCCCCACAGGCGAGTCTCGCCCGGCAGTGGTTCAAATACCGGCGTATCATGCGTATCCTGGAAGGTAATGGAAACGGAGCCCGCTTCCATCAGTGCGTCGCTCAACTCTTCAGCGTTTGCACCGGTCGTGTTCAGTTTCAGTTGAATCCATGGCATGGCAAAACTCTTTATTTATCAGTAGTCAATATGGCGGCTTGCGGAACGGCAGAACCGAAACGGTTGCCGATCAGGAAAGCCAGCAAACTTATCAGTAACGAGGGCACAATCGGATGAAAGCCCAGGTACTGAATGTTAAAGGTAGCGAGTACGGCATAAAGTACGCCGCCGACAATCATTGCGCTCAGTGCGCCAGCCGCGTTTGCCCGCTCCCAGTAAAGGCCCAGCACCAACGGCCACAGGAAGACGGCTTCCAACCCGCCAAACGCCAGCAGGTTAAGCCAGATAATCATTTCTGGCGGCTTCCACGCGGCCAGCAACAGTAACGCGCCCAGCAGCAGAGTGATCACTGCCGACATGCGTTTCAACCGTGTTTCATTTTGCAGTTGTTCCGGGCGAAGGTTCAGATAGAGATCTTTAATGATCGTAGCGGAACTTTGCAGCAATTGGGCATTGATCGTCGACATGATCGCGGCCATGGGCGCGGCGAGGAAGATCCCGGCAGCTACCGGTGGCAAGACTTTTACCATTAGCGTGGGAATAACCAGATCCGGTACCGTCAGGTTAGGGATCACCGCCCGGCCCAACGCGCCGGCCAGATGCATACCAAACATCAGGACAGCCACTACGATAGTGCCAATGATAATTCCACGGTGTACCGCTTTGCTGTCCTTATAGGAGATGCAGCGCACCGCCGTATGCGGCAGGCCAATCACGCCAAAGCATACCAGTACCCAGAACGAGGTCATAAACGTGGGGGACAGAATGTCATCAGCGCCCTGCGGCGAGACCAGTTTAGGATCGATGGTTTGCAGGGTGACCACCGCATTGTTGAGACCACCGGCGGCATGGACGACACCGACCAGCAGTACGATAGTCCCAATCAGCATCACCATGCCCTGCATCGTGTCGTTCAACACGCTGGCGCGAAATCCGCCAAACGCCGTGTATAACGCGATACTGACGCCAAAAATCAGCAGGCCGGTTTCGTAAGGTATACCCGCTGCCGTTTCCAGCAAACGCGCGCCGCCAATAAACTGTACGGTCATTGCACCGACAAACGCGACCAGCAGGCTGAGGCTCGCCAGCCATACCAGCAGGCGGCTTTGGTAGCGGGCAAACAGCATATCGTTGAGGGTAACCGCATTATAACGGCGTGCAAGAATGGCGAATTTTTTGCCGAGAATACCCAACGACAACCAGACGGCGGGCAGTTGGATCATCGCTAACAAAACCCATCCCAGTCCGTATTTGTAAGCGGCACCTGGGCCGCCGATAAACGAGCTGGCGCTAATGTAAGTTGCCGTTAGCGTCATGGCTAACACGACCCCACCCATAGAGCGGCTGCCGAGGAAATATTCATTCAGGAAGGTGCCAGTCGACCTTTTGCGCATGGCGTAAACAGAGAGGCCGAAAACCACCAGAAGATAGGCGACCAGCGGCAAAATAACTTCAAGCTGCATCATCATCCTCCAGAGGAATGTCGCGATAAATAAACTTCACCATCGCCCAGCACAGTACGATGAAAACCAATGGCGTCAGCAGACAGGCCATTTCAAACCAGTGCGGCAGGCCAGTAAAACCCAGAGTGGAGTCTGGTAAGTAAGCGGCCACTAACCATGCGGCAAGATATAAAAGGGTCAGCCACAGCGCCCAGCGCGCCTCTTTATGGGCCTGAACAAAACGAGCGTCCATTTTTTGTCCCTTGTGGATAAAGAAAGCGGGGATTGTACCTTATGGCACGTATGGGAGGGGAGAAAAACAAAAGGCCGGAATTTCCGGCCTTTTCGGTTAACGCTTGCTTACTTTTCCTGAAGTCCGAGTTTTTTCTCCAGGTAGTGGATATTGGTTCCACCATGCTGGAAGTGCTCGTCATTCATGATACGGATCTGCAGATCAACGTTGGTTTTGATGCCGTCGATGATCAGTTCCTGCAAGGCGTTTTTCATGCGTGCGATAGCGACGTCGCGGTTTTCGCCATAGCAAATCAGCTTACCGATCATTGAGTCATAGTACGGAGGTACTGTGTAACCTGCGTAAATATGAGACTCCCAGCGCACACCAAAGCCACCCGGCGCGTGGAAACGCGTGATTTTACCCGGGCTCGGCAGGAAGGTGTTCGGGTCTTCGGCGTTGATACGGCACTCTACCGCATGACCTTTAACCACAACTTCGTCCTGCTTGATGGACAGCGGTTGACCCGCAGCGATGCGTAGCTGTTCTTTGATCAGGTCAACACCGGTGATCATTTCGGTTACCGGGTGTTCAACCTGAATACGAGTGTTCATTTCAATGAAGTAGAACTCACCGTTTTCGAACAGGAACTCGAAAGTACCCGCGCCGCGATAGCCGATATCCACGCACGCTTTGGCGCAACGTTCGCCGATGTAGCGACGCAGTTCCGGAGTAATGCCCGGCGCTGGTGCTTCTTCGACAACTTTCTGGTGACGACGCTGCATGGAGCAGTCACGCTCTGCCAGATAAATCGCATTACCCTGACCGTCTGCCAGCACCTGAATTTCGATGTGGCGTGGGTTTTCCAGGTATTTCTCCATGTAGACCATGTCGTTATTGAAAGCCGCTTTTGCTTCCGCTTTGGTCATGGAGATGGATTGCGCCAGTTCGGCATCGCTGCGCACGACGCGCATACCGCGACCGCCGCCGCCGCCGGAGGCTTTGATGATAACCGGGTAGCCGATGCGTTTAGCATGAGCGCGGTTAGCGTCCATGTCATCGCCCAACGGACCGTCAGAGCCAGGAACAGTCGGTACGCCAGCTTTCTTCATCGCGGTAATCGCGGACACTTTGTCGCCCATCAGGCGGATGGTGTCGGCTTTCGGGCCGATGAAGATAAAGCCAGAACGTTCTACCTGCTCAGCAAAGTTGGCGTTCTCAGAGAGGAAGCCATAACCCGGGTGGATTGCCACCGCGCCGGTGATTTCAGCGGCGCTAATAATAGCCGGGATGTTCAGATAGCTTTTTACGGACGGAGCCGGGCCAATACAGACCGTCTCATCCGCCAGCAATACGTGTTTTAAATCGCGATCCGCGCTTGAATGCACAGCGACAGTCTTGATGCCCAGTTCTTTACAGGCACGAAGAATACGCAAGGCAATCTCGCCGCGGTTAGCGATGACAATTTTATCCAACATGTTCGCCTCGTTATTCGATGACGACCAGCGGCTCGTCAAATTCTACCGGTTGACCACTTTCTACCAGAATCGCTTTAACGACGCCGGATTTGTCGGCTTCGATCTGGTTCATCATTTTCATGGCTTCAACGATGCACAGGGTATCGCCCGCATTCACTTTCTGGCCGATTTCGATGAACGCTTTCGCATCCGGGCTCGGGGTGCGGTAGAACGTACCAACCATTGGGGAGCGTACGATGTGACCACTGATTTCCGCTGCTGCCGGAGCTTCCATACTTGGAGAGGCAGTTTGTGCGACAGCGTTAGACAGAGCTGGTTGCTGCATCACTGGTGCAGCATAAGCCTGTTGCATCATTGGAAAACTTGCAGCTGGCGCCGCACGGCTGATGCGTACAGACTCTTCGCCTTCAGAAATTTCCAGTTCGGAGATGCCTGATTCTTCAACCAGCTCGATCAGTTTTTTAATCTTACGAATATCCATGAGTGGGTTCCGTACTCTTTGTTTAGTGAGATTGTGACAGGCGTTTTACCGCCGTCTGTATAGCATTTTTATAACAATGAGTGACAAGATGCCACGCATCTCAGGCGTTGCACTGGGTGCTGATGCCATTACATGAGATTGCCAGACTTGTTAGTCATTGTGCGGCTATCTTCTGTCATTTTCGGGTAAAAGACAAAATATACCTTCAATATGCGATTGTCACCCTTTCCGCGCCGTAAAAACGCTACCGGGGATAGCAAAGGCGCACATTATAACTATTTCGTAGCAATTGGCAGCTAAATACTGGTCTTATCAGGGAAGATAATCAACCGTTAACATGTAAAGAAAATCGGATCGTCCGTGTTTTGCAACGCACTGCACATATCGTGAAACTACCGCCACCACTGGCGAAACTTCTTGTAACGGCAGGCTAACAGCAGCGCAGCGAGTGCGGCATAAATAATCGGTTGAGGGGAGATAATTTTAACCGACCACAGATAATGTATGGGTGCCAGGATCGCCACAAGATAGACGAAGTTGTGCAGAAATTGCCAATTCTTACCCAGCTTTCGCTGTGCAGATTGCGTGGACGTTAAGGTGAGAGCAAATAATATGACCCAACTGACAATGCCCAACATCAAATACGGTCGCGAGATTAATTCCCGCCCCAACAACGCCAGATTATGAATACCCAATTCCAGTAACGCGTAGCTGGTTAAATGCAGCGTCGCCCAGGCGAAACACCATAGCCCTAACAGGCGACGAATGCGTATCAATAATGGCTGTTTAGCGTAGCGCGCGAGGGGAGAGACCAGCAAGGTCGCCAGTAAGAATTTCAGAGCTGTCCTACCGGTAAAGTGCTGGATATCTTTGACCGGATCGGCGCTCAAACCGCCATGATTTACCGCCCAAAAGAGCCAGATGAACGGCAAAAAGCCGGCAAGATGCAGGCAAACTTTCAGCCCGGTAATGTGCTTTGCAGTCAGACGCACTTAAAAATTCTCCTGCAGATTAAGGCCACGATACAGGGAAGCTACCTCTTCGGCGTAACCGTTAAACAGCTGTGTGGGTTGACGCTGTACATCCAGAATACCGCCAGCGCCAATAAAGCGTTCGGTGGCCTGGGACCAGCGGGGGTGATCGACATGCGGATTCACGTTGGCATAAAACCCATATTCATTGGGCGCGGCCAGGTTCCAGGTTGTCGGCGGGCGTTCGCGGGTTAATTTGATACTCACGATCGACTTTATGCCCTTAAATCCGTATTTCCACGGCACAATTAAGCGGATGGGGGCGCCATTTTGCGGCGGAAGGGCCTTACCATAAACCCCTACGGTAAGCAGAGTGAGTGGATGCATCGCTTCATCCAGGCGTAACCCTTCAACATAGGGATACTTCAGCCCGCCGCCAATAAAACGATCTTTCTGTCCTGGCATTTCATCCGGCGCGTAGCGCGTTTCGAAAGCGACATATTTTGCGTTGCTGGTGGGTTCAACCTGCGCCAGCAGTTTATGTAATGGAAAGCCAATCCACGGCACCACCATTGACCAGGCTTCCACGCAGCGCATCCGATAAATCCGCTCCTCCAATGGGAAACGGGTGGTCAGCGCATCATGATCGAGAGTGAGTGGTTTTGCGACTTCGCCAGTGATTTTCAAGGTCCACGGATCGGTTTTCAGACTGCCGGCGTTGGCCGCTGGATCCGCTTTGTCGAGACCAAACTCATAGAAGTTGTTGTAGCCAGAAACCTTATCCGCTGGCGTTAAAGGAAGCGAATTTTGCCAGGCGGTGGGCTTGCTGAAATTAAGCGGCTTACCCGCAGGTGCCGGAGGGCGGTCATTACCCTTAAACCAGCTAAGAAGGTCGGCCTGCGCAGAGAGGGGCAAAGATAACGCGGCTGCGCTGATCCCTAATGCTTGCAGTACCTGACGGCGCTGCATAAAAAAAGCCGACTCGGCGGTGACGTCGGCTTCTGTAAATGGACGTAATTTCTTCATAACAGACTCCCGGCTTACGCATCATGACAGACAGGGGATGCGTAGTTAATATGGCAGGGAGTCTCTATATATGCCGCGAAATTTCGTTAGTTAAGTGTAAATTTCTGCGCTGGTGCCTGTTATTTCACCTTCACCAGGGTACGGCCTTGCACCTGGTTATTGATGATGGCATCGGCGAACTTCGGCGCATCCGCCAGCGTAATCTCCGTGGCGGCCTGAGCATAGAACGATTCCGGCAGATCTTTAACTAAACGCGCCCAGGCTTCCGCGCGGCGTGCCGGCGGGGTCATCACCGAGTCCACCCCTTGCAGACGAACGTTACGCAGAATGAATGGCATAACGGTGGTCGGCAGCGCGAAACCGCCTGCCAGGCCGCAGGCAGCTACGCAGCCACCGTAGTTCATCTGTGCCAGGACTTTCGCCAGCACTTTATCGCCAACGGTATCAATTGCACCGGCCCACAGTTGTTTTTCCAACGGGCGAGATTCAGCAAACTCATCGCGGCCAAGAATACGGTTAGCGCCCAGGCTCTTCAGGTAGTCGTGGGTGCTTTCGCGGCCTGATACTGCCGCAACCTGATAGCCCAGCTTATGCAGTAATGCAACGGCAGTGCTGCCCACGCCGCCGCTGGCGCCAGTGACGACAATCTCACCGTCTTGTGGGCGAATACCTGCATCTTCAAGCGCCATGACGCACAGCATAGCGGTAAAGCCGGCGGTGCCGATGACCATCGCTTTACGCCCGTCCAGCCCTTGCGGCAGCGCTACCAGCCAGTCGCCTTTGACGCGCGCACGTTCCGCCAGCCCGCCCCAATGGTTTTCACCTACACCCCAGCCGGTCAGTAAAACTTCCTGACCTGTATGAAAACGGGGATCTTCGCTGGCGCGAACGGTTCCGGCGAAATCAATGCCAGGAATCATCGGAAAGTTGCGAATGATTTTACCCTTGCCGGTGATAGCAAGGGCGTCTTTATAGTTCAGGCTCGACCAGTGGACATCCACCGTTACATCGCCTTCCGGGAGCTGGTTTTCGTCGAGGGGTTGAACGGATGCGAGGGTTTTTCCGTCCTGCTGTTCTAAGATCAAAGCCTGCATAACCTGTCCTCAATTCATATAGTGGATTGGAAAATTGTTAATGAAGACTATACTCGCTAATCAAAACATGATGCCGATTCTGCGCAATAAATTGCCAGATATACCTGATTTGGTAGTATGCCCCCACAGTTTGCATAAATTGGCGGATTTTGCGTTCAGTTTTGCATTTTCGAGTCGCTTTATCTCTTTTACACCTGTTTCATAACTGTCGGAGTTAACACAAGGATGCGATTAACGACGAAATTCTCAGCTTTTGTCACGCTGCTTACTGGGTTAACGATCTTTGTGACTCTGATTGGCTGCTCGCTGAGTTTCTACAACGCTATTCAATATAAGTTCACTACGCGAGTGCAGGCGGTGGCGACGGCGATTGATACACATCTTGTCTCCCACGATTTCGTTTCGCTGACACCGCAAATCGATGAACTGATGGTTTCTGTTGATATCGTGCGTATCGAGTTGCTGCAAGGGGAGCATACAGTGTATGACCACTCCCGAACCAGCAGCTACCGCCCGGCAGGAACGAACAACCTCTACCGCGACATCACCGTACCGTTGGTCAAGCATCCGGGAATGTCAGTGCGACTGGTTTATCAGGATCCGATGGGCAACTATTTCCACTCGCTCCTGACTACCGCGCCGCTCACGCTGGCCATTGCATTTATTATTCTGATGCTCTTTTTGTCGGTACGCTGGCTTCAGCGTCAGCTTTCAGGCCAGGAGCTACTGGAGATTCGTTCCACGCGTATTCTGAACGGTGAACGCGGGCCGAATGTTCGAGGAACGGTCTATGAATGGCCAGCGCGCACCAGCAGTGCGCTCGATATGTTGCTGACTGAAATTCAAAATGCCCGCGAGCAACGCAGTCGACTGGACACCCTGATTCGTTCCTATGTTGCGCAGGATACAAAAACCGGGCTGAGTAACCGTCTGTTTTTTGATAACCAATTGGCCACGCTGCTGGAAGATCAGGAAAAGGTAGGATCGCATGGCGTCGTGATGATGGTGCGTCTGCCGGACTTTACTCTGCTGCGAGATAGCTGGGGAATCACCCAGGCGGAAGAGCAAATTTCAACGCTAATCAATTTGTTGTCGACGTTTATGACGCGTTATCCGGGGGCATTGCTGGCGCGCTACCACCGTAGCGATTTTGCCATCCTGCTGCCACATCGCACGCTGAAAGAAGCCGAAAGTATCGCCGGGCAATTATTAAAAGCGGTCGATGCGCTTCCGACTAATAAAATGATCGATCGTGCCGATATGGTTCATATTGGCATTTGCGTTTGCCGCAGTGGGCAGTCGACGGAACAGGTGATGGATCATGCTGAGGCCGCCACCCGGAATTCGGTCCTGCAGGGTGGGAACAGCTGGTCGGTCTATGATGACTCCCTGCCGGAAAAAGGCCGGGGCAACGTGCGTTGGCGAACACTGATTGAACAGATGCTCAGCCGGGGCGGGCCGAGAATATATCAAAAACCTGCGGTAACGCGTGAAGGACGGGTACACCACCGAGAACTGATGTGTCGTATTTTTGATGGCAGCGAAGAGGTTATCTCAGCGGAATATATGCCGATGGTGCTGCAATTTGGCCTGGCTGAAGAGTATGACCGTTTGCAGTTAAGCCGTCTGATCCTGCTTTTGGGCTACTGGCCGCAGGAAAGCCTGGCGATGCAGATAACGGTTGAATCGCTAATTCGCCCACGTTTTCAGCGCTGGTTGCGTGATACGTTGATGCAGTGCGAAAAATCACTACGCAAACGCATAATTATTGAACTTGCTGAGGCAGATGTCTGTCAACATATCAGCCGATTACAGCCCGTCATCCGATTGATGGATGCGCTAGGGGTACGAATCGCCGTTACGCAGGCCGGTTTAACGCTGGTGAGCACCAGTTGGATTAAAGAGCTTAACGTTGAGTTATTGAAGCTGCATCCAAGCCTGGTGAGGAATATTGATAAGCGAACCGAAAACCAACTGTTGGTTCAAAGCCTGGCGGAGGCCTGTTCAGGCACGCCAACGCAGGTTTACGCCACGGGCGTTCGTTCGCGTAGCGAGTGGCATACGCTCACGGAACGCGGAGTTGCTGGTGGGCAAGGGGATTTTTTTGCCGCATCACAGCCACTTGACACTAACGTGAAAAAATATTCGCAAAGATATTCGGTTTAACCTGCCGTTTAATTCGTTTTCACGTAGAATAACGCGCGCTGTGCCTTCTGGGGGTGTGCTTGTCTGCTCGCCAGGTTGTAACAGCAAACATGCAGGTGAATGACCTTTGACAGGTTGCAAACAAAAGCGAGGAATGCTGCTGATTTTTTCAGCCCTGATGGACTCAGGCCGGTTTTGTAACAAAGGAAACGAACTGCACTAATTTTCACCGTAGCAGATGATTTTTGCGCCTTGTCGCTGCTGCGTGTGGTTGGTAAAGTAAGCGGATTTTGTTTTCCGCCCCAGCTTTCAGGATTATCCCTTAGTATGTTGAAAAAATTTCGTGGCATGTTTTCCAATGACCTGTCCATTGACCTGGGTACCGCGAATACCCTTATTTATGTAAAAGGACAAGGCATCGTATTGAATGAGCCTTCTGTTGTGGCCATTCGTCAGGATCGTGCCGGTTCGCCGAAAAGCGTGGCTGCAGTAGGTCATGATGCGAAGCAGATGCTGGGTCGTACACCGGGCAATATCGCTGCAATTCGCCCAATGAAAGACGGCGTTATCGCTGACTTCTTCGTGACTGAAAAAATGCTCCAGCACTTTATCAAACAAGTGCACAGCAATAGCTTCATGCGCCCAAGCCCGCGCGTACTGGTGTGTGTACCGGTTGGCGCAACCCAGGTTGAACGCCGTGCGATCCGTGAATCCGCCCAGGGTGCAGGTGCCCGTGAAGTCTTTTTGATCGAAGAGCCGATGGCGGCCGCGATCGGTGCGGGTTTGCCAGTTTCTGAAGCAACCGGTTCAATGGTTGTGGATATCGGTGGTGGTACCACTGAAGTTGCCGTTATCTCCCTGAACGGTGTGGTTTACTCTTCTTCCGTACGTATTGGTGGTGACCGTTTCGACGAAGCCATCATTAATTACGTTCGTCGTAACTACGGTTCTCTGATCGGTGAAGCCACCGCAGAACGTATTAAACACGAAATCGGTTCCGCTTATCCGGGCGACGAAGTCCGCGAGATCGAAGTTCGCGGCCGTAACCTGGCTGAGGGTGTTCCACGCGGCTTTACCCTGAACTCCAACGAGATTCTGGAAGCGCTGCAGGAACCGCTGACCGGTATCGTGAGCGCGGTAATGGTTGCACTGGAACAGTGCCCGCCAGAGCTGGCTTCAGACATCTCCGAGCGCGGTATGGTGCTGACCGGTGGCGGTGCGCTGCTGCGTAACCTTGACCGTCTGTTAATGGAAGAAACCGGTATTCCAGTTGTTGTTGCTGAAGATCCGCTGACCTGCGTGGCGCGCGGTGGTGGCAAAGCACTGGAAATGATCGATATGCACGGCGGCGACCTGTTCAGCGAAGAGTAATCGGACGCAGGTAGGGTGACCCGCGGGTTGCCCTTCCGCTCTGATACGAGAATACGCATAGACTATGAAGCCAATTTTTAGCCGTGGCCCGTCGCTACAGATTCGCCTTATTCTGGCGGTGCTGGTGGCGCTCGGCGTTATTATTGCCGACAGCCGCCTGGGTACGTTTAGTCAAATCCGAACGTACATGGATACCGCCGTCAGTCCTTTCTACTTTATCTCTAATGGTCCTCGTGAATTACTCGACGGCGTGTCGCAAACGCTGGCTTCGCGTGACCAACTCGAACTTGAAAACCGGGCGCTGCGTCAGGAACTGCTGCTGAAAAATAGCGAGCTGCTGATGCTGGGGCAATATAAACAGGAGAACGCGCGTTTGCGCGAGCTGCTGGGATCGCCATTGCGTCAGGACGAACAAAAGATGGTGACGCAGGTCATCTCAACGGTTAATGACCCTTACAGCGATCAGGTCGTGATCGACAAAGGGAGCGTTAACGGCGTCTACGAAGGTCAGCCAGTTATTAGCGACAAAGGTGTAGTGGGTCAGGTCGTTGCGGTAGCAAAACTGACCAGCCGCGTGCTGCTGATTTGCGATGCGACACATGCTCTGCCAATCCAGGTTCTGCGTAACGATATTCGCGTCATTGCTGCGGGCAACGGTTGTACGGACGATCTTCAGCTCGAACATCTGCCGGCGAACACCGATATTCGCGTTGGCGATGTGCTGGTGACTTCCGGTTTGGGTGGACGCTTCCCGGAAGGTTATCCGGTTGCTGTTGTTTCTTCCGTTAAGCTGGACACTCAGCGTGCTTATACCGTCATTCAGGCACGTCCGACCGCGGGTTTGCAGCGTTTGCGCTATCTGCTGCTGTTGTGGGGAGCCGATCGTAACGGCGCCAATCCGATGACGCCGGAAGAAGTACACCGTGTTGCCAATGAACGTTTGATGCAAATGATGCCGCAAGTTCTGCCTGCGCCAGATGCTATGGGGCCGCCAGCGCCAGTACCGGCACCTGCGACAGGCGTCACTACAGCGCCTACGGACACCACGCCGCCACAACCTGCTCCGCGTAAGCCGGGAGGACAGTAAGTGGCAAGCTATCGTAGCCAGGGGCGTTGGGTTATTTGGCTTTCGTTCCTTATTGCACTGTTGCTGCAAGTTATGCCCTGGCCGGATGACATTCTTGTTTTCCGGCCAAACTGGGTGCTGCTCATCTTGTTGTATTGGATTCTGGCGCTGCCGCATCGCGTCAATGTGGGCACAGGGTTCGTGGTGGGTGCCATACTGGATCTCATTAGCGGTTCCACGCTTGGCGTGCGGGCCTTGTCGATGAGTATCATTGCCTATCTGGTTGCACTGAAATTCCAGCTATTCCGCAACCTCGCGCTCTGGCAACAGGCGCTGGTGGTCGTGTTGTTATCACTGGTCGTGGATATTATTGTTTTCTGGGCCGAGTTTTTAGTGATCAATGTCTCTTTCAGACCCGAAGTGTTCTGGAGTAGTGTAGTGAATGGTGTGCTCTGGCCATGGCTATTCTTACTGATGCGTAAAATCCGTCAGCAGTTTGCGGTGCAATAAGGTTGATATGAATACTCTGTATCTTGCTTCAGGTTCTCCACGTCGTCAGGAACTGCTCGCTCAACTTGGTGTTACGTTTGAACGGCTGATTCCTGGGATTGAAGAACAGCGGCACCCGCAGGAAAGCGCGCAGCAGTACGTTTCTCGTCTGGCGCGCGAAAAAGCGCAGGCTGGCGTTGCGCTGGCGCAGCGCGATTTGCCGGTATTGGGTGCGGATACCATTGTTATTCTTAACGGCGAAGTGTTGGAAAAACCGCACGACGCCGCCCATGCCGCCGCAATGCTGCGTAAACTGTCGGGCAACACGCATCAGGTCATGACCGCCGTGGCATTAGCCGATCGCCAGCACAGTCTGGACTGTCTGGTAGTGACGGAAGTGACGTTCAGAGCACTCACCGATGAGGACATCGCGGGTTATGTTGCCAGCGGTGAACCAATGGATAAAGCAGGTGCATACGGTATTCAAGGGTTGGGTGGCTGTTTTGTCAGGAAGATAAATGGCAGCTATCACGCCGTAGTCGGCTTACCGCTGGTAGAAACGTATGAGTTGCTGACCAATTTTAACGCACTGCGTGAGCAAAGGGATAAACATGACGGCTGAATTGTTGGTAAACGTAACGCCATCGGAAACACGGGTGGCTTACATTGATGGCGGTATTCTGCAGGAAATTCATATTGAACGTGAGGCGCGACGTGGAATCGTAGGCAATATCTACAAAGGTCGTGTAAGTCGTGTGCTTCCGGGTATGCAGGCGGCTTTTGTAGATATTGGACTGGATAAAGCCGCATTTCTTCACGCTTCAGACATCATGCCGCATACCGAATGCGTGGCCGGTGAAGAACAAAAACAGTTCACCGTACGCGACATTTCTGAACTGGTTCGCCAGGGCCAGGATTTGATGGTGCAGGTGGTAAAAGATCCACTGGGAACTAAGGGCGCCCGCCTGACGACGGACATTACGCTGCCTTCCCGTTATCTTGTATTTATGCCGGGTGCATCGCACGTTGGCGTTTCCCAACGTATCGAAAGCGAAACCGAACGCGAACGCCTGAAAAAAGTGGTTGCCGATTACTGTGATGAGCAGGGCGGATTTATCATTCGTACGGCGGCGGAAGGCGTATGCGAAGAGGATCTGGCCTCGGATGCTGCCTACCTGAAGCGCGTCTGGACGAAAGTCATGGAGCGCAAAAAACGCCCGCAAACGCGCTATCAGATGTATGGCGAACTGGCGCTGGCGCAGCGCGTTTTGCGTGATTTTGCCGATGCCCAGCTTGATCGGATCCGCGTCGACTCTCGCCTGACCTATGAGGCGTTGCTGGAATTTACGGCGGAGTACATTCCCGAGATGACCAGCAAGCTGGAGCATTACAGCGGACGTCAGCCCATTTTCGATCTCTTTGATGTTGAGAATGAAATCCAGCGCGCGCTTGAACGCAAAGTTGAGCTGAAATCCGGCGGCTATTTGATCATCGATCAAACCGAAGCGATGACCACCGTGGATATCAATACCGGCGCGTTTGTTGGACATCGTAATCTCGACGACACTATTTTTAATACTAATATTGAAGCAACGCAGGCCATTGCGCGTCAGCTGCGTTTGCGTAATCTGGGCGGCATTATCATTATCGATTTTATCGACATGAATAATGAAGACCATCGGCGCCGGGTGTTGCACTCTCTGGAGCAGGCTCTGAGCAAGGACCGCGTAAAAACCAGTATTAACGGTTTTTCACAGCTGGGCCTGGTAGAGATGACGCGCAAGCGTACGCGTGAAAGCGTGGAGCATGTGCTGTGCAATGAGTGCCCTACCTGCCATGGACGCGGTACCGTGAAAACGGTGGAAACAGTATGCTATGAAATCATGCGCGAAATTGTCCGCGTACACCATGCATACGACTCCGATCGCTTCCTGGTTTATGCATCTCCGGCAGTGGCGGAAACCCTGAAAGGCGAAGAGTCGCATGCGCTGGCAGAAGTCGAAATCTTTGTGGGTAAACAGGTCAAAGTCCAGGTTGAACCGCTCTATAACCAGGAGCAGTTCGACGTCGTAATGATGTAATTGAGTAGTAGCACCAGCGCATGTAGGCCGGATAAGGCGCAAGCGCAGCCATCCGGCAATATACACTCAAGGGGTGTGAGTCACATTTTTTTGCAGACAAGGAGAGGCGCGTGAGGCGATTGCCGGGGATATTACTGCTCACTGGAGCCGCATTCGTTGTCATTGCAGCGCTGCTGGTCAGTGGACTACGCCTTGCGCTACCTCATCTTGATAGCTGGCGTCCGGCCATTCTCAGTAAGATTGAATCCGCGACCGGTCTGCCCGTTTCTGCCAGCCAACTTTCCGCCAACTGGCAAAATTTCGGCCCTACGCTTGAGGCGCGTGATATCCACGCGCAGCTCAAAGACGGCGGTGAGTTTTCGGTAAAACGCGTCACGTTAGCGCTGGATGTCTGGCAAAGTTTGTTGCACATGCGCTGGCAGTTTCGCGATCTCACCTTCTGGCAACTGCAGTTGCGCACCAATACCCCCATCCAGAGTAGTGAAAGCGGAGATGGAATTGAAGCGGGTCACCTCAGCGATCTCTTCCTGCGTCAGTTTGATCATTTCGATCTCCGCGACAGTCAAATTAGCTTTTTAACCCTCTCAGGCCAGCGCGCGGAACTGGCGATTCCTCAGCTTACCTGGCTGAACGGTAAAAACCGGCATCGTGCTGAGGGTCAGGTCAGTCTTTCCAGTCTGACTGGGCAGCATGGCGTTATGCAGGTGCGCATGGATCTGCGCGACGATAATGGGCTATTGAATAATGGTCGGGTCTGGTTGCAGGCCGACGACATTGACGTCAAACCGTGGCTGGGCAAATGGATGCAGGATAATGTCGCGCTGCAAACCGCGCGTTTTAGCCTGGAAGCATGGATGACGATCAATAAAGGCGTCGTCTCCGGGGGGGATGTCTGGCTGAAAAAAGGCGGTGCCAGCTGGCTGGGTGAAAACCGCACGCATACGCTCTCTGTTGATAACCTGACGGCGCACATCAGCCGGGAACAACCGGGCTGGCAATTCTCTATTCCCGATACCCGTATCACCATGGATGATAAACCCTGGCCGAGCGGGGCGTTAACGCTGGCCTGGATCCCGGAGCAGGAAGTCGGTGGTGAGAATAACAAGCGCAGCGACGAGCTTCGTATTCGTGCCAGTAATCTGGAACTGGCTGGATTAGAAGGGTTGCGCCCGATGGCCTCAAGGTTATCGCCTGCGCTGGGTGATATTTGGCGCGCCACGCAGCCGAGCGGCAAAATAGATGTGTTGGCGCTGGATATCCCGTTACAGGCGACAGAAAAAACCCGCTTTCAGTCTGCATGGACCAATTTGGCCTGGAAACAGTGGAAGCTGTTACCGGGAGCTGAGCATTTCTCTGGTACGCTGGCGGGCAGCGTGGAAAATGGTGCGCTTACTGCCTCCATCAAGCAAGCCCGCATGCCGTATGAGACTGTCTTCCGCGCACCATTGGAAATAGAAAACGGCGTGGCGACGCTAAGCTGGCTGAAAAATGATAAAGGTTTTCAGTTAGATGGGCGCAACATTGATGTCAAAGCGAAAGCGGTACATGCGCGCGGAGGTTTTCGCTATCTGCAACCGACCGGTGACGAGCCATGGTTAGGCATTCTGGCGGGGATCAGTACTGATGACGGCTCTCAGGCCTGGCGCTACTTCCCGGAAAATCTGATGGGCAAAGAGCTGGTTGACTACCTCAGCGGCGCGATTCAGGGTGGCGAAGCGGATAATGCCACGCTGGTGTATGGCGGCAACCCGCATTTGTTCCCGTATCTGCACAATGAAGGGCAATTTCAGGTCCTGGTGCCGCTACGCAATGCTAAATTCGCCTTCCAGCCCGACTGGCCTGCGTTGACTGACCTCAATATTGAACTGAACTTCATTAACGACGGTCTGTGGATGAAAACGGATGGCGTTAATTTAGGCGGCGTAAAAGCCAGTAACCTGACGGCCAATATTCCCGACTATGCAAAAGAAAAGCTGCTGATTGATGCCGACATCAACGGGCCGGGCAAAGCGGTTGGACCTTATTTTGATGATACGCCGCTAAAAGATTCTCTTGGCGCCACGCTTGAACAGTTGCAGATTGATGGCGATGTGAATGCTCGCTTACATCTCGATATCCCGTTGGATGGCTCGCTGGTTACGGCCAAAGGTGACGTCAATCTGCGTAATAACAGTCTGTTTATTAAACCGCTCGACAGCACGTTGAAGAATTTGACCGGTAAATTCAGCTTTGTGAACGGCGATCTGCAGAGCGAGCCGATGACGGCAAACTGGTTTAATCAGCCGCTGAACGTCGACTTTTCCACTACCGAAGGGGCTAAAGCCTATCAGGTGGCGGTGAATCTGCAAGGCGACTGGCAGCCAAACCGTATGGGGATTTTGCCGCCGCAGGTGAACGATGCGTTAAGCGGCAGTATGGCGTGGAATGGCAAGGTGGGCATCAATCTTCCGTACCATGCCGGGGCGACCTACGACATTGCGTTAAAGAGTGACCTGAAGAATGTAAGTAGTCACTTACCCGCTCCACTGAATAAGGCGGCCGGCGAGGCTCTGCCGGTAAACGTGAAGGCCAACGGCAATCTGCGTAGCTTTGATCTCACCGGCAATGCAGGGAGCAAGAATCACTTTAACAGTCACTGGCTGCTGAATCAGAAGCTGACCCTTGACCGCGCTATCTGGACGTCGGAAAGCCGCACCGTGCCCGCATTACCCGATCAGCAAGGCATTGAACTCAATCTTCCCCCTATGGATGGCGCGCAATGGCTGGCATTGTTCCAGAAAGGCGCTGCGGATAACGTTGGCTCGAACGCCAACTTCCCACAGCGTATCACGGTACGTACGCCATCGTTGTCTCTGGGGGGGCAGCAGTGGAATAATTTGAGTATTGTGTCTGAGCCTTCGGGCAGCGGTTCCAGCGTGCAGGCGCAGGGGCGTGAGATTAACGCCACGCTGGCTATGCGCAATAACGCCCCGTGGCTGGCGAACATTAAATATCTTTATTACAACCCGAGCGCTGCAAAGACGTCTCCCGGTACAGCGCCAGCGTCGCCTTTCTCTACCATCAATAACGTCAGCTTCCGTGGCTGGCCGGATGTTCAGCTCCGCTGTGCAGAGTGTTGGCTGTGGGGACAGAAATATGGACGTATTGATGCCGATGTGGCGATCAAAGGCGATACGCTCACGTTGAGCAACGGTCTGTTGGATACCGGCTTTGCCAGACTGACAGCCGACGGCGAATGGGTGAATGTGCCGGGTAAAGAGCGTACGTCACTGAAGGGAAAACTGAACGGCAAAAAAATTGACTCTGCCGCCGGTTTCTTTGGCGTATCGACGCCGATTCGTAACTCTTCATTCAATGTGGAGTACGACCTGCACTGGCGTAATCCACCGTGGGATCCGGATGAAGCGTCGCTGAATGGG
The DNA here is from genome assembly GCF_005281115.1 of Citrobacter sp. wls710. Lineage (NCBI taxonomy): Bacteria > Pseudomonadati > Pseudomonadota > Gammaproteobacteria > Enterobacterales > Enterobacteriaceae > Citrobacter > Citrobacter sp. wls710. The sequence goes on from NZ_SZXD01000032.1 coordinate 31,916, forward strand.
ATTTTGCGCACCCGGTTGGGCAAAGGTGAACTTACCGAACTTAGTACCGGACATGCGGGGCAGCTGTTACGCTTGTTAAGCTTTGACGCGTTGCTACGTAAACTGCGCTTTGATTTTAGCGATACCTTCAGTGAAGGCTTCTATTTCGACTCTATTCGCAGCACGGCGTGGATTAAAGATGGCGTGATGCATACCGACGACACGCTGGTGGACGGTCTGGAAGCCGACATCGCGATGAAAGGCTCGGTGAATCTGGTACGCCGTGAACTGGATATGGAAGCGGTTGTCGCACCTGAAATTTCTGCCACCGTTGGGGTTGCCGCCGCGTTCGCCGTTAACCCGATTGTCGGCGCGGCGGTGTTTGCCGCCAGTAAGGTTCTGGGACCGCTGTGGAGTAAAGTTTCGATTCTGCGTTACCGTATCACCGGTCCGGTTGATAAGCCGCAGATTAACGAAGTTCTGCGTCAGCCGCGCAAAGAAAGCCAGCAATGATTTGACGGGGGCAAGTAATTGCCCCAATCTCAGTACATAGTATTGCCGGATGGAGCAGCGCTTATCCGGCCTACAGTAGCCTAACAACGTAGGCCGGATAAGGCGTTTTTGCCGCCATCCGGCAGAATTAAATGAGTAACCAAAACGATGAGTCTGAACCTGGTAAGTGAACAATTGCTAGCGGCGAATGGCCTGAAACATCAGGATCTGTTTGCCATCCTGGGCCAACTGGCCGAACGCCGTCTTGATTACGGCGATCTCTATTTTCAGTCGAGCTATCACGAATCCTGGGTTTTAGAAGACCGCATCATTAAAGATGGTTCTTACAATATCGATCAGGGTGTTGGCGTGCGTGCCATCAGCGGCGAAAAAACGGGGTTTGCCTATGCAGACCAGATTAGCCTGCTGGCGCTGGAGCAAAGTGCGCATGCTGCCCGGACTATTGTGCGCGACAGCGGCGATGGCAAAGTAAAAACGCTGGGTGCGGTAGAGCATCAGGCGCTTTACACTTCGGTCGATCCGTTACAGAGCATGAGCCGCGAAGAGAAGCTGGATATTCTGCGTCGCGTTGACAGCGTTGCGCGTGCTGCCGACAAGCGCGTTCAGGAAGTAACCGCCAGCCTGACCGGTGTTTATGAGCTGATTCTGGTGGCGGCGACCGACGGTACGTTGGCCGCGGATGTCCGTCCACTGGTGCGTTTGTCGGTCAGCGTACAGGTCGAAGAAGACGGTAAACGTGAGCGCGGCGCGAGCGGTGGCGGCGGTCGCTTTGGCTATGACTATTTCCTTGGCGATCTTGATGGTGACGTTCGTGCCGACGCGTGGGCGAAAGAGGCTGTACGCATGGCGCTGGTCAATCTCTCGGCGGTAGCTGCGCCGGCCGGTACGTTACCGGTGGTACTCGGCGCTGGCTGGCCTGGCGTTCTGCTGCACGAAGCGGTCGGTCATGGTCTGGAAGGCGACTTTAACCGCCGTGGCACCTCGGTATTTAGCGGCCATATGGGTGAACTGGTCGCGTCAGAACTGTGTACCGTTGTGGATGATGGCACCATGGCGGACCGTCGTGGTTCCGTAGCTATTGATGACGAAGGTACGCCGGGCCAGTATAACGTGCTGATCGAAAACGGTATTCTGAAAGGCTACATGCAGGACAAACTGAATGCGCGCCTGATGGGCGTGGCACCTACGGGGAACGGACGCCGTGAATCTTACGCGCATCTGCCGATGCCGCGTATGACCAACACCTATATGTTGCCAGGGAAGTCTACGCCGCAGGAAATTATCGAATCTGTCGAATACGGTATTTATGCGCCTAACTTTGGCGGCGGCCAGGTGGATATCACCTCCGGGAAATTTGTGTTTTCGACGTCCGAAGCGTATCTGATTGAAAACGGTAAAGTGACCAAACCGGTGAAAGGCGCGACGCTGATTGGCTCCGGTATCGAAGCGATGCAGCAAATTTCGATGGTGGGTAACGATCTGAAACTGGATAACGGCGTAGGCGTTTGTGGGAAAGAAGGCCAGAGCCTGCCGGTTGGCGTGGGTCAGCCGACGCTGAAGGTCGATAATTTGACGGTCGGCGGCACCGCATAACATCATGATCCAGGCCCGATAAGCGTCAGTGCCATCGGGCATCTTGCCGGATGCGGCGTTAACGCCTTATCCGGCCTGGACTCTTCTTATTTCTCTTTCCCTCGACCATACATTCCCTGGAACAGCTGCGCCACATCGACAAAATAATCCGTCAGATAGTTAATTACTACCTGAACCTTAAGCGGCAGTTTGTCTTTTTCGGTATACAGCGCATAGACCGGACGCGGATCCGACTGGTAGCGGGGAAGCAGGATCTCCACTTCGCCGCGATTGATCTCATTGATCACCCACATCAATGGTACATAAGCAATGCCCGCGCCTGCGGCCAGCCAGCGCACCAGCGTCATCGGATCGTTAGTGACGAAGCGCCCCTCTGGAATCAGGCGGGTGGAGATCCCTTCCGGGGCGATAAGCTCGAATTCATTATCCGGGCGAACGCTGTATTCCAGCCATGAGTGATTGCTGAGATCGGCAGGTTTTTCCGGGACGCCAAACTGGGCGAGATAACTTTTAGCGGCGCAGACCACCATCGGCATGGCTCCCAGACGACGTGAAAACAGGCTGGAGTCTTGTAAAGCGCCGACGCGGATAACCACATCCAGGCCATCAGCAATTAAATCCGGTGCCGGGATGCCGGTGACCAGATTTACCGTCAGGCCGGGGTACTCTTTCAGCATTTTCGCCGTCAGCCCGGCGAGGACATTTTGTGCCATGGTTGAAGAACAGCCAATACGCAACGTGCCGATAGGAGTGTTATTAAAGGCATACAGCTGCTCATGCACATCCTGCGCTTCGTGCAGCATTCGACGGCAGCCCTGGTAATAAATTTTACCGGCTTCGGTTAGCCCAATGCTGCGCGTACTGCGGTTTAGCAGTTTGACCTGTAGCTCATCTTCCAGTTTAGAGACCGTCTGGCTTATCGATGAAACGCTCATTTGTAGCTGTCTTGCGGCGGCGGTGAAGGAACCCAGTTCGACAACTTTGGCGAACACCGACATACGTTTTAATCGTTCCATTATTCACTCTGGCTTAAAAGTGATTTAGATCACATAATATAGATAACAGCATAACAGTTACGTTAATATATTATTATTCAAATAACGGCTATGTCGCTCTCGCCTGGCTCATCCTTGCCCTTCTCTGCGGTGACATACGCTAGAAAATCTATCACCTGCACTCTCTTAAGCTACCAAGGTCAACATGAGTCTGTTTCCCGTTATCGTGGTGTTTGGTTTGTCCTTCCCACCGATTTTTTTCGAATTGCTTTTGTCACTGGCGATTTTCTGGCTGGTGCGCCGGGTGCTGGTTCCCACTGGCATTTATGATTTTGTCTGGCATCCGGCTCTGTTTAATACCGCGCTGTATTGCTGCCTGTTCTATTTAATAACACGCCTGTTCGTTTGAGGTTGAAGTGAAAACACTAACAAAAAAACTCTCCCGTACGGCCATGACTCTCGTACTGGTCATTCTGGCCTTCATCGCTATTTTCCGCGCATGGGTGTTCTACACCGAGTCGCCGTGGACGCGTGACGCGCGTTTCAGCGCAGATGTCGTTGCCATTGCGCCGGACGTTGCGGGTCTTATTTCCAACGTTAACGTCCATGATAACCAACTGGTGAAAAAGGATCAGGTCCTGTTTACCATCGACCAGCCGCGCTATCAAAAAGCCCTCGAACAGGCCGAAGCCGACGTCTCTTATTACCAGGTTCTGGCGCAGGAAAAACGTCAGGAAGCCGGTCGTCGTAACCGTCTGGGCGTGCAGGCCATGTCTCGTGAAGAGATTGATCAGTCTAACAACGTACTGCAAACCGTATTACACCAGTTGGCGAAGGCACAAGCGACCCGCGATCTGGCAAAATTGGATCTTGAACGTACCGTTATTCGTGCTCCAGCGGATGGTTGGGTGACTAACCTGAATGTCTACAGCGGCGAATTTATTACCCGTGGCTCCACGGCGGTGGCGTTGGTAAAACAGCATTCGTTCTATGTCCTGGCGTATATGGAAGAAACCAAGCTGGAAGGCGTACGCCCTGGATATCGCGCTGAAATTACCCCGCTTGGTAGCAATAATGTGTTGAAGGGTACCGTTGATAGCGTGGCGGCTGGCGTAACGAATGCCAGCAGCACGCGGGACGCAAAAGGTATGGCGACCATTGATTCCAATCTTGAATGGGTTCGTCTGGCACAGCGTGTGCCGGTGCGCATTCGTCTTGATGAGCAGCAGGGAACCCTGTGGCCAGCCGGGACGACGGCTACCGTTGTTATCACCGGTAAGCAGGATCGCGATGCCAGTCAGGAATCCTTCTTCCGTAAAATGGCGCACCGCCTGCGCGAGTTCGGTTAATTGCGATGGGTATTTTTTCCATTGCCAACCAGCATATCCGCTTCGCGGTAAAACTGGCGTGCGCGATTGTCCTGGCGCTGTTCGTTGGTTTTCACTTTCAGCTTGAGACCCCGCGCTGGGCGGTGTTGACCGCGGCAATTGTGGCCGCTGGCCCGGCTTTTGCCGCCGGTGGGGAACCCTATTCAGGCGCTATCCGCTATCGCGGGATGCTGCGTATCGTCGGGACATTTATTGGCTGTATTGCCGCACTGATCATTATTATCAGCATGATCCGCGCCCCGTTATTGATGATCCTGGTGTGTTGTATCTGGGCCGGTTTTTGTACCTGGATCTCGTCGCTAGTGAAGATCGAGAATTCCTATGCCTGGGGGCTTTCGGGCTATACGGCGCTGATCATCGTCATTACTATCCAGGCAGAACCGCTGTTGACGCCGCAATTTGCGCTCGAACGTTGCAGCGAGATTGTGATGGGGATTGTTTGCGCCATTGTTGCCGATCTGCTCTTTTCGCCCCGCTCGGTGAAACAGGAAATTGATGTCGAACTGGACAGCCTGCTGGTGGCGCAGTATCAGCTTATGCAGTTGTGTATAAAGCATGGCGACAGTGAAGAAGTGGACAAAGCCTGGGGCGATTTAGTCCGTCGCACGGCGGCGCTGGAGGGGATGCGCAGCAACCTCAATATGGAGTCTTCACGTTGGGTGCGTGCTAATCGCAGGCTCAAAGCATTAAACACGCTGTCGCTCACGCTTATTACTCAGTCCTGTGAAACTTACCTTATTCAAAATACCCGCCCGGAACTGATCACTGACACCTTCCGCGAGTTGTTCGACACACCGGTTGAAACGGTGCAGGATGTCCATAAACAGTTGAAGCGGATGCGTCGGGTAATTGTCTGGACCGGCGAACGTGAAACACCGGTAACGATTTATAGCTGGGCAGGTGCGGCGACGCGCTACCTGTTACTGAAGCGCGGTGTGGTGAGTAATACAAAAATTAGCGCGACGGAAGAAGAGATCCTGCAGGGCGAGCCGGTGGTTAAAGTTGAATCAGCCGAACGTCACCATGCGATGGTCAACTTCTGGCGCACCACCCTTTCCTGTGTGCTGGGAACCTTGTTCTGGCTGTGGACCGGCTGGACATCTGGCAGCGGCGCGATGGTTATGATTGCGGTCGTCACCTCGTTGGCAATGCGCTTACCCAACCCCCGGATGGTGGCGATAGACTTTATCTACGGTACGCTGGCGGCATTACCGCTCGGCGCGCTCTATTTTCTGGTAATTATCCCCAACACGCAGCAAAGTATGCTGTTGTTGTGTTTGAGCCTGGCGGTGCTGGGGTTCTTTCTTGGAATCGAGGTTCAGAAACGGCGATTGGGATCGATGGGGGCGCTGGCCAGTACCATTAATATCATCGTGCTGGATAATCCTATGACCTTCCACTTTAGCCAGTTTCTTGACAGTGCGTTGGGACAGATTGTTGGTTGTGTGCTGGCGTTTCTCGTCATTCTGCTGGTGCGTGATAACTCGCGTGACAGAACCGGTCGCGTGTTGCTCAACCAGTTTGTCTCCGCGGCGGTTTCGGCAATGACCACCAACGTGGTTCGTCGTAAAGAAAACCACCTTCCGGCGCTTTATCAGCAGCTGTTTTTACTGATGAACAAATTCCCCGGCGACCTGGCGAAGTTTCGTCTGGCGCTGACAATGATTATCGCGCATCAGCGTCTGCGCGATGCGCCGATACCGGTAAATGAGGATTTATCTGCGTTCCATCGCCAGCTGCGTCGCACCGCCGATCATGTGATTTCAGCAGGAAATGACGATAAACGCCGACGCTACTTTAGCCAGCTGCTGGAAGAGCTTGAGATCTATCAGGAGAAGTTAATCATCTGGCAAGCCCCTCCACAGGTGACGGAACCGGTAAAACGACTCAGCGGGATGCTACACAAATACCAGCACGCGCTGACCAGCAATTAAGCACAAGAAACCGATGCCAGAAGCGTCGGTTTTTTTATGACTATACTTACCTGAAATGCGGGAGGCCCTGCATATTGGTGGTCCGTAGAGTGACTGGCGTCGGGATGGTGGCTATAGATGAACATCTATACGTTTGATTTTGACGAGATTGAAGACCAGGGGGATTTCTACCGCGAGTTCACGCGCGCATTTGGTCTGGCCCGGGAAAAAGTGGTCGATTTAGATTCTCTGTGGGAGGTCGTTACCGGAGAAGTCTTGCCGCTGCCGGTGGAGATTGAATTTATCCATTTGCCGGACAAACTACGCAGGCGATACGGCGCATTAATATTACTGTTCGATGAAGCGGAAGAAGAGCTGGAAGGGCAGTTACGTTTTAATGTTCGTCACTCAATGTAATACATAAAAAAGCCCCCGGCAGGCGGGGGCAAGTCGTCGGTTTAGACGACGAGGGTTTATTTGTACAGTTCTGCAGTCGCGTGCCAGTGAGCACCTTCACGGAGTTCAGTGACGCGATAGCTGCTGGCACCCGCTTTTTCAGCTTTAGCGGCGATAGCCTGACGCATATCCATTGGTGAGCTACCGATTTGAGATACGGAGATGCTACCCATGGATTGCAGGTTCTGTGCTTCTTGTGAGTTCACCTGAGTAACCGCGGCGCTTGCACCGAAAGAGAGAACAGAAAGAAGGCTTAAAGCTGCAACAGTAGTTTTGATTTTCATGATATTTACCTCGTCGAATTCTTTTATTGTGGGTCTTGTTTCGTGACCCTCATCACAAAATCAAGTATACACTAATAACGCGATAAATTAATACCACGCTAATTGTTTCTGTGGTTATTAAGTTTTAAAGAGATTCTTTTTTATAACTAAAAGGAATTAAAATCAGCCTTTTTAACTACCATATAGAAATAAATTAAGTAAAATCAATGGGATATTGGATTTTGCAAAATGTGCGTTTTTCAGCCTTCATATTCACTGTGTGAATGAGTTTTAGCGGTTAAACGCACCATTTGTTAAATGAATGGCAGTGGAAAATAGAACAAAGAGGGGAAAGTAGAGGTTTTTCCCCGCCGGGAGACGACGGGGAGAAGGCATTACAGTTCTTGTTCGAACAGCTCCAGAATGGCTTCGTACAGATCTTTTACCGTAAAACCCTTAGCTGGTGTGGTGAAGATGGTATCGTCACCGGCAATCGTTCCCAAAATACCTTCCGCTTTACCCAACGAATCCAGCAGACGGGCAATCAACTGAGCAGCGCCGGGGCTGGTGTGAATAACCACGACCGCATCGTTATAGTCGATATCCAGTACCAAATTCTTCAGCGGGCTGGAGGTTGTAGGCACCCCCAACTCTGCCGGCAGGCAGTACACCATTTCCATTTTCGCATTGCGGGTACGCACCGCGCCAAACTTGGTCAGCATGCGTGAAACCTTGGACTGATTGATATTATCAAAGCCCTGATCCTGCAATGCGAGGACGATTTCGCCCTGAGAGCTGAACTTTTCTTCTTTAAGTAGCGCTTTAAACGCCTTCACTAATTCTTCTTGTTTTGCCGAGCTTCGCATAAGTCACCCGTAATATGGCGGTAGAAACAACATTATTGTGCATACAGATGAATTTTTATGCAAACGGTCTGCCCTGGTAAAGGCTGAAATAATGTTATGAAAGAGCGGAATTTTATCAAATTTCGTTATCAAGAAACATGCCTGTGTCACGGCGCGCAAATAAGGTTAAAAGTAAATTAATTGTTATCAAATTGATGTTGTTTTGAGAGGCGGGTAGGGTATATTGTCAGCACCTGTTGGAAAGTTGCTCTACTGTGCGGGTGCTTTTGAATTACGTAACTTAGGTTTTATTTTACGTAAGTTAAATGCATAAAAGCCAAATTTGCGTGACTACGCATTCTTGACGCGTGGTTGTTGTATTCGTTGGATTTGTGGATTAAGGTCGCCGCCGCGGAGCAATAGACACTTTGCTTATCAATATAATAAGGAGTTTAGGATGAAAGTTGCAGTCCTCGGCGCTGCTGGTGGTATCGGTCAGGCGCTAGCATTACTGTTAAAAACCCAACTGCCTTCAGGTTCAGAACTCTCCCTGTACGACATCGCTCCAGTAACACCTGGTGTGGCCGTTGATTTGAGCCATATCCCTACTGCTGTGAAAATCAAAGGCTTCAGCGGTGAAGACGCTACCCCTGCACTGGAAGGTGCTGATGTAGTACTGATCTCTGCGGGTGTCGCGCGTAAACCGGGTATGGATCGTTCCGACCTGTTCAACGTCAACGCCGGTATCGTGAAGAACCTGGTGCAGCAGGTTGCTAAAACCTGTCCGAAAGCATGTATCGGTATCATCACCAACCCGGTGAACACGACCGTTGCTATCGCTGCAGAAGTGCTGAAAAAAGCAGGCGTATACGATAAGAACAAACTATTTGGCGTGACCACGCTGGACATTATCCGCTCCAATACCTTTGTTGCGGAACTGAAAGGCAAACAGCCTGGCGACGTTGAAGTCCCGGTTATTGGCGGCCACTCTGGCGTGACCATTCTGCCATTGCTGTCACAAATTCCTGGCGTGAGCTTCACCGAGCAAGAAGCGGCTGACCTGACCAAACGTATCCAGAACGCGGGTACTGAAGTTGTGGAAGCTAAAGCCGGTGGCGGATCTGCTACCCTGTCTATGGGTCAGGCCGCAGCACGTTTCGGCCTGTCACTGGTTCGCGCACTGAGCGGCGAAAAAGGCGTGGTTGAATGTGCTTACGTTGAAGGCGACGGCCAGTATGCTCGTTTCTTCTCTCAGCCGCTGCTGCTTGGTAAAAACGGCGTAGAAGAACGTCAGTCTATCGGTAAGCTGAGTGCGTTTGAGCAAAGCGCGCTGGAAGGCATGCTGGACACGTTGAAGAAAGATATCACTCTGGGCGAAGAGTTCGTTAAGTAAGAACTGCCAGAAAATAAAAAACCGGAGCCTGGCTCCGGTTTTTTTATGCACCACACTTTTATAGCCGGATAAAGTACGTTATCCGGTGCTAACGTCAGTTTGTCGCAGGGTATTCCTGAATCGTCACCTGCAGCGTCAGCTGTTTGTCATCGCGCATCACGACGACGGAGATGACCGAACCTGGGCGAATTTCGGCAACCTGGTCCATGGTCTCAAGCGCGGATACCGCCGGTTTATTATTGACTGAAATGATCAAGTCGTTGACCTGAATGCCGGCCTGCGCTGCCGGACCGTCCGGAGCCACTTCGTTAACCACGATCCCCTGAATTTGATCCATTCCGCCGCCCTGCGCATGCAGTGGCGCAATTTCACGACCGCTGATGCCGATGTAGCCGCGTATCACGCGCCCGTCACGAATCAGCTTATCCATGATTTTGGTCGCCAACTGAAACGGAATGGCGAAGCCAATACCTTCGGGGGTTTCGCCGTCGTTGCTCTTATCAAATGACAGCGTATTAATGCCCATCAGTTCCCCCAATGAGTTGACCAGCGCACCGCCGGAGTTACCGTGGTTGATGGAGGCATCCGTTTGCAGGAAGTTTTGCCGCCCAGTTGGGTTCAGGCCAATACGGCCGGTGGCGCTGATAATCCCCTGAGTGATGGTTTGCCCAAGGTTGTACGGGTTACCAATGGCGAGAACCACATCGCCGATGTGCGGCACGCGTTTATTATTAATTGGGATGGTCGGCAGGCCGCCAGTCGCGTTGATTTTCAGCACTGCAAGGTCGGTTAACGTATCAGAGCCAACAAGCAGCGCTTCAAATACACGCCCATCCTGTAATGCGACGATGATTTGGTCAGCATCATTAATGACGTGCTTATTGGTAATGATATAGCCGCGCTGATCCATGATAACGCCTGAGCCGAGCGTACGGATCTCAAGCTGGTTATGTGCTGTGCTGTTCATACTGCGGTTATAAACGTTAACGACGGCAGGAGCAGCACGGCGAACCGCCGAGTTATAGCTGGCGGGCGTTTCATCTGCACTGTCGAACTGCGGTGTAGTAAGGGTATTAATTTTGCGCAGAGAGGGCATCGCCGCCAGCAGAATGGCGCCGACGATTAAACCAATCGCGACCGAACGTAAAAGCTTCACAAACATGATGGCGGCGTCATTAAAAAAGGGAACGGCAGCAGCATATCACGAGTTAACCGGACATCACACGGGGGGCTGATGTCCGGTTTAATGCATTACCGCAGGAGTAGGTAAATACTGTCGTTACCGCGAACCACCTGCAGAGCGATAATCGCCGGTTTCGCTTCCAGCACCTTACGCATTTCGGCAATCGAGTTTACGCGATCGCGGTTAACGCCAATGATAACGTCATCTTTATGCAGACCAGCCTGTGCGGCTGGACTACTTTTTTCAACGTTATCTATTTTGATGCCTTTAGTGCCATCTTTTAACTGACCATCACTGAGCGTAGCGCCTTGCAACGCAGGGGCGATCATTTCCGCACTGGCGGACGATGATGTGCTGGTATCCAGGGTGACTTCAACCTCCAGCGGTTTACCGTTACGCAGCAGCCCCAGTTTGACCTTGGTTCCTGGTTCAGTTGTCGCAATGCGTGAACGCAGTTCGGCAAAGCTGCTGAGTGGTTTACCGTTGAGACTGGTAATGACGTCACCGGATTTCACCCCCGCCTTGGCAGAACCTGAGTTGGGCAGAACCTCGCTGACAAACGCCCCGCGCTGCACATTCAGATTGAACGCTTTCGCGATGTCGGCGGTCATTTCGGTACCTTTAATCCCTAACAGACCGCGTTTGATTTCGCCAAACTGCATCAACTGTTGCGCCAGCGTGCGCGCCATGTTGCTTGGGATCGCAAAGCCAATCCCGATGCTGCCGCCGCCGGGCGCCAGAATCGCGGTGTTAATGCCAATCAACTCACCGTTGAGATTAAGTAACGCGCCGCCGGAGTTACCCCGGTTGATGGACGCATCGGTCTGAATAAAGTTTTCCAGCCCCTCCAGGTTCAGCCCGCTGCGGCCTAATGCCGATACGATGCCGGAGGTGGCGGTTTGCCCGAGACCGAACGGGTTACCTACGGCCACCGCGAAATCACCCACGCGGAGTTTGTCGGAGTCGGCAATGGCGATTTGCGTCAGGTTACTGGGGTGTTGAATTTGCAGCAGGGCGATATCGCTCTGATCGTCACTGCCGATCAGCTTCGCGTCGAACTCTCGGCCATCATTAAGCTGAACGCTGATTTTTTGCGCCTGATTAATGACGTGGTTATTGGTCAGGACGTAGCCTTTTGCGGCATCAATAATGACCCCTGAGCCCAGCCCTTCAAAAGGTTGTGAAGGTTGGTCGGGAAGCTCATCACCAAAAAATTTTTTAAACTCTTCCGGGACTTTTTGTCCTTGAACAGCGGTGCCTTCGACCCTAACGCTCACCACGGCAGGTAACACTTTCTCCAGCATCGGGGCAAGGCTGGGAAGCGCAGCCTGACCGGGAACCTGGCCGGGAATCGACGCAACGGCCGGGAATGGCGCCGAGAGAGTTAACCCGACACTTAACGCTAATGCACTCAACAGCTGGGTTTGTTTTTTCATGGATCCTGCTCTCGTACCTTGAGTAAACGGAAGATGATTCAAAACAGTTTGATGTTATTGAATTTTCGGTTTGGTCACAATGAGGCTAACGACTAAATAATAGCTGGGACGGGAAGAGAAGCGGAGGGCGCAATTACTGCGCCCAATAAATTTCTTAACGATGTGCGTTTAGTCGCGCTTTGCGCCACTACGCAGCAGGCCGGAGGCCCCTTCAGAATAGTCACGCGGCATCTGAACCGGTGCCTGATCGTTGCCAGCTTCGGACTCTGCCAGACGATTACGGAACGGGTTGTTTTCCGGCGACATACCCGGCAGCAGGTTGCTCGAGCTTTTCGCCATATGCTGGTAGATCTGACGATAATCGTCCGCCATGTTATCCAGCAATTCAGCGCTGCGGGCAAAGTGGCTTACCAGCTCTTCGCGGTACTCTTCCAGCTCAGCTTTATTTTTTTCCAGTTCGTACTGCAATGCCTGCTGTTGGCGTAATTTACGATTACCAAAACGCATGGCTACAGCACCAATAATGATACCGACGACTAACCCAATTAGCGCATATTCCCAGGTCATGAACATCTCCCGTTGTCTTGTGTTTCCGTAGGGTGTTGGCTTTAGGCTCCATGCCTGCGCCTGATTATGCCACTATAACCGCTAATCCCGTAGAAGTGGAATCCCGTGTTTATATCACGTAATGTAGAACGGCCTTTTTTTCGTCAACCGTGAGCGACGGCACATCGATTCTCAAGGAATAACAATAACATCATGCAAAGCCTTTCCCCGACATCGCGTTACCAACAAGCCCTTACAGACGGCACTCATCAGCCCGACAGCGTACAACAAGAAGCCGTGAATCGACTGGAAACCATTTTCCAGGCGTTAAAGACGCCAGCTCGTCCTGCCCCGCAGGAGAATGGTCTGATGGCGCGTTTTGGCAAATTGCTGGGCAAGCGTGAGTCGCCGACCAACCCGCCGGTGCGTGGTTTGTATATGTGGGGCGGGGTCGGACGCGGGAAGACCTGGCTGATGGATCTGTTCTACCATAGTCTGCCGGGCGGGCGTAAACAGCGTTTGCACTTTCACCGTTTTATGCTGCGTGTCCATGAAGAACTTACCGCCCTGCAGGGGCATAGCGATCCGCTGGAAATCATTGCCGACCGCTTTAAGGCCGAAACGGACGTGCTGTGCTTCGACGAATTTTTTGTTTCTGATATCACCGACGCCATGCTGCTTGGCGGCTTAATGAAGGCGCTATTTGCCCGGGGCATCACGCTGGTGGCGACCTCCAATATTCCGCCGGACGACCTGTATCGCAACGGTTTGCAACGCACGCGTTTTCTTCCTGCCATTGATGCCATCAAGCAGCATTGCGACATCATGAATGTTGATGCCGGCGTCGATTATCGTCTGCGCACCTTAACTCAGGCGCATTTGTGGTTGTCGCCTCTGAATGATGAAACCAGCCAGCAGATGGATAAGCTGTGGCTGGCACTAGCGGGAACCAAAAGTGAGCATGCGCCGACGCTGGAGATTAACCATCGTCCGTTGCCGACGCTGGCCGTCGAAAACCAAACGCTGGCGGTGTCGTTCACCACGCTCTGCGTCGATGCCCGTAGTCAGCATGACTATATTGCGCTGTCGCGTCTGTTCCACACGGTGCTGTTGTTTGATGTGCCGGTCATGACCCCGCTGATGGAAAGCGAGGCGCGACGCTTTATCGCGCTGGTGGATGAATTCTACGAACGCCACGTCAAGTTGGTGGTGAGTGCGGCCTCTCCCTTATATGAGATCTACCAGGGCGAGCGTCTGAAGTTTGAATTCCAGCGTTGTTTGTCGCGTCTGCAGGAGATGCAAAGCGAGGAGTATTTGAAGCGGGAACATTTAGCCGGTTAAACCTGCCGCAAATCACATAAAGGGGTCGATCTTTGACCCTGACTTCTCTATAATCTTGCGACCCCACGTTACGAGAGAGTTTTTTTCCCAAAACTTTCTATGCGCCGGCATAGGCTATTCGAAGGGGTAGGTTTGCTGGACAATGTCGTGTGAACCTCAACTGACAAAACGTTTGGGTGTTCACCAACGTGTAACTTATTTATTTGGGTAAGCTTTTAATGAAAACTTTTACAGCTAAACCAGAAACCGTAAAACGCGACTGGTATGTTGTTGACGCGACCGGTAAAACTCTGGGCCGTCTGGCTTCCGAACTGGCTCTGCGCCTGCGCGGTAAGCACAAAGCGGAATATACTCCGCACGTAGATACTGGTGATTACATCATCGTTCTGAACGCTGACAAAGTTGCTGTAACCGGCAACAAGCGTACTGACAAAGTGTACTATCACCACACCGGTCACATCGGTGGTATCAAACAAGCGACCTTTGAAGAGATGATTGCTCGCCGTCCTGAGCGTGTGCTTGAAATCGCGGTTAAAGGCATGCTGCCAAAAGGCCCGCTGGGTCGTGCTATGTTCCGTAAACTGAAAGTTTACGCTGGCAACGAGCACAACCACGCGGCACAGCAACCGCAAGTTCTTGACATCTAATCGGGATTATAGGCAATGGCTGAAAATCAATACTACGGCACTGGTCGCCGCAAAAGTTCCGCAGCTCGCGTTTTCATCAAACCGGGTAGTGGTAAAATCGTAATCAACCAACGTTCTCTGGAACAGTACTTCGGTCGTGAAACTGCCCGCATGGTAGTTCGTCAGCCGCTGGAACTGGTCGACATGGTTGAGAAACTGGATCTGTACATCACTGTTAAAGGTGGTGGTATCTCTGGTCAGGCTGGTGCGATCCGTCACGGTATCACCCGCGCTCTGATGGAGTATGACGAATCCCTGCGTGGCGAACTGCGTAAAGCTGGCTTCGTTACCCGTGATGCTCGTCAGGTTGAACGTAAGAAAGTCGGTCTGCGTAAAGCACGTCGTCGTCCGCAGTTCTCCAAACGTTAATTGCTTTCTGCTTCGGCAGACAACAATTTGCGAAAAAACCCGCTTCGGCGGGTTTTTTTATCACTATTGCTCCCCGTGGAAGCACGGTAATCCGCTGATTGCCACCTCTTTTTCCCCATTTCAAGAATCGACTCACCACAAAGGTCACAAAATCTGGTAAACTATCATCCAATTTTCTGCCCAAATGTCAGGTATCGCTCATTTTTTGTTTGTATTTTGAACAGTAATGGCTTTCCTGAGTCTGGGTGACATCACTTCTGGCTGGCCACTGAGTGGCTGGTAGCAGTAAAAATTCTGAATATACCTGGAGGTTTTCATGGCTGTCGCTGCCAACAAACGTTCGGTAATGACGCTGTTTTCTGGTCCTACTGACATCTATAGCCATCAGGTCCGCATCGTGCTGGCTGAAAAAGGTGTTAGTTTCGAGATTGAGCACGTGGAGAAGGACAATCCACCTCAGGATCTGATCGACCTCAACCCGAATCAGAGCGTACCGACACTGGTGGATCGTGAGCTGACCCTGTGGGAATCTCGCATCATTATGGAATACCTGGATGAGCGCTTCCCGCATCCGCCGCTGATGCCGGTTTACCCGGTTGCGCGTGGTGAAAGCCGCCTGTACATGCAGCGTATCGAAAAAGACTGGTACACGCTGATGAACGTCATCGTGAACGGTTCCGCTTCTGAAGCCGAGGTCGCGCGTAAGCGTCTGCGCGAAGAGCTGCTGGCAATCGCGCCAGTATTCGGTCAGAAACCTTACTTCCTGAGCGATGAGTTCAGCCTGGTAGACTGCTACCTGGCGCCGCTGCTGTGGCGTTTACCGCAGCTGGGTATTGAATTCAACGGTGCCGGTTCGAAAGAACTGAAAGGTTATATGACTCGCGTCTTTGAACGTGATTCTTTCCTGGCTTCTCTGACTGAGCCTGAACGTGAAATGCGTCTGGGCCGGGGTTAACCTGTATGGATTTGCCACAGCTAACACCACGCCGTCCGTATCTGCTGCGCGCATTCTATGAGTGGTTGTTAGACAACCAGCTCACGCCGCATCTGGTGGTGGATGTGACGCTCCAGGACGTGCAGGTTCCGATGGAATACGCACGTGACGGGCAAATAGTTCTGAATATTGCACCGCGCGCGGTGGGGAACCTGGAACTGACAAATGACGAAGTACGCTTTAACGCGCGCTTCGGTGGTGTGCCGCGTCAGGTTTCCGTCCCGCTGGCTGCAGTTCTGGCTATTTATGCTCGTGAAAACGGCGCCGGTACGATGTTTGAACCGGAAGCCGCCTACGACGAAGATGTCGCCAGCTTAAATGATGACGACAACGAAGCGTCTGGTTTTGAGAGTGAAACGGTCATGTCGGTCATTGATGGCGATAAGCCTGACAACAGCGACGACAACGATCCGGATGACACTCCTCCGCCGCCCCGCGGCGGGCGCCCGTGAAATAAGAAAACAGGCCCTTTCGGGCCTGTTCTGTTTTCTGGCTCTGCAATCAATAAAACAGCGCGATGGTGACTATCATATTCACCACAAACCCCACTGCCATCGGAATAGCGGTGCGCTTTACCACCTCAAAGGGTGACACGCCGGCAATACCTGAAGTCACGACGATCACTGCGGTAATCGGTGATACCGCGCGAGCCAGCGTAGTGGCAAAATGCATCGGCATAATCATCACTACTGCCGGAATATGCAGCCCGGCGGCAATATCCGGGATCAGGCTGGCAAAAGACATAAACGGTGCGTTGCCTGAGCCCATGACGATCGCACAGGCGGCAATGACCACGGCCATGATGATCATTACGCCGATGCCGCCAAGGCCGGAGTGTTCCGCGCCTTTAATCACTGCGTCCACTGTCCCGATAGTCGTCAACCCTTTGGCAAAGATCTCACCGGCGACCACCAGTGTGACAACGTTGGCAAACTGTGTCCCCATGCCGTCAAAAAAAGCCTGCACATCATCCATTGTTTCGCGCAGATTATGTTTATGCAGGAATTCGACAAACATGGTCAGCGTCATGCTCATGAGCATCACCACTACCAGATTCAGTTCTGCCTGCATTAATCCCATATGTGCCAGCAACAGCGAACCCAACATCAGGATCAGCGGCATCACCGGTAAAATGGCGTAATACAGCGGGGGTACATCTTCCAGCGTCTTTTGCTCAGCGAACCCGTTGTTTTCCGGTAACGTTTTTTTATCAAATCGGCGCTGTACGAAAAAATGCGCAATGGCGACAGCGATAATGACGCATGAAGCGACGGGGAGCTGGTAATGGAAGAAGTAGGTGGCGATTTTCATGCCCGCGACCTGCGCGGCAAAAATAGAGTTGGTTTCCAGAATGCCCCATTCAATCGACATCGAGGTGGCAATGACCGCAACCGCGGATAATCGACTCACGCCAAGACTGACCAGCGTTGGGAAAAGCGTCACCATCAGTAGCATGCCTAACCCGGAAGCGCTGGTAATGAACTGCGCCATGATCTGACCAATCACATAGGTGGCGGCCAGCACGACATAGGGGGAACGGATCAGCTTAAGCGGTCGGCTTAACAGGCTAACCATCGCTCTGCTGGCCCCCATCCTGTCCATATAACGGGCATAACCACCCACCGCCATGATAGATAAACCCAGCCCTGCCGCCCGATTTGAGAGCATACGCAGAATTTCGTTGTAAATATCGACCAGTAGATAGCCACTACTTTTATCGTCAGCGACCAGCGCGCCGTAACCCAGCCAGACGCCGCAGATCATCAGGAAGATCCCGGCTGCTGCCAGCACGACCTGGGGTTTGTAGTTTTTGAGGATCAAGTAACCCATCGTTAATAAAACGATGACAGAGATAATGATGCCGAACATTGTTTCACTCCATGCCAGGGAAGATGATAAATCCGGTAATAATGCTGTTGTCAAAACGGATGTTATATTTTTCTGGACACTTTTTATGGAGTGGATATCTTATTTTTAACGCAATGGTTAATTTATTTTATGTTATAAAATAGTGGGTTATGATAAATTCTCACATTCATATTCGGAAATTTCACGAAGCCGATATAGCCTTGTTTAATTAAAGGTAATCGGCATGTTCAAGCTAAATATAATATGAATAATAAATATATTATTCATAAGTCAGCCTGTCTGGATGACCATCATTTCACCCTGCTTTCGATCCTGTGTTAGGATAAACCCGCTGTTGTTTGTCACCACGACTTAGCTGAATAGGCCCTATGAACGCATTTGATTCGCAAGCTGAAGACTCTCCATCCACCATTGGCCGTAGCTTACGCAATCGCCCGCTGGCGCGTAAAAAACTGTCTGAGATGGTTGAAGAAGAACTGGAGCAGATGATCCGTCGTCGGGAATTTGGCGAGGGGGAACAACTGCCGTCTGAGCGGGAGCTGATGGCCTTCTTTAACGTGGGTCGTCCTTCTGTACGAGAAGCGCTGGCAGCGTTAAAACGCAAAGGCCTGGTACAAATCAACAACGGCGAGCGCGCCCGCGTTTCGCGTCCTTCGGCTGATACCATTATTAGCGAGCTGTCCGGTATGGCCAAAGATTTCCTCGCGCATCCCGGCGGCATTGCCCACTTCGAGCAGTTGCGACTGTTCTTTGAATCCAGCCTGGTACGATACGCCGCAGAACACGCCACTGACGAGCAAATCGCCAGACTGGCGAAAGCACTGGAGATCAACAGCCAGTCGCTGGATGACAATACGCTATTCATTCGCTCGGACGTTGATTTTCACCGTGTGCTGGCGGAGATCCCGGGCAATCCCATCTTTATGGCGATCCATGTTGCGCTATTAGACTGGCTTATTGCCGCCCGCCCGACCGTTGCCGATCAAGAGTTGTATGAGCACAACAACGTGAGTTATCAGCAGCATATCGCGATTGTAGAGGCTATTCGTCAGCGCGATCCTGAGGAAGCTGACCGCGCACTGCAAGAACACCTCAACAGCGTTTCCGCGACCTGGCACGCCTTCAGCAAAAGTAAAAAATTGCGTAAGTGATCGCGATCCTGACGATCGTTTAAACACAAAATCATTCAAGTTGCATCAAGGCGGCAAGAGAGCGAATCCCCTGGAGCATAGGTAACTATGTGACAGGGGTGAGCGAACGCAGCTAACGCAGAGGCGGCTTGAAGAATGAAGTGTTTAGTGAAGTAGATCGCACTATAAGCGTTCTGTATTGTATTGCTGCTTATTTGATCTGGTATAACAGGTATAAAGGTATGCAATCAGATAACACTAATCATCGACAGAGGTAGTTATGGCAAGAGATCTAAAAGGCGTAATGCCAGCGTTGTTAACCCCATTCGATAACCAACAGCGGCTGGATGTTGAGAGTCTGCGCCGGCTGGTGCGTTTCAACATTGGCCAGGGTATTGATGGGCTCTATGTCGGTGGCTCTACGGGCGAGGCCTTTGTCCAAAACCGCGTTGAAAGAGAGCAGGTGCTGGAAATTGTTGCCGAAGAAGCGAAAGGCAAGGTGACGCTTATCGCCCATGTTGGCACGGTGAGTACCGAAGAGAGCCAGCAACTGGCGAGCGCCGCGCATCGCTACGGCTTTGATGCGGTTTCAGCCGTCACGCCGTTTTACTATCCGTTCAGTTTTGAAGAACACTGCGATCACTACCGCGCAATCATTGATTCGGCGAATGGATTGCCGATGGTGGTCTATAACATCCCGGCGCTGAGCGGCGTAAAACTGACGCTGGATCAGATCAACACGCTGGTGACGCTACCAGGCGTTGGCGCGCTGAAGCAAACTTCCGGCGATCTCTATCAGATGGAGCAGATCCGCCGTGCTCATCCCGATCTGGTGCTTTATAACGGTTATGACGAGATCTTCGCTTCTGGTTTGCTGGCGGGTGCAGATGGCGGTATCGGTAGCACTTACAACATCATGGGATGGCGTTATCAGGGAATTGTGAAAGCACTCAAAGAAGGCGACATTCGGACGGCACAAAAGCTGCAAACTGAGTGCAATAAGGTTATCGATCTGCTCATTAAGGTTGGCGTGTTCCGCGGCCTGAAAACGGTACTGCACTATATGGACGTGGTTTCTGTTCCTCTGTGTCGTAAGCCGTTTGCCCCGGTAGATGAACGCTATCTGCCAGAACTGAAAGCGCTGGCTAACCAACTGCTGGCGGAAAAGGCGTAATCGCGGGTCGCCGGGGAGCTTTGCTCGCCCGGCCTGGATTTTCGACCGTAGGCCGGATAAGGCAAAGCCGCTATCCGGCACAACAACAAAAATCGTCGGGAGAGTAAAATGAGTACTTCTACCCAGAGCATCCCGTGGTATCGCCATCTCAATCGGGCGCAATGGCGGGCATTTTCCGCCGCCTGGCTGGGATATTTACTTGATGGTTTTGATTTTGTGTTAATCGCCCTTGTGCTGACGGAAGTACAAGGCGAATTCGGCCTGACGACGGTGCAGGCTGCCAGTTTGATTTCAGCCGCCTTTATCTCCCGCTGGTTTGGCGGGTTAATGTTGGGGGCCATGGGCGACCGTTACGGACGCCGTCTGGCGATGGTCACCAGCATCATTCTGTTCTCTGTCGGGACGCTGGCTTGCGGCTTCGCGCCAGGCTACACCACCATGTTTATCGCTCGCCTGGTTATCGGGATGGGGATGGCTGGCGAGTACGGCTCCAGCGCCACCTATGTCATTGAAAGCTGGCCTAAACACCTGCGTAACAAAGCCAGTGGTTTCCTGATCTCCGGCTTCTCCGTTGGCGCAGTGGTCGCCGCCCAGGTTTACAGCCTGGTGGTCCCGGTCTGGGGATGGCGCGCGCTGTTCTTCATCGGCATTCTGCCGATTATCTTCGCCCTCTGGCTGCGTAAAAATATTCCGGAAGCGGAAGACTGGAAAGAGAAACACGAAGGCAAAGCGCCGGTGCGTACGATGGTGGACATTCTCTATCGGGGCGAACATCGGGTTATCAATATTCTGATGACTCTCGCCGCCGCAACCGCGCTGTGGTTCTGCTTTGCGGGCAATCTGCAAAATGCGGCTATCGTGGCGATTCTCGGACTGATATGCGCATTTATCTTCATTAGCTTTATGGTGCAAAGCAGCGGTAAGCGTTGGCCCACGGGCGTCATGCTGATGGTCGTCGTGCTGTTCGCTTTCCTTTACTCGTGGCCGATTCAGGCGCTGCTGCCCACGTATCTGAAAACCGAACTCATGTATGACCCCTCAACGGTTGCCAGAGTGCTCTTCTTTAGCGGCTTTGGCGCGGCGGTCGGTTGTTGCGTCGGTGGGTTTCTTGGCGACTGGCTGGGCACCCGTAAAGCCTATGTCTGCAGTCTTTTGGCCTCGCAGTTGCTGATTATTCCGGTGTTTGCGATCGGTGGTTCAAACGTCTGGGTACTCGGTTTGCTGCTGTTTTTCCAGCAAATGCTCGGTCAAGGGATCTCCGGGATCTTACCGAAATTAATTGGTGGCTATTTCGATACCGACCAGCGAGCTGCGGGTCTGGGCTTCACCTACAACGTTGGGGCGCTTGGCGGGGCACTGGCACCGATCATCGGCGCACTGATTGCACAACGTCTGGATCTGGGCACCGCGTTGGGATCGCTCTCCTTCGGCCTGACATTTGTGGTGATCCTGCTGATTGGTCTCGATATGCCGTCCCGCGTACAGCGCTGGCTGCGCCCTGAAGCGTTACGCACGCATGATGCCATCGATGGTCGGCCATTTAGCGGGGCCGTGCCGTTCGGCGGTGACAAAAGCACCATGGTGAAATCCAAAAGTTAATCGGGTTGCCCGGCGCTAAACCGGGCAACTAGCGAAAGGGAAGAACGATGTCGTTATTTAAGCAACGGGATAAAAAGATTATCACCGCGAAGCAGAAGGCTGCGTCATGACTACGCTGGCGATTGATATCGGTGGCACCAAACTGGCTGCAGCGCTGGTGGACAGCAACCTGCGAATCCGCGAACGGCGCGAATTGCCAACACCTGCCAGCAAAACGCCGGATGCGCTGCGCGCCGCGTTACAGGCACTGATTGCGCCGCTACAAGAGCAGGTGAAGCGGGTGGCGATCGCCTCGACGGGGATTATCCGTGAGGGTTCTCTGCTGGCGCTGAATCCGCATAACCTCGGCGGGTTGCTGCATTTTCCGCTGCTGCAAACGCTAAAAGATCTCACTGGTTTGCCGACGCTGGCGGTCAATGACGCTCAGGCCGCGGCGTGGGCTGAGTATCATGCGCTTGGCGGCGAGTACCACGATATGGTGTTTATTACCGTTTCCACCGGCGTGGGCGGCGGAGTCGTGAGTGCAGGGAAACTGCTGACCGGAGTCGGCGGTCTGGCCGGGCATCTGGGACACACGCTGGCCGATCCGCATGGCCCCGTGTGCGGCTGCGGGCGGGTGGGCTGCGTTGAGGCGATCGCATCCGGTCGAGGGATCGCGGCGGCTGCCGAAGGCGCGCTTGCCGGATGCGACGCCAAAACTATTTTTAGCCGTGCCGGGCAGGGGGATGAGCAGGCAAGCCGGTTGATCCATCGCTCAGCGCGAACATTGGCAAGGCTTGTCGCCGATGTGAAGGCCATGACCGATTGCCAGTGCGCGGTCATTGGCGGCAGCGTTGGGTTGGCTGAAGGATACCTGGCGCTGGTGGAACATTATCTGGCACAAGAGCCTGCGGCCTATCACGTGGAATTACTGGCGGCGCATTACCGTCATGACGCTGGATTATTGGGGGCCGCGCTGTTGGCCCGGGGAGAATAATGATGATCACAGATGAATTGCGTTCACTGCCTTCTTCCGGATTACATCCGGTATTACAGGAAGCACTAACGCTGGCCGTTGCGGCAAGACCGCAGGAGAAACCACCAGGACGCTATGAGCTGCAGGGCGACAATATTTTTATGAACGTTATGCAGTTCGCCACGCAGAGCCCGGAGCAAAAGAAAGCGGAGCTGCATCAGCAGTACATTGACATTCAGGTGCTGTTGTCCGGTGAAGAATGCATTCTGTTCGGGATGACCGATTCTGCTCGCCAGTGCGAAGAAATGCATGCTGAGGACGATTATCAGCTGTGCAATCACATTACCGATGAGCAGGCGCTCACTTTAAAGCCGGGAAGATTCGCAATTTTTATGCCGGGTGAGCCGCATAAACCGGGTTGTGCGGTGGAGGAGCCAGGGGAAATCAAAAAAGTCGTGATTAAGGTGCGCGCCAGCTTATTACACGCCTGACGATGAGAGAGACGGTGTCGGATGACAAGGTTTGCGCCATCCGACACGGGATATAAATTTAGCGCTTAAACGTCACTGCTTCCGGCTGCGTCAAATGCAGCGTGGTTTGGCTGGGGAGCGTCTCGGCAATGACTCGCCCGTGACGAATAGAATATCGCGCAGGCGTCTGGCGACGAACCGCGTCAAATCCATTTTCAGCCGGTAAAATCACCAGATTCGCAGAGTTCCCCACGCTCAGGCCATAGTCCTGCAGGTGCAAAGTTTTCGCGCTGTGGGTAGTGATCAGATTCAGTCCATCATTTATCTGCCCGTATCCCATCAGCTGGCACACGTGTAAACCCATATGCAGCACCTGTAACATATTTGCTGTACCTAATGGATACCACGGATCGAAGACGTCATCATGACCGAAGCAGACGTTGATCTCCGCTTCCAGCATCTCTTTGACGCGCGTGACGCCGCGGCGTTTAGGATAAGTGTCAAAGCGTCCTTGCAGGTGAATATTGACCAGCGGATTCGCCACGAAGTTAATACCGGACATTTTTAACAGGCGGAAAAGACGGGAAGCATATGCGCCGTTATAGGAGTGCATTGCCGTGGTATGACTGGCGGTCACGCGCTCGCCCATATTGTAGCGATGCGCCAGCGCCGCGACGGTTTCAACAAAGCGTGATTGCTCATCGTCAATTTCGTCGCAGTGCACATCGATAAGTCGGTCGTATTTTTGCGCCAGGGCGAAGATTTTGTGCAGCGACTCCACGCCATATTCACGCGTAAATTCAAAGTGGGGAATCGCGCCGATGACATCGGCCCCCAAACGCACGGCTTCCTCTAACAGCGCTTCACCGTTGGGATAAGACAGAATACCTTCCTGTGGGAACGCGACAATTTGCAGCTCTACCCACGGCGCGACCTCTTGCTTCACTTCCAGCATGGCTTTCAAAGCCGTTAGCGTAGGATCGGAAACGTCAACGTGGGTACGGACATACTGGATACCGTTAGCCATCTGCCATTTCAGGGTCTGCATCGCGCGCGCTTTGACGTCTTCGTGAGTCAGCATTGCCTTACGCTCGGCCCAGCGTTCAATACCCTCAAACAACGTACCAGACTGGTTCCAGCTCGGCTCACCCGCGGTTTGCGTGGTATCCAGATGAATATGTGGCTCAACGAACGGTGGGATTGCCAGACCGCCCTCGGCATCAAGTACTTCACCTTGCGGCAATGCAGCTGCGTCCTGAGGCTCAATCCGGCTAAAGCGCCCGTTTTCAATCGTGAGCTGCCACAATCCTTCGCGTCCCTGTAAACGCGCCTGACGGATGGTGATGTTATTGTTCTGCATGGCTGACCTCTGGTGATTTAGCAAGGCTGCGATTGAAAAGTGGATTCAGCAGGATATAACTGAACACGCCGCCGAGTACGGCGTTGACTGGCACAATACCGGGAATATAGTGACCGGCGGCGATGCCCAGTGCAACGGACAAAATAGCTATCCAGTTGACGGTCATAAATCGTGCTTTGCTGAAATCGGCATATCGGCGATGGTTCAGCAGATAGTCGGCGATAATCACCCCGCCAATCGGCGGAATCGCTGCCGACAGAAATGTTAGCCAGCCAACAAAGTTATTGTAAAGCCACAGCGCGCAGAGTGTGCCAATAATGCCGTTAGCCACCGACAGCGTACGGCTGGAAAGGCCGGTAATATTGGCAAATCCCAGACCCGATGCGTACAGCGCATTGTCGTTAGTGGTCCAGATATTCAAGCCGAGTACCACAATTGCGGGCAGCAGCAGACCCTGGGCTATCATCACGTCAGAAATATCCGCTTGTCCGACTGCAGCGGCACCCGCCGCACCGAAGATAAACATCAGCGAGTTGCCGAGGAAAAACGCCACCATGGCAATCAGCACCGCGCCTTTGGCATTGCGGCCAAAGCGAACGAAGTCGGCGGTTAACGTCCCGGCGCTGACAAACGAGCCTACCACCAGCGCCAGAGCGGTGGAGAAATTAAGCGGCGTTTGCGGCACAATCGCTTTTAAATGGTCTAAACCGCCGACATCGCTTACCGCCAGCCAGACGGAGTAGCTGCCAAGAATGACGATGGCGGGCACGGCGATGATAGATAAAATGGTCAGTGCCGAGATGCCAAAAAAGATGGTCATCGTCATCAGCAGACCGGAAACCGCAATCAGGATATTGACGTCAATTCCCGTCGCTTTGCCAACCGGAATGGCAAACATGGCCACACCCACGCCAAACCAACCCACCTGGGTACCGCCTAATAGCAGTGAAGGAAGCCAGGAGCCTTTCACCCCAAATGAATAACGCGCCAGAAGGTGGGTCGAGAGCCCTGTTTTTGCGCCGATGAAACCGAGAAATGCAGTGTAAATACCGAGGAGAAGATTACCGAAGAGAACTGCCAGGAAGAAATCATTATAAGAAAGACCAGTACCGAGTGTGCCACCGGTCCACATACTGGCGGAAAAAAATGTGAGCCCCAACATAACAAACGTTAGTGGTATCACGCCTTTCCGCGCCGCCAGAGGGACGGGGCCCTGGCTATAATTGTTGTCCTGCGACACAACGCCTCCATGAATTTTGCCCAAAAAATCCGCCGCATAATATACAGTTCTCAGAATAAAGCAAACGTTTCCGCGTGATAATTTCTTGATAATTATTCATGGCGTTAATGGTTTGCTGGTTTTTCTCCGTCGTCAGTGAACCACCGCGTGTGAGTTGAGTTTCCAGCATGGTTTGCGAACGAATAAGTTCGTCTGTGAGTAATACCAGTAAGCTGACCATGTAAGCGGAAAAATATTAGCTCCCCATCCATCAGCGTCAGGCTGTGGCAGGGGAGCCCGAAGAGTTACACTTCCAGGTAATTCAGTATCCCGTCAGCCGCTTTACGACCTTCGGCAATCGCGGTGACCACCAGATCCGAACCGCGTACGATGTCGCCACCGGCGAAGATTTTCGGGTTGCTGGTCTGGAAGGCGATGTCACTGCGTTCCGGAGCGATAATCCGGCCCTGAGAATCCAGTTCGACGCTGTGTTTTGCCAACCATTCCATACTGTGCGGACGGAAACCAAACGCCAGTACCACCGCATCCGCCGGTACAACGTGCTCGGAACCGGCGACGATCTCCGCGCGGCGACGACCTTTCGCATCCGGTTCGCCCATTTCGGTACGCGCCATTTTCACGCCGCATACTTTACCGTTGGCATTCACTTCCACACCTAACGGCTGTACGTTGAACTGGAATTCCACGCCTTCTTCACGCGCGTTTTTCACCTCGCGTTTGGAGCCCGGCATGTTCTCTTCGTCGCGGCGATAGGCGCAGATTACGTGCGCTGCGTTCTGGCGAACCGAGGTGCGCACACAGTCCATCGCGGTATCGCCCCCGCCGAGAACGACGACGCGTTTGCCTTCCATGCTGATGTACGGCTCGTCGCTGCTTTCGCCAAAGCCCATCAACTGTTTGGTATTGGCGATTAGGAACGGCAGGGCGTCGAATACGCCGGAAGCGTCTTCGTTTTCCAGCCCACCGCGCATGGATTGGTAAGTACCCACGCCGAGGAACACCGCGTCGTAATCCTTCAGCAGGTCGTCGAGCTGTACGTCGCGGCCCACTTCGGTATTGAGTTTGAACTCAATACCCATGCCGGTGAAGATTTCACGGCGGCGGGTCATGACCTCTTTCTCCAGCTTGAAAGCCGGGATGCCGAAGGTCAGCAGACCACCGATCTCCGGATGACGATCAAACACCACCGCCTTCACGCCGTTGCGGGTTAGCACATCAGCGCAGGCCAGGCCCGCCGGACCCGCACCGATAATCGCCACGCGTTTGTCCGTCTGGCGCACACCGGTCATATCCGGACGCCAGCCCATTTCGAACGCTTTATCGTTGATATAGCGCTCGATGTTACCGATGGTCACCGCGCCGAACTCGTCGTTCAGGGTACAGGATCCTTCACACAGACGATCCTGCGGGCAGACGCGACCGCAAACTTCCGGCAGGGTGTTAGTCTGGTGTGACAGCTCGGCCGCTTCAAAAATACGCCCCTCGTTGGCCAGCTTCAGCCAGTTCGGGATGTAGTTATGCACCGGGCACTTCCACTCGCAGTACGGGTTGCCGCAGGACAGGCAGCGATCTGCCTGCGCTTTAGCCTGGCCTTCAGAAAACGGCTCGTAGATCTCGATAAACTCGATCTTACGGATCTTCAGCGGTTTCTTCGGCGGATCAACGCGCTGCAGGTCGATAAATTGGTATACGTTCTGACTCATTGCTGCTACCCCTTACTGCGCCTGCACACGCAGCTCTGCTGCGCTACGACTACGGTGACCCAACAGTGCTTTCACATCACTGGATTTTGGTTTTACCAGCGCGAATTTCGCTGAGAATGCTGGCCAGTTAGCCAGGATCTCTTCGCCGTGTGAAGAGCCGGTATGTTGCACGTGCTCGGTAATCAGACCGCGCAGGTGTTCCTCATGAATGGCCAGAGAATCAACGTCCAGCACTTCCACCAGTTCCGGGTTCACGCGCTTGCGGAACTCGCCGTCTTCATCCAGTACGTAGGCGAATCCGCCCGTCATACCCGCCCCGAAGTTGACGCCCGTTTTACCGAGAATACAGACGATGCCGCCGGTCATATACTCGCAGCCGTTGTCGCCGATACCTTCCACCACGGTGATAGCGCCGGAGTTACGCACCGCAAAGCGCTCGCCCGCACGGCCTGCTGCAAACAGACGACCGCCGGTGGCGCCGTACAGGCAGGTGTTACCGATGATGCTCGCCTCATGGCTACGGAAAGCCGAGCCAACCGGAGGACGCACTGCCAGCAGGCCGCCCGCCATGCCTTTACCGACATAGTCGTTGGCATCGCCGGTCAGATACAGCTCCACGCCGCCCGCGTTCCACACGCCAAAGCTCTGGCCCGCAGTACCGTTGAAGTGCGCTTTAATCGGGTCAGATGCCAGCCCCTGATCGCCGTGGGTCTGGGCAATATAGCCAGACAGCGATGCACCCACGGAACGGTCGGTGTTGCGGATATCGAACCAGAAGGTTTTGCTCTGGCGCTCGTCGACATACGGTTTTGCTTGTTGCAGGAGCTGTGCGTTCAATACGCCGTTATCAAACGGCGGGTTGTTCTCGGTGCAGAACAACGCCTTACCAGGATGCGGCTCGGCGGTTTCCAGCAGACGCGACAGCTCCAGCTTCTGCTGTTTGGCGGTAAACCCTTCCAGCTCTTTGAGCAGGTCGGTACGACCAATCAGATCCACCAGACGTTTCACGCCCAGCTCGGCCATCAGCTCGCGCACTTCGCGGGCGATAAATTCAAAGTAGTTGGTCACTTTGAACGGCAGACCGTGATAGTGGTTCTTACGCAGTTTGTCGTCCTGAGTTGCCACGCCGGTTGCGCAGTTGTTCAGATGGCAAATACGCAGATATTTACAGCCCAGCGCGACCATTGGACCGGTGCCGAAACCGAAGCTTTCCGCGCCGAGAATCGCCGCTTTAATGATATCCACGCCAGTTTTCAGACCGCCATCGACCTGCAGACGAATCTTGTGACGCAGACCGTTGGCGACCAGCGCCTGCTGGGTCTCCACCAGACCCAGCTCCCATGGGCAGCCCGCATATTTCACCGAGGAGAGCGGGCTTGCGCCGGTGCCGCCGTCGTAGCCAGCGATGGTGATGAGGTCTGCATAGGCTTTTGCCACGCCGGTGGCGATGGTGCCGACGCCTGGTTCAGAAACCAGCTTCACCGAGATCATCGCTTTCGGGTTGACCTGTTTGAGGTCGAAAATCAGCTGCGCTAAGTCCTCGATAGAGTAGATATCGTGGTGCGGCGGCGGGGAGATCAGCGTCACGCCCGGCACTGAATAGCGCAGTTTAGCGATGTACGGGGTAACTTTATCACCCGGCAACTGACCGCCTTCGCCCGGTTTCGCGCCCTGAGCGACTTTAATCTGAATGACGTCGGCGTTGACCAGGTACGCCGGGGTTACGCCAAAGCGACCGGAAGCCACCTGCTTAATACGCGATACCTTGTTGGTGCCATAACGCGCAGGATCTTCGCCGCCTTCGCCAGAGTTAGAGTTACCACCGATGCTGTTCATCGCTTCCGCCAACGCCTCGTGTGCTTCCGGGCTCAATGCGCCGATAGACATGGCTGCGGTATCAAAGCGTTTAAATAATTCGCTCGCGGGTTCTACCTCGTCAATGCTCACGGCTTCATCGCCGGGCGTAATCGCCAGCAGATCGCGCAGCGTGGCCGCCGGACGCTCATTGACCAGCCTGGCATATTCCTGATAGTCGCTGTATTCGCCGCTTTGTACTGCCTGTTGCAGTGTGCGCACCACGTCCGGGTTGTAAGCGTGGTATTCGCCGCCGTGGACGTACTTCAGCAAACCGCCCTGGCTAATAGGTTTCCGCGCCAGCCAGGCATGTTTCGAGAGGTTTAGCAGATCCTGCTGGAAGTCGACAAACCCTGCGCCGCTGATGCGGCTGACTACGCCCTGGAAGCACAGCGCCACGACATCATCATGCAGACCAACGGCTTCAAACAGCTTCGAGCAGCGGTAAGAGGCGATGGTTGAGATGCCCATTTTGGACATGATTTTGTACAGACCTTTGTTGATGCCGTTACGGTAGTTCAGCATCACGGTCCGGTAATCTTTGGCAATCGCCTGAGTGTCGATCAGACGCCCCAGCGTTTCATACGCCAGATACGGATAAATGGCTGTCGCGCCAAAGCCGAGCAGTACCGCGAAGTGGTGCGGGTCACGGGCGCTCGCCGTTTCAACGATGATGTTGGCGTCGCAACGCAGGCTTTGTTCTACCAGACGCGTTTGCACTGCGCCCACGGCCATTGGTGCCGGAACCGGCAGACGGTTTTTTGCGATATTACGGTCAGAGAGCACCAGCAGTACCGTGCCGTTACGTACCATCTGTTCCGCCTTATCGCACAAGGCTTTGACGGTCTCTTCGAGCGTGGTTTCGGTCACGTCGAAGGTGATATCCAGACGGTCAGCGCGATAATGCTCCTCTTTCATGGTGGTGAGCTGGGTGAAATCGGAGTACAGCAGGATCGGCGATTTAAAGCTCAGACGGTGTGCCTGACCTTCCGCTTCGCAGAAGACATTCATCTCGCGACCGATGCTGGTGGCCAGCGACATAACGTGCGCTTCACGCAGCGGGTCGATAGGCGGGTTAGTCACCTGCGCGAACTGCTGGCGGAAGTAGTCATAAATGATGCGCGGCTGGCTGGACAGCACGGCAAACGGGGTATCGTCACCCATTGAGCCAACCGCTTCCTGACCATTTTCACCGAGTACGCGAATGACGGAATCCAGCTCTTCGGCGCTGTAGTTAAACTGTTTCTGGTAGCTGGCGAGGGTATCATCGTCCAGCTCGCGGCTGCCGACCTGATCGTCAGCCAGCTCTTCGAACGGCACCAGACGACGAACGTTTTTCTCCATCCACTCTTTGTAGGGGTGGCGGCTTTTCAGGTCATTGTCGGTTTCGGCAGAGTGCAGAATGCGCCCGCTGCGGGTGTCGATAACCATCAGCTCGCCAGGGCCGACGCGGCCTTTTTCCACCACTTCATCCGGCTGGTAATCCCAGATCCCGACCTCAGAGGCGCAGGTAATCAGCTTGTCTTTGGTGATGACGTAGCGCGCCGGGCGCAGGCCGTTACGATCGAGGTTACAGGCGGCAAAGCGACCGTCGGACATGACGATGCCCGCCGGGCCGTCCCACGGTTCCATGTGCATAGAGTTGAAGTCAAAGAACGCGCGCAGCTCCGGATCCATATCCGGGTTGTTCTGCCAGGCTGGCGGCACTAGTAAACGCATGGCGCGGATGATGTCCATCCCGCCCGCCAGCAGCAGCTCAAGCATGTTATCCATGGAGCTGGAGTCGGATCCGGTTTCGTTCACGAACGGCGCGGCGTCGTGCAGGTCAGGGATCAGCGGCGTCTGGAATTTATAGGTACGGGCGCGCGCCCACTGGCGGTTGCCGGTGATGGTGTTGATCTCGCCGTTGTGCGCCAGATAGCGGAACGGCTGCGCCAGCGGCCAGCGCGGCACGGTGTTGGTGGAAAAGCGTTGGTGGAACAGGCAGATGGCCGACTCCAGACGCAGGTCCGCGAGGTCCAGGTAAAAGCGCGGCAGATCCGCCGGCATACACAGACCTTTATAAATATTCACCAGATTCGACAGGCTACAGACGTAGAAGTCTTTATCTTGCAGGAGGCGTTTTTCAATACGACGACGGGCGATAAACAGACGTCGTTCCATATCACGCGGACGCCAACCCGCAGGAGCGTTAACGAAAATTTGCTCAATACGAGGCAGGGAGGATAGAGCGATTTCACCGAGAACACCTTCGTTGGTCGGCACGTCGCGCCAGCCGACAATTGACAGGGTCTCCTGCTGTAATTCTTCTTCAACTATGCGGCGAGAGGCTGCTGCCAGTTCAGCGTCTTTATTTAAAAAGATCATGCCGACGGCGTAGTTTTTGGCTAAACGCCAGCCGCGCTCTTGCGCCACGATGCGGAAAAAGCGATCCGGTTTTTGTAACAGCAGGCCGCAACCATCGCCGGTTTTTCCATCGGCAAGAATTGCGCCACGGTGCTGCATGCGGGCCAGTGCGTGTATGGCGGTACGCACTACCTTGTGGCTAGGTTCGCCTTCTATGTGGGCGATCAGGCCGAAACCACAGTTATCCCTCTCAAGGGATTTATCGTACAACATATGAGTGAACCTCCCCAGGCTCTGCGGGATTCCCATCTGAACCGTTGCGCACGGGCACACCAAGAGCATGGCGACGGGGTTTGCGTGTCATACGCTTACCTCGCATTCGCCCTCTTTATCCTTTTCGCACAGGTCAAACAAGTTTGAGGACTTGCTTCAGAGGGAATCTCAATTACTGCATAAATATGATGAGCAGGCTGCTCATCCAGAAAGCTTCCAGCGGATTTCCACGTTATCGGGAATCCACACACAGGTCAAATGGCAATCTTATTTATGCAAAAATGTGCTATAGGGCGATTAACTTTATGAAATTGCTGAAATAAAAGGATTTTTTACATCGGTTTAACGTAGGGGGAACGGTCAGGGAAGTGTGATCTGTCTCACTGTCAGAACGGCTGTATATCCCTCGTCCTGCCTTTGTTTATCGAGATGCCTGGCATTTTATGCTGGTTTTTAAAGTTTTGGCGTCTTAAAGATACTGTTTTTATGCAAAGAGTATAAGAAGATAAAAAAAACAGTCGAATATAAGGAAAAGTAATTACATTTTTAGTGAATGAAATTTCGATTATTTTGATTTGTTATGCAATGAATAAAGGCTCGCCAGGGCGATTGATCCAGGTCATCGCCGACTGGGGAAAAAAATGGCAGGCTTTGGCCTCTTTTCAAGGCGCGGTCTACCAGATTATGCAGTTACAGAAATTAGTCAATATGTTTGGTGGGGATCTTTCTCGCCGTTATGGACAAAAGGTTCATAAACTCACGCTGCACGGCGGTTTTAGCTGTCCAAATCGCGATGGCACCATCGGGCGCGGCGGATGTACTTTCTGTAATGTCGCCTCGTTTGCCGATGAAGCGCAGCAGCACCATTCCATTGCCGAGCAGCTTGAGCATCAGGCGCACCTGGTCAATCGCGCAAAACGCTATCTGGCCTATTTCCAGGCCTACACCAGCACCTTTGCTGAAGTACAGGTGCTGCGTTCGATGTATCAACAGGCGGTCAGCCAGGCCAGTATCGTTGGGTTATGCGTTGGGACGCGCCCCGACTGTGTGCCGGAAGCGGTGCTTGATCTGCTTTGTGAGTATAAAGACCTGGGCTATGAAGTGTGGCTGGAGCTCGGCCTGCAAACCGCGCATGACAAAACCCTACACCGAATTAACCGCGGCCATGATTTCGCCTGCTACCAAAACACCACACGGCTGGCGCGCACGCGCGGGCTGAAAGTGTGCTCGCATCTGATCGTCGGTCTGCCGGGAGAAGGGCAGGCAGAATGTCTGCAAACCATGGAACGTGTGGTGGAGACGGGCGTTGACGGTATTAAGCTGCATCCGCTGCATATTGTGAAAGGCAGTACGATGGCGAAAGCCTGGGAAGCCGGGCGGCTGAACGGGATTGAACTGGACGACTACACGATTACCGCAGGGGAGATGATCCGCCATACGCCGCCGGAAGTGATTTATCATCGTATTTCCGCCAGCGCGCGTCGCCCAACGCTGTTGGCGCCGCTATGGTGTGAAAATCGCTGGACGGGGATGGTCGAACTGGATAAGTACCTTAACGAGCACGGCGTGCAAGGCTCGGCGCTGGGTACGCCGTGGATTCAGCCGGGGAGCTAACCATCCGTAGTCATGTAGGCCTGAAAGCTGCGCGCCATCAGGCGGCCCGGCGCACATTGCCGGATGGCGGCTATGCCTTATCCGGCGTACCGCCTACCCAGTCATTTCACCGATAACCTCCGCATTTCTTGCACAATCTTCAGCGTCACGCTGAGAATTGAGTATTATTGTGCCAAGTTGTCGTGAAGGAACCCTCTATGAAGCAAATTCGTATGCTGGCGCAATATTATGTCGACCTGATGATGAAGTTGGGTCTGGTGCGCTTTTCGCTGCTATTAGCGCTGGCTTTGGTGGTGTTGGCAATTGTGGTGCAAATGGCTGTCACCATGGTGCTGCATGGCCAGGTAGAAAGCATTGATGTCATCCGCTCTATCTTTTTTGGTCTGTTAATTACCCCCTGGGCCGTCTATTTTTTGTCAGTGGTGGTGGAGCAACTGGAAGAGTCCCGGCAGCGTCTGTCACGACTGGTGCAAAAGCTGGAAGAGATGCGCGAGCGCGATCTCAAGCTCAATGTGCAGTTGAAAGACAATATTGCCCAGCTCAATCAGGAAATTGTTGAGCGTGAAAAAGCCGAAGCGGAGCGCCAGGAAACGTTTGAACAGCTGAAGGTCGAAATCAAAGAGCGCGAAGAGGCGCAGATTCAGCTTGAGCAACAGTCTTCATTTTTACGCTCTTTCCTTGATGCCTCGCCGGATCTGGTCTTTTATCGTAATGAAGATAAAGAATTTTCCGGCTGTAACCGCGCCATGGAGCTGCTGACCGGCAAGAGTGAAAAGCAACTGGTGAATTTAAAACCGGCTGACGTTTACTCCCCTGAGGCGGCGGAAAAAGTTATTGAGACCGACGAGAAGGTGTTTCGTCATAACGTCTCGCTCACTTATGAACAGTGGCTGGACTACCCGGATGGACGCAAAGCCTGCTTTGAAATTCGTAAAGTGCCTTACTACGACCGCGTCGGTAAACGACATGGTCTGATGGGCTTTGGTCGCGATATTACTGAACGTAAGCGTTATCAGGACGCGCTTGAACGCGCCAGCCGCGATAAGACCACGTTTATTTCCACCATCAGTCATGAGCTGCGTACCCCGCTGAACGGCATTGTTGGCTTAAGCCGGATCCTGCTGGATACGGATTTGACCGCCGAGCAGGAAAAATACCTGAAAACTATCCATGTCTCTGCCGTGACGTTGGGCAATATTTTCAACGATATTATCGATATGGATAAGATGGAGCGGCGTAAAGTCCAGCTTGATAACCAGCCAATCGATTTCACCAGCTTTATGGCGGATCTGGAAAACCTCTCTGGCCTGCAGGCACAGCAAAAAGGGCTGCGGTTTGTGCTTGAGCCAACGCTACCGTTGCCGCATAAAGTGATTACCGACGGCACGCGTTTGCGCCAGATTCTGTGGAATCTGATCAGCAACGCCGTGAAGTTCACCCAGCAGGGGCAGGTGACCGTGCGGGCGCGCTATGACCAGGGGAATATGCTGCATTTCGAGGTAGAAGATTCCGGGATCGGTATTCCGCAGGATGAGCAGGATAAAATCTTCGCCATGTATTATCAGGTGAAGGACAGTAACGGCGGCAAACCGGCAACGGGAACCGGGATTGGCCTGGCCGTATCAAAGCGTCTGGCGAAAAATATGGGTGGCGATATTACGGTCTCCAGCCAGGCTGGTAAAGGCTCTGTCTTTACGCTGACCGTGCATGCGCCGGCGGTAGCGGAAGAGATTGAAGATGCTTTTGAAGATGATGACATGCCGCTGCCCGCCCTGAATGTACTGCTGGTGGAAGACATTGAACTGAACGTCATTGTCGCGCGTTCAGTGCTGGAAAAACTGGGTAATAGCGTGGATGTCGCCATGACCGGGAAAGCCGCGCTGGAAATGTTCACGCCGGGTGAATATGACCTGGTATTACTGGATATTCAGCTACCGGATATGACCGGGCTGGATATCTCCCGCGAGTTGACGCAAAAATACGCGCGTGAAGACTTGCCGCCGCTGGTGGCCCTTACCGCCAACGTTCTGAAAGATAAAAAAGAGTATCTGGAGGCGGGAATGGACGACGTGCTGAGTAAGCCGCTGTCAGTCCCGGCTTTAACCGCCATGATCAAAAAATACTGGGATACCCGAAACAAAGAGGAGAGCACTGTGACATCTGAAGAGAGCAGTAAATCGCAAGCGCTGTTAGATATTCCTATGTTGGAACAATACCTCGAGCTGGTGGGTCCGAAGTTAATTACCGACGGGCTGGCGGTGTTTGAGAAAATGATGCCGGGATATTTGAGCGTGCTGGAATCCAATCTGACTGCACGTGATAAAAAAGGCGTGGTTGAGGAAGGTCATAAAATTAAAGGTGCGGCAGGTTCGGTGGGGCTGCGTCATCTGCAACAGTTAGGTCAGCAAATCCAGTCGCCAGATCTTCCTGCCTGGGAAGATAACGTTGCTGAATGGATTGAAGAGATGAAGCAGGAGTGGCAGCACGACGTGGCGGTACTAAAAGCCTGGGTGGCGAGCGTGGAAAAAAAATGACCCCGGCTTGACCGGGGTGCGCGAATACTGCGCCAACACCAGGGAAATCGTGGCTGCGCCGTAAATTATTGTCATTGTGTACAAAGGCGCAGCCCTATTTTTCAGGCCGCACGCAGTTAAGATAGCAAATCTTAAATAATTTGTTACATGAATCAGTTAAATGTGTGAAGCGTAGCATTTAAATCATAATAACTAATATGTTTCAGCCAGTTGAGAAAGGAGTATCACGATGAAAAAAGTGGGAGTCGTGCTCAGCGGATGCGGTGTGTATGACGGTGCAGAGATCCATGAAACCGTACTCACGCTGCTGGCCATTGCCCGCAACGGCGCGCAGGCCGTCTGCTTCGCACCGGATAAACAACAAGCTGATGTGATTAATCATCTGACCGGCGAACCGATGCCGGAAACACGTAATGTCCTGATTGAAGCCGCTCGCATCACTCGCGGCGAGATTCGCCCGCTTGCTCAGGCGGTCTCAACGGAACTGGATGCGTTGATCGTGCCGGGTGGTTTTGGCGCCGCCAAAAACCTGAGTAATTTTGCCAGCCAGGGCAGCGAATGCCGGATTGACAGCGATTTAGCCGCGCTGGCAGTTGCCATGCATCAGATGGGTAAGCCGCTGGGATTTATGTGCATTGCGCCCGCCATGTTACCCAAAATTTTTGATTTTCCGCTGCGTCTGACCATTGGCACTGATATCGATACGGCAGAGGTACTGGAAGAGATGGGCGCAGAACATGTGCCTTGTCCGGTTGACGACATTGTCGTTGATGAAGACAACAAAATCGTCACCACGCCCGCCTATATGCTGGCGCAGGATATCGCTCAGGCCGCGAGTGGCATCGATAAACTGGTCTCGCGTGTGCTGGTGCTGGCGGAATGAGAAAAGGCGTTACCGCTTTTCTGCGGCGCATCTTTCTACGGGCGGTGATCGTCCTCGCCGTATTCTGGGGCGGGGGCATCGCCCTTTTCAGCGTGATGCCGGTACCGTTCTCGGCGGTGATGGTCGAACGGCAACTGGGTGCATGGTTGTCTGGTGATTTCGGGTATGTGGCGCATTCGGACTGGGTGAGTATGGATGAGATCTCACCGTGGATGGGACTGGCGGTGATTGCCGCCGAGGACCAGAAGTTCCCTGACCATTGGGGATTCGATGTCTCTGCCATCGAGAAAGCGCTGGCGCATAATGAACGTAATGAAAACCGTATTCGTGGGGCGTCAACGTTATCGCAACAGACGGCAAAAAACCTCTTTCTGTGGGATGGGCGTAGCTGGGTGCGTAAGGGCCTTGAAGCCGGGTTAACGCTGGGGATGGAAACGGTCTGGAGTAAGAAACGTATTCTGACCGTCTATCTGAACGTTGCGGAGTTTGGCGATGGCGTCTTCGGTGTGGAGGCGGCAGCACAACGGTATTTTCATAAACCTGCCAGTCGCCTGAGTCTGTCTGAAGCGGCCTTGCTGGCGGCCGTGCTGCCTAACCCGATTCGCTTTAAGGCGAGTGCGCCGTCAGGTTATGTGCGCAGCCGTCAGGCGTGGATTATGCGGCAAATGCGCCAGTTAGGCGGTGAGTCGTTTATGCGGGAAAATAAGCTGTATTAGCGGAGTTATTGCCGGATGCGGCGTAAACGCCTTATCCGGCCTACTGGCTACGTTCTGTGCTCTCGATCAATCTTCATCGAACCCTGAATTAAACAGGGCAATCACCGCGGCCAGGGCTTCAACTTCCTGCGGGCCTGTAGCTTCAACTTCTATCTGACGCCCCTTCGCAGAATCCAGCATCAGCAGCGCGATAACGCTGTTCGCCTCGGCTTCCGTTCCTTCATCATTACGCAGCAAAACTTCTGCTTCGAAACCCTGCATCAATTCAAAAAGTTTCATTGCTGGCCGGGCATGCATGCCCAGCTTATTGGTGATTTCAACGGTTTGCTTCACGGTCATGATTTACGTTTTTCCAGCGTACGATGGCGTGACTGCACGTTTTTACCGCGTGAGCGGAAGTAGTCTGCCAGCTGCTCTGCAATATACACCGAACGGTGTTTCCCGCCGGTACAGCCGATGGCTACGGTGAGGTAGCTGCGGTTGTTGGTCTCCAGCATGGGTAACCATAGCTCAAGATAGCTGCGGGTCTGGTAGATAAAATTGTGTACTTCTGTGTGCCTGTCGAGGAAGGCGGCGACGGGACGGTCAAGACCAGTCATCGGGCGCAGCTTCGGATCCCAGTGTGGGTTGGGCAGGAAGCGCACGTCAAAGACGTAGTCCGCGTCAATCGGGATACCGTGTTTGAAACCAAAGGATTCGAATACCATCGTCAATTCGCGTTCGCGTTTGCCCAGCAGTCGGGTACGCAACATTTCCGCCAGTTCGTGTACGGACATTTCGGAGGTATCAACAATCAGGTCTGCGCGGGAACGCAGCGGCTCCAGCAAATCGCTTTCTTTATCGATAGCGCTTTCCAGCGATAAGTTTTTGCTGTAGAGGGGGTGCAAACGACGTGTGTCGCTGTAGCGGCGAATCAGTGTGTTACGGTCAGCATCAAGGAATAGCAGCTGCGGTGAGAAGCCTTCGGGCAGATTGTTCATTGCCTGCTCAAAAATCTCCGGGGATTCCGGCATGTTACGCACGTCAATGCTGACAGCCGCAGAAATCTGGCGATCGGCCAGTGTACGAGCCAGATCGGGCAACAGCACTACGGGAAGGTTATCCACGCAGTAAAAACCCATATCTTCCAGCGCACGCAGGGCGACGGATTTGCCTGACCCTGAACGACCGCTGACGATCATCAGTACCATGTACTGTTTCTCCTCACAACGACAAAAAAGGATGCCATTGGGTTGTTATGCTTCATCCTGTCCACCTTCGGTGTCCGTGATGATTTGATACAACTCCTGGTCACTCTGTGCGGCGCGCAGGCGACGGCAGATGGTTTTATCTGCCAGACGTTTGGCGACCAGCGACAATGTATGCAAATGTGTCTTGGTTTGGTCTGCCGGGACCAGCAGGGCGAAAAGCAGATCGACGGGTTGATTATCAATGGCGTCGAAGGCGATGGGCGTTTCGAGTTGCACAAACACACCAACCGCGCGCATCGTGTCTTCTTCCAGCTTGCCATGCGGGATGGCAATACCGTTACCGATGCCGGTACTGCCCATTTTTTCACGCGTCAGAATGGCTTCAAATACCACCTGAGAGGGCAGGCTGAGCTGTTTTGCCGCCAGTTCACTGATGATTTCCAGTGCGCGTTTCTTGCTTTGGCAGTGAACGGCCGCACGCGTACATTCCTGGTTAAGAACATTGCTCAGTTGTAGAGTCGTATCGTTATTTATCATAATTTCACCTAAGCGCTAACCGTACAAATGGCCCGTTGTGCTGCACAACAGGCCGTCCTGCACCCGCTAACTGCCCGGACAAGTTAGTGCTGTTTCAGTTTATCTTTATGTTTTGTTAACTGCCGAGCCAGTTTATCAATTAAACCGTCAATGGCGGCGTACATATCCTGACCTTCCGCGCTGGCATGAATTTCGCCACCGTTTACATGCAGTGTTGCATCCGAGATATGTGTAACCTTCTCCACTTTCAACACAATATAGACCTGATTAATCCGGTCGAAATATTGTTCAAGCTTGGCGAACTTGGTATTAACAAACTCGCGCAGAGCTTCCGTGATTTCGACGTTGTTTCCAGTGATGTTGAGCTGCATAGTGTCTTCCTTATCGGTTGGGTCATACCAGCTGTTTGCGCTGGTTAGACGGCGGAATGGATAAAGACTCTCGGTACTTCGCAACGGTGCGGCGTGCCACCATGATACCCTGATCCGACAGCATAGAGGTTAACTTGCTGTCACTCAGCGGTTTCGCGGGGTTCTCCGCAGCAATTAATTTCTTCACCAGTGCGCGGATAGCTGTGGATGAGGCTTCGCCCCCGCCTTCAGTGTTAACGTGACTGGAAAAGAAATACTTCAGTTCAAATATGCCGCGCGGACTGTGCAGATACTTTTGCGTGGTCACTCGGGAAATGGTCGATTCGTGCATCTCGACGGCCTGGGCGATATCCGCCAGCACCATCGGTTTCATAAATTCTTCGCCTTGCTCAAAGAAGGCTTGCTGCTGTTCAACGATACAGCGACTGACGCGCAGCAGCGTATCATTGCGGCTTTCCAGACTCTTAATCAGCCACTTTGCGTCCTGCAAATTACTACGAATAAACTGGCTGTCAGCATCGTTGCGCGCGCTATTGCACATCGCGGCGTAATGCTGGTTAATCTGCAAGCGTGGAATGCTGTCGCCGTTGAGTTCGACCACCCAGCGATCGTTATGCTTACGCACCAGCACATCCGGGATGACGTATTCCGGCTCGCCGGTCTGGATCGACTGTCCTGGGCGGGGATCGAGCGACTGGATGAGGTTGACGGCTTCTTTCAGCACGTCTTCTTTCAGTCGGGTTACGCGCATCAGCGAGCGAAAGTCATGGTTGGCTAACAAATCGAGGTGATCGCTGATGATCAGACGCGCTTCTTCCAGCCATGGCGTGGACTTATCAAATTGCGAAAGTTGGATCAGTAAGCAGTCACGCAGATCTTTGGCTGCCACGCCAACGGGATCAAAGCGCTGAACGCGTTTAAGCACGGCTTCGATTTCATCCATACCGACGTCGTCATCGCCCATGCTTTCGAGAATATCGTCCAGTGTCACGGTGAGATAACCGGTTTCGTCAACTGCATCAACAATCGATGTCGCAATGGCGCGATCGGTATCCGAGAACGGGGTCAGCTCCACTTGCCACATCAGGTAATCCTGCAGCGATTGCGTAGTCTCACCCTGGTACACAGGCAGTTCGTCGTCGATGTAATCTCCGCTGGTGCCTGAAGGCGTACCGGCGGTGTAGATTTCATCCCAACTGGCGTCAAGCGGTAGTTCCTCTGGCATCTCTTTTTGTTCGAGCGCATCTGCGGTATCGAGGGATTCGCTGTCCTGTTTTTCCTGGGTATCAATTTCGTCGTGAAGATCGGTTTGCTCGAGCAGTGGGTTACTTTCCAGCGCTTGCTGAAGTTCTTGCTGAAGTTCCAGCGTGGACAGCTGCAACAGACGGATCGCCTGTTGTAGCTGAGGCGTCATCGCCAGTTGTTGGCTAAGCCTGAGTTGCAAACCTTGCTTCATGTTCAGAGTTGTTCTCTCCTGCGGTGACGTGAAGTCTTCTACCCTATCAGAGTCTGAAGTCTTCCCCAAGGTATACGCGCTTAACGTGCTCATCCTGCAGTATTTCTGTCGGCGTGCCGTGGGCGATCAGGTGTCCCTGGCTCACGATATAGGCGCGCTCACACACTGCCAGCGTTTCGCGGACGTTATGGTCGGTAATCAACACCCCAAGCCCGCTGTCGCGCAGGTGTTCGATGATCCGTTTGATATCGATAACGGAAATCGGGTCAACACCGGCAAACGGTTCATCAAGCAGGATAAATTTCGGATTCGCGGCCAGCGCGCGGGCGATTTCCACACGGCGTCGTTCACCACCGGAGAGCGATTGGCCCATGCTGTCACGCAGATGTTCGATATGGAATTCTTCCATCAGCTCATTGGCGCGATCTTCCCGCTGCTCGCTGGTGAGATCGTCACGAATTTGCAGTACCGCCATCAGGTTATCAAACACGCTCAGGCGACGGAAAATCGACGCTTCCTGCGGCAGGTAGCCGATGCCGCGACGCGCGCGCGCATGCAGTGGCAGCAGACTGATATCTTCGTCATCAATGATAATGTTGCCCGCATCGCGCGGGACAATGCCGACCACCATGTAAAAGGTCGTTGTCTTACCCGCACCGTTAGGACCGAGCAGACCGACGATCTCCCCGGAGTTGACGGTCAGACTGACATCTTCCACCACACGGCGGCCCTTATAGGCCTTTGCAAGGTTCTTTGCAGTTAATGTTGCCATAACGAATCAGTTACCTTTTTTCTCTGCCGGAGCCTTGTTTTTGTCCTGCAACTGCGACGGAACCAGAACGGTGGTGACGCGTTTGCCTTTATCGCTGAAGGCTTGCATTTTCTGCTCTTTTACCAGATAGGTGATCTTATCGCCTGTGATGTTGCTATCAAGCTGTTCCAGGTAAGCCTTACCGGTGAGAACGACGAAGTCTTTCGCCAGTTCATAGTGCATGTGTGAGGCGCGGCCTTTCACTGGCTTACCGTTGTCCTGCATCTGGTAAAACGTGGCTGGATCACCGTAACCATCAATCACTTCTTTACCGTCTTCACCGCCCGGGCGGGTCACAACGACTTTATCGGCGTTAATTTTGATGGTGCCCTGGGTCACAATCACGTTGCCAGTAAACGTCACCACGTTGCCCTGCATATCCAGGGACTGCTGGTCCGACTCAATGTGAATCGGCTGCTCGGTATCGCCGGTGACGGCAAATGCCGGAATGCTGGCGGCCAGAAGTGAGCTGGCAAGTACAAGATTAAGGCTGAGTTTGTTTGTTTTGGATTTCATATGAGGTTCTAACCTTTTCAATCAGCTCGGCGTTCTTGTTGCGTAAGTTGCCGCGCATCTTCAGTCCGCTGGAGTTAAATGTTGTGCCATATAACGTGACAAGATCATCAGAAGTGACGTCTTGAGTCACCAGGTTAACCTGTGCGTTATCGGTCGTAATTCTGCGTAGTTGAGAGTCAGGCACCAGGGCGTTAACTTCAACATGGCCGTACAGATACAGCATCCGATCGTTGGTCAATTTGGCTTTATCGGCCTTGATTGACCAGGTCGGTACTTTATCCTTATCAAACGTGGTTAATACCGGTTGAGTAAACCACGAAACCGCTTGTTCTGAATAATATTCAACGTGTTGGGCGATCAAGTGATAGCTCAGCGCGCCTTCCGGACTATACACGACGGTATCGGTATGTTCGCTTTTATAGGTTGGCTCGTTGTTATTGACGGCGACCTGAGTGGCCTCGTCTTTGTCTGCCAGGTTAATACCAATCATCACAAGGACAGCCAGCGACAGTAGAATGATAACCCAACGTCTGGTTTTGCTCATATCGATTGCCCTTTGGCCTCGTCCAGTTTGCCCTGCGCCAGGAGTAATAAATCGCAGACTTCACGTACAGCGCCGCGTCCACCGTCGATACGGGTGACGTAGTCGGCACGTGGAATCAGCAATGGATGGGCATCCGCCACCGCTACGCTTAATCCCACTTTTGCCATCACTGGCCAATCAATCAGGTCATCGCCAACATAGGCCACATTTTCCGGCGCGATCGCCAGTTTTCCAAGCAGATCGTCAAAGGCAATCAGTTTGTCTGACTGCCCCTGATACAGATGCGTGATCCCCAATGTGGCACAGCGATCTTCTACAAGTTTAGCCTTTCGTCCGGTAATAATAGCAACCTCAATACCGGAAGTGAGCGCACAGCGGATTCCGTAGCCATCGCGGACATTAAAAGCCTTCAGCTCTTCACCGTTGTTGCCCATATAAA
The DNA here is from genome assembly GCF_005281115.1 of Citrobacter sp. wls710. Lineage (NCBI taxonomy): Bacteria > Pseudomonadati > Pseudomonadota > Gammaproteobacteria > Enterobacterales > Enterobacteriaceae > Citrobacter > Citrobacter sp. wls710. Next base: position 75,393 of record NZ_SZXD01000032.1, read on the forward strand.
TCAGACCATCAGACAGTACGCCATCCACATCCAGGATCAGCAAACGGATGTTCTCTGCCCGGGTGATAACGTCAGCGCTGATGGGTCCATAACAGGTCGCAAGCGACGCACCTGCTTTACTCATTTTCTTTATCCTTGAGTTTCTTACACTACACCTGCACGCAGCAGATCATGCATATGTAACACACCGAGTAACTGGTCGCCATCAGCAACCATTACCGAAGTGATATGGCGGGACTGCATTAAGTTCAGAGCATCAACGGCAAGAATGCCCGGACGCACGCGAATGCCTCCAGGGGTCATCACATCGGCAATGCCTAACTGGCGTACATCTACACCCATATCAAAGACGCGACGTAAATCGCCATCGGTGAAAATACCGTCAATCTTCATTGCATCATCGCAAATGACGGTCATGCCGAGATTTTTACGTGTGATCTCAAGTAAGGCGTCACGCAGGCTGGCGCTTTTATTCACATGCGGGATTTCATCGCCCGTATGCATAATATCGTTAACTCGCAGCAAAAGCTTACGGCCCAGTGCGCCACCTGGATGCGATAACGCAAAATCTTCCGCGGTGAAGCCACGCGCTTTTAATAACGCCACGGCAAGAGCATCACCCATCACCAGCGTTGCAGTGGTGCTACTGGTCGGCGCCAGGCCTAATGGGCAAGCTTCCTTGGGCACTTTAACACACAGATGCACATCTGCCGCACGCGCCATGCTGCTTTCCGGACGGCCAGTCATGCAAATAAGCGGGACATGAAGACGTTTTAATACCGGGATTAACGCCGCTATCTCATTGGATTCACCGGAGTTTGAGATGGCAATAACCACATCCTGCGGCGAGACCATACCCAGATCGCCATGCGCGGCTTCGCCAGGATGTACGAAAAATGAGGGGGTGCCGGTGCTGGCAAATGTGGCCGCCATCTTCCGTCCGATATGTCCGGATTTCCCCATCCCCATCACCACCACTTTTCCCGGGCAACTGAATATTTTTTCACAAGCGAGGGTAAAGTTTTGATTAATGTACTGATCAAGCTCCGCCAGGCCTTCACGTTCAATTGCCAGGACTTCCTTGCCTGCTTGCTGAAAGTCAAAACCCGGTTGCAACTCTAAGTGCGACATAATGCGTTTCCAGTTATCCAACGAGAAGTGGCGATAACCAATACAGCATCGCCAGCCATATGATAAAACCGCCGGTCAGCAGCGCACCCGCGCCGCGACCAATCTGGCGCGGACGTCGCCAGCAGAGTAGTGCAAAAATTACGCTCACCAGCAGCATGACGCTATAGTCACGGATGAAGGCCATCGGGTTGACTTCACCCGGCGTAATCAGCGCCGGCAGTCCGAGGACGATAACAATATTAAAAATGTTCGCGCCGATGATGTTGCCAACGGCGATGTCGTTTTCGCCTTTACGCAGACCCGCAATGGCCGTTGCCAGCTCTGGCAGGCTGGTACCAATAGCGACTACCGTCAGCCCGATGGTGAGTTCGCTCATGGCGAAATAGTTCGCCAGTACAGTGGCATTGTCCACCACCATCCGTGTTGCCATTGGCATAATAATCAGCGCAATGCCCAGCCACAAAAACGCGACCGGTAATCCGCCTTCGCGCGGAAGCTCCGCTATCTGCTCCCGGGTCAGCGTGTCATTGCCTTGTCGCTCAGCCAGACGAGCGATTTTAACAATGAATAGCAGCCATAGCACGGCCAGAAGCAGGAGAAAGAAACCGTCACTACGACTCAACTGGCCGTCATACAGGACGGATGCGGCTAAAAGACTTACCAGCAACATTAGCGGTAATTCACGACGCAGAACATCAGAATGCACGGTAAAAGGATGAATCAGCGCCGACAGACCTAAAATAAGCAGAATGTTGGTAATGTTAGAGCCGATAGCGGTACCGACGGCCAGATCGAGTTGCCCATTTATTGATGCAGCCACAGAGACAATGATCTCGGGTAACGACGTCCCTACGCTGACGACGGTCATCCCAATAATAATGGGGGGGATACCGAAATTTCGACATAAAATGGATGCGGCAAATACCAGACGGTCGGCACCGTAGACCACCAGAAGTAAACCAATTATTAACAGCGCCGTCGCTAAAAGCATCTAAAGTCCTTTCTTCAGGTATACTCGCCGGTCCACTTGAAGGATCTTCTGGAAGCCGTAACGAAGTCTTAATTTTGACTTTATGCGGCTAAAAAGTAAAACAAATGCCAGCTTTCGCTAACCAGGACAGGCAATAATCTGTAAATATGTTGGGTTCAGGGCTAAATTGAGCGCCAAACTCTTCGATCAACGAGGCAATAGTAAAGGATGAATCAATGGGGCAGTCTGTGGCGAATCTAGTCGATATGCGCGATGTCAGCTTTTCCCGAGGCGACCGCTGCATCTTTGATAATATTTCCCTGACGGTACCGCGCGGTAAGGTGACGGCGATCATGGGGCCATCAGGCATCGGCAAAACGACGCTGTTGCGTCTGATTGGCGGACAGATCCCTCCGGATAAGGGCGAGATCCTGTTTGACGGCGAAAACGTTCCGGCTATGTCCCGTTCGCGTTTATTTACCGTACGTAAGCGCATGAGCATGCTGTTTCAGTCTGGTGCGCTGTTTACCGACATGAACGTGTTTGACAACGTCGCGTATCCGCTACGCGAGCATACAACGTTGCCGGCGCCATTGCTGAAGAGCACGGTGATGATGAAGCTTGAGGCCGTTGGTCTGCGGGGCGCGGCAAAATTAATGCCTTCTGAATTATCCGGTGGGATGGCACGCCGCGCCGCGTTAGCACGCGCCATCGCGCTGGAACCTGACCTCATTATGTTTGACGAACCGTTCGTCGGCCAGGACCCCATTACTATGGGCGTGCTGGTGAAACTGATTTCGGAACTGAACAGTGCGCTGGGCGTCACCTGTGTGGTGGTGTCCCATGATGTGCCTGAGGTGCTGAGTATTGCAGATTACGCCTATATTATGGCGGACAAAAAAATAGTGGCCTACGGTAGTGCTCAGGCTCTGCAAGAAAATGCCGACCCGCGCGTACGTCAGTTCCTTGACGGTATTGCTGATGGGCCGGTTCCGTTCCGTTACCCGGCGGGCGACTACCACATCGATTTACTCAAAACAGGGAGTTAAGCCACCCATGTTGTTAAATGCGCTGGCATCACTCGGACATCGAGGGATTAAAACCCTCAGGACGTTCGGGCGAGCCGGATTAATGTTGTTCAATGCGCTTGTCGGCAAGCCGGAGTTTCGCAAACATGCGCCGTTGCTGATACGCCAGCTCTATAATGTCGGTGTCTTATCGATGCTGATCATTATTGTTTCTGGTGTGTTTATCGGTATGGTGCTGGGGTTGCAGGGATACCTGGTTCTGACAACCTACAGCGCGGAAACCAGCCTTGGCATGCTGGTGGCGCTGTCATTGTTACGTGAGCTGGGGCCGGTTGTTGCGGCGCTACTGTTTGCCGGGCGCGCCGGATCGGCCTTAACCGCAGAGATTGGCCTGATGCGGGCAACCGAACAGCTCTCCAGTCTGGAAATGATGGCCGTCGATCCACTGCGTCGGGTGATCTCTCCGCGTTTTTGGGCTGGTGTCATTTCATTACCGCTGTTGACAGTTATTTTTGTCGCGGTAGGGATCTGGGGCGGTTCGCTGGTTGGCGTAAGCTGGAAAGGTATTGATGCAGGCTTTTTCTGGTCGGCGATGCAAAATGCCGTCGACTGGCGTCTGGATCTGGTCAACTGTCTGATTAAAAGCGTGGTGTTCGCCATTACGGTCACCTGGATTGCATTGTTCAATGGTTATGATGCGATCCCGACCTCAGCCGGCATTAGCCGGGCAACGACACGCACCGTTGTGCACGCCTCTCTCGCCGTTCTGGGGCTGGATTTTGTGCTCACCGCACTGATGTTTGGGAATTGAGTTCATGCAAACGAAAAAAAATGAAATTTGGGTCGGGTTATTCTTACTGGTTGCGCTGCTGGCTGCGCTGTTTGTCTGCCTGAAAGCAGCGAATGTTACCTCAATGCGTACTGAGCCGACTTACACGATTTATGCGACCTTTGATAATATCGGCGGCCTGAAAGAACGCTCTCCTGTGCGGATTGGCGGGGTGGTGGTTGGACGTGTATCGGATATCTCGTTAGATCCGAAAACGTATCTGCCGCGCGTGACGTTGGAAATCGAATCGCGTTTTAACCATATTCCAGACACCAGTTCACTGAGCATCCGTACTTCCGGCCTGCTGGGCGAGCAGTATCTGGCATTGAACGTCGGTTTTGAAGATCCTGAGCTGGGAACGTCTATCCTCAAAGATGGCGGTACGATTCAGGACACGAAATCCGCGATGGTGCTGGAAGACATGATTGGTCAGTTCCTTTACAACAGCAACAGTAAAGGTGATGACAATAAGAATTCTGGCGATGCGCCAGCCGCAACTGAAGGCAATAATGAAGCCACTACGCCTGCGGGCGCAACGAAATAATCTCAGGAGAATCGACGTATGTTTAAACGATTGATGATGGTGGCAATGCTGATCATTGCCCCCCTTAGCGCGGCAACCGCAGCGGATCAGACTAACCCGTACAAATTGATGAATGAGGCGGCGCAGAAGACCTTTGACCGCCTGAAAAACGAGCAACCTAAAATCCGCGCAAACCCGGATTACCTGCGCGATGTTGTCGATCAGGAATTGTTGCCATACGTACAGGTTAAATACGCCGGTGCGCTGGTCCTGGGCCGCTACTACAAAGAAGCGACCCCGGCACAGCGTGACGCCTATTTCGCCGCCTTTCGTGAATACCTGAAGCAGGCTTACGGTCAGGCGCTGGCAATGTACCACGGTCAGACCTACCAGATTGCTCCTGAGCAGCCGCTGGGTGATGCGACCATCGTGCCTATCCGCGTGACCATTATCGATCCGAATGGCCGTCCTCCGGTTCGTCTGGATTTCCAGTGGCGTAAAAACTCGCAAACCGGTAACTGGCAGGCGTATGACATGATCGCCGAAGGCGTAAGTATGATCACCACCAAACAGAATGAGTGGAGCGATCTGCTGCGTACCAAAGGTATCGATGGCCTGACGGCACAGCTGAAATCTATTTCTCAGCAGAAAATTACCCTGGAAGAGAAAAAATAATGACGCAGTCACTCACCTGGATGCGTGAAGCTGACAAGCTGGTGCTGGTGGGAGAGCTGGATCAGGACGTGTTAAATCCATTATGGGATGCACGAGTTGAGGCGATGCAAGGGGTAACTTGCATCGACCTGAACCAGGTTTCCCGGGTGGATACCGGTGGTCTGGCGTTACTGCTGCACTTGATCGATCAGGGCAAGCAGCAGGGGAACAGCGTTTCGCTCGCTGGCGTTAACGATAAAGTTTACACGCTGGCGCAGCTTTACAATCTGCCCGACGACGTCCTTCCGCGTTAATTTTTTCAGGCTGGATAAGGCCTTGTGCCTACATTCAGCACCCCCATCACAGGGGATCTGCCACCAAAGCCTTGTCTGATTTATCAGCGAGGCTTTTTGCTTATTTATGACAGCGCCACTTTGCTCTAAGATGTTGGGCTGTTTTCACTATCTGACGAATGAAGAGCCCATGGAAAATAATGAAATTCAGAGCGTGCTGATGAATGCACTCTCCCTCCAGGAAGTCCACGTTTCTGGCGACGGCAGTCACTTTCAGGTTATTGCCGTGGGTGAGATGTTTGAAGGCATGAGCCGGGTCAAGAAACAGCAATCGGTCTATGGCCCGTTGATGGAATACATTGCGGACAACCGCATTCATGCTTTGTCGATTAAAGCGTTTACCCCAGCGGAATGGGCGCGTGATCGCAAACTTAACGGTTTTTGAGCTACGGGTGATGTGCCGGTAGCGAAGATAAATTCTTAACAGAGAACAGAATAATGGATAAATTTCGTGTTCAGGGGCCAACGAAGCTCCAGGGCGAAGTCACAATTTCAGGCGCTAAAAACGCTGCACTGCCGATCCTTTTTGCGGCGCTGCTGGCGGAAGAACCTGTAGAGATCCAAAACGTCCCGAAACTGAAGGACGTTGACACCTCCATGAAGCTACTGAGCCAGTTGGGGGCGAAAGTTGAGCGTAATGGTTCCGTGCACATTGATGCGCGTGACGTTAACGTCTTCTGTGCACCGTATGATCTGGTAAAAACCATGCGTGCGTCTATCTGGGCGCTCGGACCGTTGGTTGCTCGTTTTGGCCAGGGTCAGGTTTCACTGCCGGGTGGTTGCACCATCGGCGCGCGTCCGGTTGACCTGCACATTACCGGTCTGGAGCAGTTAGGCGCGACGATCAAGCTGGAAGAAGGCTATGTGAAGGCGTCCGTTGATGGTCGTCTGAAAGGCGCGCACATCGTCATGGATAAAGTGAGCGTCGGTGCGACGGTCACTATTATGTGTGCGGCAACACTTGCTGAAGGCACCACTATCATCGAAAACGCCGCGCGCGAGCCAGAGATCGTCGATACCGCGAACTTCCTGATTACGCTGGGCGCGAAGATCACTGGCCAGGGCACCGATCGTATTACCATCGAAGGCGTTGAACGTCTCGGCGGTGGTGTTTATCGCGTTCTGCCAGACCGTATTGAAACCGGTACTTTCCTGGTGGCGGCGGCGATTTCTCGCGGCAAAATTATCTGCCGCAATGCACAGCCGGACACGCTGGATGCCGTCCTGGCGAAGCTGCGTGATGCGGGTGCGGATATCGAAGTCGGCGACGACTGGATTAGCCTCGACATGCACGGCAAGCGTCCGAAGGCGGTCAATGTGCGCACTGCGCCGCACCCGGCGTTCCCGACCGATATGCAGGCCCAGTTCACGCTGCTGAACCTGGTGGCAGAAGGGACGGGCTTCATCACGGAAACCGTGTTTGAGAACCGCTTCATGCACGTGCCTGAGCTGAGCCGTATGGGCGCTCACGCGGAAATTGAAAGCAACACCGTGATTTGCCACGGCGTGGAAACGCTCTCTGGCGCACAGGTGATGGCGACCGATCTGCGTGCATCTGCAAGTTTAGTGCTGGCAGGTTGTATTGCTGAAGGTACGACGGTGGTCGATCGTATTTATCACATCGATCGCGGCTATGAGCGCATCGAAGATAAACTGCGCGCGCTGGGCGCAAACATTGAGCGTGTGAAAGGCGAGTAATCATCAACGCCTATTGTAACCCCCAGGTCTTTGGCCCGGGGGTTACTGCTTAATGTTCATTCAGGATTCTTTTTCCCTCTCGGTCCCCTCATCATCCGTGTTCTGTCGATGAATTCATGCGTTTTCGCATCGTGATAGCGTGACGGCCAAATCACCCAAGGGTCAGTTCCCAGTGCCTGGGCGATAATCAACTCACCTTTTGGCCATGGTCGTGTTAACGCATTGGCCAGCGTTGATGAACTCAATCCATTTTTACGTGACTCAGCGGCCATTGAGGTCCCTTTTTTGCGCAGCCCGGCGATGATGTCGGCCGGATGCCAGTCAATCAGCTTGCTTTCCATAAATTCATCTCTCCTTGGGTTAATGACTTACGGTTCCACGATCGGTTGTGGCGACACTATAACTCCCAAAGAGCAAATGTTCTAAAATGTTCATGTAAAGTGTGTATATATTCGGAATATACCAAGATTGTGCGTAACGGTCTGGGAAGTGGAAAAGATTTATCGGACTTTATAAGAACATCCCGTGCGGGGCACGGGATGATGGGGGATTGAGGGCAGGGGAATTAGCGGTCGCGCTGTACGGCGATATGCGCCAGACCAATCAGCGCTTCTCTCCATGGCGTATCAGGCAACACCTGCAACGCGGCGATGGCTTTATCGGCCTCTTCTTCCGCCCGCTGTCGGGTCCACTCCAGTGAGCCACAGGCGTTCATCGCTTCCAGAACCGGCTCCAGAAGGTGACGACCGTTACCTTGCTCAATGGCCTGGCGGATCATCTGCGCTTGTTCTGGAGTGCCGTGGCGCATGGCATGCAGCAGCGGTAGCGTCGGTTTACCTTCGTTAAGGTCATCGCCGACGTTTTTACCCAGTTGCTCGCCATCTGCGCTGTAATCCAGTAAATCGTCAATTAACTGAAACGCAGTCCCGAGATAACGGCCATAATCCTGCAACCCTTTCTCTTGTTCTTCGCTGCAGCCAGCCAGAATACCTGAGCATTGGGCTGCGGCTTCAAACAAACGCGCCGTCTTGCTGTAGATGACGCGCATATAGTTTTCTTCGGTGATGTCCGGGTCGTTGACGTTCATCAACTGCAGAACTTCACCTTCTGCGATGACGTTGACCGCTTTCGACATAACTTCCAGTACTTTCAGCGAGCCGAGGCTGGTCATCATCTGAAATGCGCGGGTATAGATAAAATCGCCGACCAGCACGCTGGCCGCATTACCAAACGCCGCATTTGCTGTGGCTTTTCCGCGTCGCATATCAGACTCATCCACAACATCGTCATGCAGCAGGGTCGCGGTGTGGATAAACTCGATGAGAGCCGCAATCGTAACATGCGCATTTTCCTGGTAACCAACGGCACGTGCTGCAAGTACTGCGATCATTGGGCGAATGCGTTTTCCGCCGCCGCTCACGATGTAGTACCCTAACTGATTGATCAACTGGACGTCGGAATTGAGCTGTTCAAGGATTGTCGCATTGACCCCCGCCATATCTTGCGCGGTTAACTCATTGATTTTTTCTAAATTCATCGCAAAAGCCGGGCTTCTCGCCCCGATTACCTCACTGTATGGCGAGGTAACGTCGGGTTCAGGGTTATAAATATATGCTGATTGTACTGAAAAAACGCCGTAGATAAACGTTACCGTACGTGTTGTGTTTTTTTTCTTCATGTATTGACGGTAGCACTTGTCAAAGGCTCGCGTTTTGCGTAATATTCGCGCCCTATTGTGAATATTTATAGCGCACTCTGAATCATCAAAAAGGTGTGCGCGGAAGCGGAGTTTTTTATGTACGCGGTTTTCCAAAGTGGTGGTAAACAACACCGAGTAAGCGAAGGTCAGACCGTTCGCCTGGAAAAGCTGGACATCGCAACTGGCGAATCTGTTGAATTCGCTGAAGTTCTGATGATCGCAAACGGTGAAGAAGTCAAAATCGGCGTTCCTTTCGTTGATGGCGGCGTTATCAAAGCTGAAGTTGTTGCTCACGGTCGTGGCGAGAAAGTTAAAATCGTTAAGTTTCGTCGTCGTAAACACTACCGTAAGCAGCAGGGCCATCGTCAGTGGTTCACTGATGTGAAAATCACTGGCATCAGCGCTTAAGTTAAGGGGAGCAGATTAAATGGCACATAAAAAGGCTGGCGGCTCGACTCGTAACGGTCGCGATTCAGAAGCTAAACGTCTGGGCGTAAAACGCTTCGGCGGTGAAACAGTTCTGGCTGGTAGCATCATCGTTCGTCAACGTGGTACTAAATTCCACGCTGGCTCCAACGTTGGTTGCGGCAAAGACCACACTTTGTTTGCTAAAGCAGACGGTAAAGTGAAATTTGAAGTGAAAGGCCCGAAAAACCGTAAATTCATCAGCATCGTTGCTGAATAAGTTTTTCGCGTCCCGGTAACGGATAAAAGCCCCGCAACACGTTGCGGGGCTTTTTACATTCGACGGCCGGTAAATATGCTCGTCGCGCCGTGATAAACCGGAAACGAGCCCTTGCAGGGAATACGGCATGAAGCAGCAGGCAGGCATTGGTATTCTGTTAGCACTCACGACTGCAATATGTTGGGGCGCTTTGCCAATAGCAATGAAGCAAGTGCTGGAGGTGATGGAGCCTCCTACCGTGGTGTTCTACCGTTTTTTAATGGCAAGTATTGGCCTTGGCGCTATCCTTGCGGTTAAAAAAAAGCTCCCCCCGTTGCGCATTTTTCGCAAAGCGCGTTGGTTGGTGCTGTTGGCAATAGCCACCGGTGGGCTGTTCGGTAACTTCATTCTGTTTAGTTCATCTTTGCAATACTTGAGCCCAACGGCTTCGCAGGTTATTGGCCAACTGTCACCGGTTGGTATGATGATCGCAAGCGTCTTTATCCTGAAAGAAAAGATGCGCGGCACGCAGGTGATTGGCGCCATTATGCTTCTGAGCGGCCTGGTTCTGTTTTTTAATACCAGTCTAATCGAAATTTTTACCCGACTCACCGATTACACCTGGGGCGTTATCTTTGGTGTCGGTGCGGCGATGGTTTGGGTGAGCTATGGGGTCGCGCAAAAGGTGTTATTGCGCCGTCTGGCGTCACCGCAGATCCTGTTTTTACTGTACACTTTATGTACGATAGCGTTGTTGCCGCTGGCTAAGCCCGGCGTCATCACGCAGCTCAGCGACTGGCAGCTGGCCTGCCTGGTATTCTGTGGCCTGAATACGCTGGTGGGATACGGCGCTCTCGCGGAAGCGATGGCGCGTTGGCAGGCTGCACAGGTAAGCGCCATTATTACGCTTACCCCGCTGTTTACGTTGTTATTTTCAGATTTATTATCACTGGCCTGGCCCGATTTCTTCGCCAGACCGATGCTAAACCTTTTAGGTTATCTCGGTGCGTTTATCGTGGTTGCGGGCGCGATGTATTCCGCCATTGGTCATCGAATTTGGGGCGGTTTACGTAAGCATGAAACGGTGGTTTCGCAACCCCGCTCAGGCGAATGATTTACGGAGAGTAAAATGAAGTTTGTTGATGAAGCATCGATTCTGGTCGTTGCAGGTGATGGCGGTAATGGTTGCGTGAGCTTCCGCCGTGAAAAATATATTCCAAAAGGCGGCCCGGACGGCGGTGATGGCGGTGATGGCGGCGACGTATGGATGGAAGCCGACGAAAACCTGAACACGCTGATCGATTACCGTTTTGAAAAATCTTTCCGTGCTGAACGTGGTCAGAATGGCGCGAGCCGCGATTGCACAGGTAAACGCGGTAAAGACGTTACGATTAAAGTGCCTGTCGGTACGCGCGTTATCGATCAGGGCACCGGCGAAACCATGGGCGACATGACCAAGCATGGTCAGCGTCTGATGGTCGCTAAAGGCGGCTGGCACGGCCTGGGTAACACCCGTTTCAAATCCTCGGTCAACCGTACTCCGCGTCAGAAAACGATGGGGACACCGGGCGATAAGCGCGATCTGTTGCTGGAACTGATGCTGCTGGCGGATGTCGGTATGCTGGGTATGCCAAATGCCGGTAAATCGACGTTTATCCGTGCGGTATCCGCGGCGAAGCCGAAAGTTGCCGATTATCCGTTCACCACCCTGGTACCAAGCCTGGGTGTGGTACGTATGGATAACGAAAAGAGCTTCGTCGTGGCTGACATTCCGGGGCTGATTGAAGGCGCGGCTGAAGGCGCGGGCCTCGGTATTCGCTTCCTGAAACACCTGGAACGTTGCCGCGTGCTGCTGCACCTCATCGATATCGATCCAATTGATGGCTCCGATCCGGTAGAAAACGCCCGTATCATTATTGGCGAACTGGAAAAATACAGTCAGGATCTGGCGTCTAAACCGCGCTGGTTAGTGTTCAACAAAATTGATTTGCTGGACAAGGCCGAAGCGGAAGAGAAAGCGAAAGCGATCGCTGAAGCGCTGGGCTGGGAAGGTAAATATTACCTGATCTCCGCCGCCAGCCAGTTGGGCGTGAAGGATCTGTGCTGGGATGTGATGACCTTTATCATTGAGAACCCGATTGTTCAGGCTGAAGAAGCAAAACAGCCAGAGAAAGTTGAGTTCATGTGGGATGATTATCACCGCCAGCAGCTCGCTGAAGTCGAAGACGAAGCGGAAGATGACTGGGATGACGATTGGGACGAAGACGACGAAGAAGGCGTTGAGTTCATCTACAAACGTTAATCTCGTAACCGGATGGCGCTTACGCTTATCCGGCCTACAAAAGCCAACGGGCCGCATTTGCGGCCCGTTTTCTATCAGTTATTCTGATAAATATCCTTGTACAACCGGCTCTCAAAGCGAACCAGCGGAATACGACGATTACGCTGATCAGCCGGCTCTACCGCATAACCCGACAGATACTGCACAAATGCCATGCGCTGACCGCTTGCCGTGGTGATGAAGCCTGCGAGGTTGTAGACGCCCTGTAGCGAGCCTGTCTTCGCCGATACTTTGCCATCCACGCCAGCCTGATGCAGGCCCGCACGGTATTGCAGGGAGCCGTCATGGCCCGCCAGCGGCAGCATAGTAATAAAGTTCAGCTCGTTATCGTGCTGTGCGATGTATTGCAGCACCTGCATCATGGTCGCTGGGGCAATCAGGTTATGGCGGGAGAGGCCAGAACCGTCGGCGATAATGGTGTTGCCGATATCAACGCCCGCTTGCTGACGCAAAATCTGGCGTACGGCATCGGAACCTGCCCGCCAGGTGCCCGGGACGTTAAATCGTGCATGGCCAATCATGCGGAAAACGGTATCGGCGATCATGTTGTCTGATTTTTTCAGCATAATCTTAAGCAGGTCATGCAGCGGCGCTGACTGTTTGCTGGCAACCACGGTTCCCGGCTCGTTGACCTGCGTCTGGCGCAGCAGCGTGCCGCTGTAAGTGATACCCGCTTGTTTTAGCTCATCTTTAATAATCGCTCCGGCATAGCTGGCACCGTCCTGAATGGCGAACGCCAGCGGCAGCGGGTCGGCGCGTTGAGGTAGGCATCCGGTCAGCGTGAAGCGGTTGAGATCGCCTGGAACCACGTCCAGTTCACAATATTGCGCTTCGGCAGAGCCACGCGCGAGGGTTCGCACCTGGCTGAACATGGTGACCGGGTAGTAGGATGCCACGCGAATAAATGCTAGATCGTTCGGTTTTTGCGCGCTGTAGAGCGAAATCGAGAAACAGTTGCGATCGACAATGGCTGCGGCTGGCGGGGCGCTAAAACATTGCGTCATGTCGTTCCAGGGCCAACCGGGGGCTTTATCATGACTGGCGAAAATAGAGGTGTCGATCAGAACATTTCCGGCAATTTGCGTTACACCCGATTTTTTCAGGGTCGTCACCATATTGCGAATATCCTGGCGTTTTAGCGTCGGATCGGCACCAAATCGCGCCACTAAGTCGCCTTTCAAGATGCCGCCTTCCACGTTGCCTTTCGTCTCAAGCGTGGTGGTAAAACGGAAGTCAGGCCCGAGCTGAATCAACGCCGCCAGCGCGGTGATCACTTTCTGGGTACTGGCAGGGAGCGCCATCTGTTGGCTATGAAAATCAATAGCGGGTGCAGGTGCGCCAACCTTCTGTACCATAAGGGCGAGGTTGGCCCCGGCAGGAAGCTGGTTGATGTATTCGTCGACATTCGCAGCCTGAACGCTGAACGCTATACTGGCAGTCAATCCAATGGTAAATCTGGGAAATCGCATAATCTCGCGCTAACAACCTGGAAACAGGCCGTCATACTACGGCGCAACGCCCCAAAAAGTAAACGATGACCCATAGGGAACTCCAGGGTAAAATGATCATCAATATAGAGAATTGTAGCTGACCTGGGACCTTGAGCCCCGGGTCGGTATTTTTTTGCTTCTGACTCTGGCATGGCGTATGCCAGGGTGGGCTTAGCAGCCGGGGTGAGAACCATCGCCCCCTACAGGAATGTTCAAGAGGTATAACAAATGCAAGCTATCCCGATGACCTTACGTGGTGCTGAAAAACTGCGCGAAGAGCTGGATTTTCTGAAATCTGTGCGCCGTCCTGAAATTATCGCCGCTATCGCGGAAGCGCGTGAACACGGTGACCTGAAAGAGAACGCGGAGTATCACGCGGCTCGCGAACAGCAGGGATTCTGCGAAGGACGCATTAAAGATATCGAAGCTAAACTGTCCAATGCGCAGGTGATTGACGTCACAAAAATGCCGAACAATGGTCGTGTTGTTTTCGGCGCGACGGTTACCGTTCTGAATCTCGATAATGACGAAGAGCAGACCTGGCGTATTGTCGGCGATGATGAAGCTGATTTTAAACAGAACCTGATTTCAGTGAACTCGCCTATTGCTCGTGGCCTGATTGGCAAAGAGCAGGATGACGTCGTCGTTATCAAAACGCCGGGCGGTGAAGTTGAATATGAAGTAACGAAGGTCGAATACCTGTAATTCGCATCTTGGTTAAGATGTTGATACATTGTAAAGAAAGGAAAAAGGCCGCATAGCGGCCTTTTATCAACGAAGAGAGCGTGGCATTTTGCTCTCCTGCTAGCGGAAAACCCCGCGTTTTACACAAACTTCGTGTGCGACTTTGGGATATTCTTAGCGTGGCAGCGAGATTTTACGTTCTTTAGTCGGGCGATACAGTACCAGCGTTTTGCCGATGACCTGTACATTGCAGGCGCCGGTTTCGCGTACGATAGCTTCCACGATCAAGGTTTTGGTATCGCGATCTTCCGAGGCGATTTTCACCTTGATAAGTTCATGGTGCTCTAGCGCTTGTTCAATCTCGGCCAGTACCCCTTCGGTCAAACCATTATTGCCAAGCATAACTACCGGCTTGAGCGGATGTGCCAGACCTTTCAGGTGCTGTTTTTGTTTAGTACTCAGATTCATCGTATATTTTTGCTTACGTTGGGATTGAAAACGGGTCATTCTACCGCCATCTCCCATATATCACCAAATAGCTGTGTAGAAATTTACACCATTGGTTACGATGAACTGCCCTTTGGGAATGTGAAATGACAGGTAAAAAGCGTTCTGCCAGCTCGAGTCGCTGGCTTCAGGAACACTTTAGCGATAAATATGTTCAACAGGCGCAGAAAAAGGGGTTACGTTCCCGTGCCTGGTTTAAACTTGATGAAATACAGCAAAGTGACAAAATTTTTAAACCGGGGATGACGATTGTTGATCTCGGCGCTGCACCGGGTGGCTGGTCGCAATATGCGGTTACGCAGATCGGCAACAGCGGCCGCATTATCGCTTGCGATCTTTTACCTATGGATCCAATCGTTGGTGTGGACTTCCTTCAGGGCGACTTTCGTGATGAATTAGTCCTGCAAGCGTTACTTGAACGCGTAGGTGACAGTAAAGTACAAGTTGTCATGTCTGATATGGCGCCAAATATGTGTGGAACACCGGCGGTGGATATTCCCCGGGCCATGTATCTGGTAGAGCTGGCGCTTGGAATGGCTCGAGATGTTTTAGCGCCAGGTGGTAGTTTTGTAGTGAAGGTGTTCCAGGGCGAAGGCTTCGATGAGTATCTAAGAGAGATTCGCTCCCTGTTTACGAAGGTCAAAGTTCGTAAGCCGGACTCTTCTCGCGCCCGTTCGCGTGAAGTGTATATTGTAGCGACCGGGCGTAAACCATAACCGGTAGATTTCAAACGAAAGTTTGAAAGAAACTGGATATAGAGTATCCTGACGCTGTTTTTAACACAGTTGTAATATGAGGTTAATCCCTTGAGTGACATGGCGAAAAACCTAATTCTCTGGCTGGTCATTGCCGTTGTGCTGATGTCAGTATTCCAGAGCTTTGGGCCCAGCGAGTCTAATGGCCGTAAGGTTGATTACTCTACCTTCCTGCAAGAGGTCAATCAGGACCAGGTTCGTGAAGCGAAGATCAACGGACGTGAGATTAACGTTACCAAGAAAGATAGTAACCGTTACACGACCTACATTCCGGTTAACGATCCGAAGCTGCTTGATAACCTGCTGACCAAAAACGTCAAGGTTGTCGGTGAACCACCTGAAGAGCCGAGCCTGCTGGCTTCTATCTTCATTTCCTGGTTCCCAATGCTGCTGCTGATTGGTGTCTGGATCTTCTTCATGCGTCAAATGCAGGGCGGTGGTGGCAAAGGCGCCATGTCGTTCGGTAAGAGCAAAGCGCGCATGCTGACGGAAGATCAGATCAAAACCACGTTTGCTGACGTTGCGGGTTGTGACGAAGCGAAGGAAGAGGTTGCTGAGCTGGTTGAATACCTGCGCGAACCGAGCCGTTTCCAGAAGTTGGGCGGTAAAATCCCGAAAGGCGTCCTGATGGTCGGTCCTCCGGGTACCGGTAAAACCTTGTTGGCGAAAGCTATCGCCGGTGAAGCGAAGGTTCCATTCTTTACAATTTCCGGTTCTGATTTCGTGGAAATGTTCGTGGGTGTTGGTGCATCTCGTGTGCGTGACATGTTCGAACAGGCCAAGAAAGCGGCACCGTGCATCATCTTCATCGATGAAATCGACGCCGTAGGCCGCCAGCGTGGCGCTGGTCTGGGCGGTGGTCACGATGAACGTGAGCAGACGCTGAACCAGATGCTGGTTGAGATGGACGGCTTCGAAGGTAACGAAGGTATCATCGTTATCGCGGCAACTAACCGTCCGGACGTTCTTGACCCTGCGCTGCTGCGTCCAGGCCGTTTCGACCGTCAGGTTGTGGTTGGTCTGCCGGACGTTCGCGGTCGTGAACAGATCCTGAAAGTGCATATGCGTCGCGTACCACTGTCTCCGGATATCGATGCGGCAATCATTGCCCGTGGTACCCCTGGCTTCTCCGGTGCGGACCTCGCGAACCTGGTGAACGAAGCGGCGCTGTTTGCTGCTCGCGGCAACAAGCGCGTGGTGTCGATGGTTGAGTTCGAGAAAGCGAAAGACAAAATCATGATGGGTGCGGAACGTCGCTCCATGGTGATGACGGAAGCGCAGAAAGAATCTACCGCGTATCACGAAGCTGGCCACGCGATTATCGGTCGCCTGGTACCGGAACACGATCCGGTGCACAAAGTAACGATTATCCCGCGCGGTCGTGCGCTGGGTGTGACCTTCTTCCTGCCTGAAGGCGACGCAATCAGCGCCAGCCGTCAGAAACTGGAAAGTCAGATCTCCACGCTGTATGGCGGTCGTCTGGCGGAAGAGATCATCTACGGTGCTGAACATGTTTCTACCGGTGCGTCGAACGACATCAAAGTCGCGACTAACCTGGCACGTAACATGGTTACTCAGTGGGGCTTCTCCGATAAACTCGGTCCGCTGCTGTACGCTGAAGAAGAAGGCGAAGTGTTCCTGGGACGTTCTGTTGCGAAAGCTAAACATATGTCCGATGAAACGGCTCGTATTATCGATCAGGAAGTTAAGCTGCTGATTGAGCGTAACTATGACCGTGCGCGTCGTCTGCTGAACGAAAACATGGACATTCTGCACTCGATGAAAGATGCGCTCATGAAATATGAGACCATCGATGCACCGCAGATTGATGATCTGATGGCTCGCCGCGACGTGCGTCCGCCAGCGGGTTGGGAAGAACCGGGTTCTTCTAACAACAACTCTGGCAGCACCGGCAAGCCGAGCGCGCCGCGTCCGGTTGATGAACCGCGTGCGCCGGACTCTGGCACCATGTCAGAGCAACTGGGCGACAAATAAGTTATCGTTGATGATGACCGTGTTTTAATTGAAAACCCTGGGGCTTGCTCCGGGGTTTTTCTTATCTGCATACTCAAGATTTTTACCAGGGATAAAACTATGAAACTCTTTGCTCAGGGTTCTTCACTGGATCTCAACCATCCTCACGTCATGGGGATTTTAAACGTTACGCCAGATTCTTTTTCCGATGGCGGGGCGCACAACTCTCTGGTTGAGGCGGTAAAACACGCAAATCTGATGATTAACGCTGGGGCGACTATCATTGATGTGGGGGGGGAGTCCACGCGTCCGGGCGCTGCTGATGTGAGCGTGGAAGAAGAGCTGCAACGAGTTATCCCCGTGGTGGAGGCGATTGCTCAACGTTTTGAAGTATGGATTTCCGTCGATACCTCAAAACCCGAAGTGATTCGCGAATGCGCGCGGGTCGGCGCACATATCATTAATGACATTCGTTCACTCTCGGAACCCGGGGCGCTGGAAGCCGCCGCGGAAACCGGACTGCCGGTTTGTTTGATGCATATGCAGGGGCAGCCGAAAACCATGCAGGAAGCGCCAAAGTACGAGGATGTGTTCGCTGAGGTAAATCGTTACTTTGTTGAGCAAATAGCACGTTGTGAACGAGCCGGAATCACAAAAGATAAATTGTTGCTCGACCCGGGATTCGGATTCGGTAAAAATCTCACCCACAACTACACATTACTGGCGCGCCTGGCTGAGTTTCATCATTTTGATCTGCCGCTGCTGGTTGGAATGTCACGAAAATCAATGGTTGGTCAACTACTGAATGTGGGGCCATCCGAACGCCTGAGCGGTAGTCTTGCGTGCGCAGTGATTGCCGCAATGCAGGGGGCGCAGATCGTTCGTGTCCATGACGTCAAAGAAACCGTAGAAGCGATGCGTGTGGTGGAAGCCACATTGTCTGCAAAGGAAAACAAACGCTATGAGTAATCGTAAATATTTTGGCACTGATGGGATCCGTGGTCGCGTAGGCGACTCCCCAATTACCCCTGACTTTGTGCTCAAACTGGGGTGGGCGGCAGGAAAAGTGCTGGCACGTCATGGTTCACGAAAAATTATCATCGGTAAAGATACGCGTATTTCCGGCTATATGCTGGAATCTGCGCTGGAAGCGGGCCTGGCTGCCGCAGGTCTTTCTGCCTCTTTCACTGGCCCAATGCCAACACCTGCCGTTGCTTATCTGACGCGTGCTTTCCGTGCGGAAGCCGGGATCGTTATCTCCGCTTCGCACAACCCGTACTATGACAACGGGATCAAATTTTTCTCTATCGACGGCACCAAACTGCCGGATGCGGTTGAAGAAGCCATAGAAGCCGAGATGGAAAAAGCGATCACCTGCGTGGATTCGGCTGAGCTGGGTAAAGCCACCCGTATCGTCGATGCCGCCGGTCGCTATATCGAGTTTTGCAAAGGCACCTTCCCGAATGAACTGAGCCTGAGCGAGCTTAAAATTGTGGTGGATTGCGCTAACGGTGCGACGTATCACATTGCGCCAAATGTACTGCGTGAGTTGGGCGCCAATGTTATTGCCATTGGTTGTGAGCCAAATGGCGTTAACATCAATGAAGAGGTCGGCGCTACCGACGTCCGTGCCCTGCAAGCGCGCGTGATCGCAGAAAAAGCCGATCTGGGTATCGCGCTGGACGGCGACGGAGACCGCGTGATCATGGTCGACCACGAAGGCAATAAGGTCGACGGTGACCAAATCATGTATATCATCGCCCGTGAAGCGCTGCGTCAGGGACAACTCCGCGGTGGCGCGGTAGGCACGCTGATGAGCAACATGGGCCTTGAGCTGGCGTTGAAACAGTTGGGTATTCCGTTTGCCCGTGCGAAAGTCGGTGACCGCTATGTCCTGGAAAAAATGCAGGAAAAAGGCTGGAGTATCGGTGCGGAAAACTCAGGCCATGTGATCCTGCTGGATAAAACCACCACCGGTGACGGTATCGTGGCAGGTCTGCAGGTGCTGACCGCGATGGTGCGCAATCATATGAGTTTGCACGACCTGTGCAGCGGCATGAAAATGTTCCCGCAACTGCTGGTTAACGTTCGTTATACCGCAGGTAGCGGCGATCCGCTGGAAAATGACAATGTGAAAGCGGTGATGGCAGACGTGGAAGCGGCGCTGGGTAATCGTGGACGCGTCCTGTTGCGTAAGTCTGGTACTGAACCATTAATTCGTGTGATGGTTGAAGGTGAAGACGAGGCGCAGGTAACTGAATTCGCCCACCGTATTGCTGATGCAGTGAAAGCGGCGTAAACACTGAAGACAGTGAGAGCCGGAGTCTGAGACTCCGGCTTTTTTTACTATACCGCCAGCGGCTGTTTACGTCGGCGTTGCCAGAAATACCCCCCGAGCATCAGCAGTACAAGGACTGCCAGCCACGGCAGAACCGCCAGTAAATGCCCTGACCGGGCAAAAGTCAGCGCAATCATTAGTAGCCAACCCCCGAGCATCGGGATCGCAGTGCGCTTGACAATATCTACTGGCGATACGCCGGCAATGCCCGCGATGGCAATGATGACGCCAGCAATGGGAGATAACGTACGACCAATACCCGCCGATATCTGGATAGGTAGCATCATCACTGCGATATCGCTGCCGATATGGCGGCTGATGTCCGGCACCATTGGGGCGAAGGAGAAAAATGCCGCATTTCCGGAACCCATCAATGCTGAAATCGCAAAGGTGATAAGGGTCATCAACAGGATAATTGAGGCGGCGCTGAGACCAAATTCACCGGAAAGCGACAGCAGTGCGTCGACGGCGCCAATGGCTTTCAGTCCGGCAGAAAAAACTTCACCGGCGATAATCAGCGTCACCACGGTGGCAAAAACGCTGCCCATGCTGTCGAATACCTTTTGTACGCCAGCCATGACTTCCCGGGCTTTACGATGGCGTCCGTACTCACAAACCAGCGTAATGGCCAGACTTATCAGTACGGCGGTATCCAGCGTAATTTTGAGCGAGCTGAACACTAAATCGCTGCACACCAGCATCAACACCAGCGGCAGCATGGGCAAAAACAGCCAGCCGATCGGGGCGTCGGCTTCTTCGGTCGACGTTAATGTCTGCATCTGCTGAGCCGCATTGTCACCGCTTTCCCGACGATCGAAAAAGCGTTGCACAACAATATGCAGCAGCGCGATGAAAAGGATAACGGGGACAACGATCGGCAACTGATCCTGCACGAAATAGTTCACGACCTCGATACCTGCGGTTTTGGCGGCGAGAACTGAGTTGCCGGAACCGGGGCCAAACTCAACCGCACAGGTACTGGCGATAACGGCGGCAACGGCGGCGCGACTGCAGCCCAGTCGGGTCAGCAGTGGGTAAAGCGTCGCCATTAACAACAGGCCCAGTCCGGTAGCGCTGCTGATAAACAGCGACAGGAATTGGCCCAGCAGCAGCGCCAGTCCCAACAGCAGATAAGGCGAGTTCAGACGCTGCAACGGACGAGACGTCACCCGAACCAGCACCTGGCTTGCGCCAATGGCCGACATATAGGTAGCGAAGCCACCAATCAACATAATTTGCAGCCCAAGACCGCCGAGGCGTACGCTCAGGGTATCGCGAATAAATTCAAAGGCGTCGAAGGGGCCAAAGCCGGTGCTTTTTTTCACCAGGCTACTGAGCGTAGTCATGCCACTAAAATGTGCGATCAGCAGGAGAACAATCCCGGTCAACAGCAGCACTGACTGGGGATGATACTTTTTGAGAATCAGACGTCCGGCAAAGATAATGGCGATTAGCGCCAGTAATAATGACATTCTCGCCTCCTCACTCAAAGTTGCCGGTGACCAGGCACTCGCCATCGTGCAGCAACGGTTTACCCGCAGCAAACAGATGGGCCAGCGAGAGGTCATCATTAAGTACGCAGATATCGGCACGTTCCCCGGCGCTGAGCACACCGCCGGAAATACCCAGCGAGCGTGCGACGTTTGCCGTCAACATGGCGATCGCCTGAGACACTGGAATTCCCACATCAATCAGGCGGGGAAGCAGATTAAGGTTCCCTGCGACCGGCGCCGCGCTTAAACCCTCCACGATACCCTGAGCGTTAAAGCGCGGCACGCTGCCATTGCCGTCAGAACTGATCGTGATGCGATCCGCCGGAACCTGCGCTTCCAGGGCGTGGAGGATCGCCTGCTCCTGAGGTGTAAAGCGGCTGCCGCCAGACGTAACGTCGATATGGCCGCCGCGATGGGCGAAAGCAATCGCCTGTTCGAACAAGGATTCTGTTCTCGCTACATGCGTCGGTGAAATGTGGTGAATCGGAATGCCTGCATCACACAGCTCAAGCAGTTGCGACATCCCTTCCGGTAGATTCCCCAGGTGGACATGCAGCAGCCCTTTTTTCCCGGCCAGTAAGGAAGATACGCGGATATCGCTGACTATTCTCAGCAATTCCTGGAAAGAGGGATACGAACCGCGGTGATCGGCGAGCGCGATTTTTACGCCAAGAATCGCCGGAATAAATGCCATGTCATCGCGGATGGATCGCGTAATGGTCGGGCTGGGTACCGCGTAGGCTCCCGTGTGCATAAACGCACGCAGTCCTTCGAGATTAAGGGACTGCATTTTGGCGTAGAGATCTTTCGGTGAGCGAGAAATAGCGTCGGTACCCAACACGCCGACGACCGTGGTAATGCCCGCCTGAATCAGATCGCGCAGCTTGACGGCTGGCGTCCGACTGGCAAACCCGGCTTCCCCGCCGCCACCGGTAAGATGGACATGCTGATCGATGATACCAGGGATAACCCATTTACCCCGACAATCGATGACCTCTTTGACGCCATCAAAGAGCGAAATATCTTTTTCTACCGCCACAATTCGGTCGGCATGAATGAGCAGGGAGCAGAGGCCTAAATCCTCAGGGGAAAAAACACGGGCATTGGTCAGTAAAGTAAACATATCGGTCCTGTCAAACGTCGAGGGTGAGAGTCGGCAGGTGAAACGGAATATTGTTGTTATGACGCTCACCATAAAGCCATTACTATATCTATGACTATTACCGATTTGTTATTGGAGGATGCGGTTATGGCATGGTGGAGAGTTAAACGTGGATTGTAAGTGGCTGGAAGACTTTCTGGCGTTGAGTCAGCATGGAAATTACTCTCAAGCCGCTGCGCAGCGGCATATTACTCAACCTGCACTCAGTCGGCGTATTAAAGCTCTGGAAGAGGTGCTTGGCGTGCCATTGTTTGATCGGACCACGACTCCCGTCACGCTGACGCGCTATGGTGAACGTTTTGAGCCCTATGCCCGACACGTCCTCAGTACGTTAACAGAGGCGCGCCACGAGCTATCGGCGATGTCGCCCGCAACGGATAACACGCTGGTCATGGTCAGTCTGCATACGCTGTCGGTCAATATCCTGCCGGATATGATCAACTATTTACGCCAGAGTGAA
Organism: Citrobacter sp. wls710; assembly: GCF_005281115.1. NCBI lineage: Bacteria > Pseudomonadati > Pseudomonadota > Gammaproteobacteria > Enterobacterales > Enterobacteriaceae > Citrobacter > Citrobacter sp. wls710. Next base: position 98,146 of record NZ_SZXD01000032.1, read on the forward strand.
CCACAGCTCAATTTCACGGTAAATGCCAGTATTCAGGGGATAGACAATCACTTTAATGCGCTGATTGACCGGCAGATTGATTTGCTGGTGACATACGACTTACCGTTAGCGCAGCCGGGGCTGGAGATCGCCGGCGGATTAAAACGTTCGCTATGGCGATATGAACGATTTATTCCGGTTATTTCTGCACAACTGGCGGATACGCTTGACGATCCGCAGGTGTCTATTCCGTGGCTCTGCTACAGCGACTATACCTTTGTCAGACGCATTATTGAGCCGGCAGAACAACGCGTCCGTCCGCGCCTGAAAAAAGTCTTTGAGAGCGGTTTAAGTGAAACGATACGCGAAATGGTGCTGCGCCATATGGGAATGGCATGGTTACCCGAATCAATGGTGGCGGAAGAGTTGGTGAATCAGCAAGTTATTCACTGTTGGCCAGAAAATGGCGATCTGATTTGTGAAATCCCCGTTGTGGTATGGGCTAACCTTGACGATCAACGCGCAGTCATGCAGAGATGCTGGGAGAAATTGCTGCGTTTTTGATTGATATGGCGATTTTTTCCGCAGTTGATACAATGCTAACAAATTGCCCTTGCGAAGGTTATTCGCTTTGGTTAGTATTCACACCCGCTTCAGTGGGAAACAGTAAACATTCCCGCTTTAATGGTCGAAGCATTGTACGCGGCAACTCCGCAAGGAACAGGTTGATTATGCACGAAGCTCTTTTAGTAGTTTTCCTTATTGTGGCAATTGGCCTGGTAGGCTTGATCATGCTGCAGCAAGGTAAAGGCGCTGATATGGGAGCCTCTTTTGGCGCAGGCGCTTCTGGTACTCTGTTTGGTTCAAGTGGTTCTGGTAACTTCATGACCCGTATGACAGCTGTATTGGGAACCTTGTTCTTCATCATCAGTCTGGTGCTGGGTAACATGAACAGCAATAAGACCAATAAAGGAAGTGAGTGGGAAAATCTGAGCGCACCGGCGAAAACCGAGCAAACTCAGCCAGCTGCTCCGGCTCAGCCGACCAGCGATATCCCACGCTAAGTATTCTGTACCGAGGTGGTGGAATTGGTAGACACGCTACCTTGAGGTGGTAGTGCCCTAACGGGCTTGTGGGTTCGAGTCCCATCCTCGGTACCAAATTCCAAAAAAAAGACGCTGCAAAGCGTCTTTTTTTTCGTCTGTTATTTGTGGCTATCCTGTAGGTCGGATAAGGCGTTAACGCCGCCATCCAACATTATTACAACGCCTGATGGAGCTACGTTTATCAGGCCTACAGACACCTTATATTCCGCGCATAAAAAAGGCCGCTTTCGCGGCCCTAGAATGCTAAATGTTTACTTCGCTTTGTTTTCCAGATTCTCAACCTGCGGCAGGCCGGTCGTTGAAGAGGCGGTCAACAGACCGGCTTTCGCGTAGCCGAACAGCTTCTCGCGGGTATCGGTGATGTCCAGATTACGCATGGTCAGCTGGCCGATACGATCGTCAGGTGAGAATACTGACTCGCCTTTCTCCATGGTCAGACGCTCAGCCTTATAGGTCAGGTTGTCGGACACGGTATTGAGGATCGAGTAGTCGTTGCCGCGGCGCAGCTCCAGCGTCACTTCGCCGGTGATCTGGCTGGCGACCCAACGCTGCAGACCGTCACGCAGCATCAGCGCCTGCGAGTCGAACCAACGGCCCTGATACAGCAGTTTGCCCAACTGACGACCATGAGAGTGATATTGCTCAATGGTGTCTTCGTTATGGATACCGGTCAGCAGACGCTCGTAAGCGATGTGCAGCAGCGCCATCCCCGGGGCTTCATAGATGCCACGGCTTTTCGCTTCAATAATACGGTTTTCAATCTGATCGCTCATGCCCAGACCGTGACGGCCGCCGATGCGGTTGGCTTCCAGCATCATTTCTACATCATCGCTGAAGGTTTTACCGTTTAGCGCTACCGGATGACCCTGTTCAAAGCGTACGGTCACTTCTTCTGCCGGGATCTTCACGCTCTCATCCCAGAACTTCACGCCCATAATCGGGTTGACGATTTTGACGCTGGAGTTCAGGAATTCCAGGTCTTTCGCTTCGTGGGTCGCGCCGAGCATATTGGAGTCAGTGGAGTACGCTTTCTCAACAGACATTTTGTAGTCGAAGCCGCAGGCGATCATAAATTCGGACATCTCATGGCGACCACCCAGTTCATCGATAAAATCGGTATCCAGCCATGGTTTGTAAATCTGCAGTTCCGCGTTGGTCAGCAGGCCGTAACGATAGAAACGTTCAATATCGTTGCCTTTATAGGTGCTGCCGTCACCCCAGATGTTCACGCCATCTTCTTTCATGGCGGCAACCAGCATGGTGCCGGTAACGGCGCGGCCCAGCGGAGTGGTGTTGAAATAGGTCAGGCCACCGGTGGTGTTGTGGAAGGCGCCGCACTGAATGGCAGCGATCCCTTCGGCAACCAGCTGCTTGCGGCAATCTACCAGGCGAGCATTCTCAGCACCATATTCCATTGCACGGCGAGGAATGCTGTCATAGTCATCCTCATCCGGCTGGCCCAAATTCGCAGTATATGCATATGGGACAGCCCCTTTTTGTCGCATCCACAGCAGTGCTGCACTGGTGTCCAGGCCGCCGGAAAAAGCGATACCAATACGTTGACCTACCGGGAGATGCTTGAGAATCGTCGTCATAAAATAAAACCCTGCTTGATAGACTGGTGAAGAGGTCGGCTTATTATACTAAATGCATTTTTATGCAAAATAAATGAGTTTTCATTTAATCATCTTTTCTGGATGACAGGAAGAGTTTAGTGACAATTTCGTTAAATAGCGGCGCGGATGGCATATTTATCTTGCTGGAGATGCGCTGGTAGGAATTCATTGATTTGCATAGTCGTAACAAGGTTGACATAACGCATAGTGAATCAATATACTGTGCGCAGATTTTACGTCCCGTCCTCGGTACCAAATCCCAGCAGTATTTGCATTTTTTACCCAAAACGAGTAAAATTTGCCACGTTTCAGGCGCGGGGTGGAGCAGCCTGGTAGCTCGTCGGGCTCATAACCCGAAGGTCGTCGGTTCAAATCCGGCCCCCGCAACCACTTTCCCTTAGAGTTCTTTTTCAAATATACTGTGAAGACTTAGGCCTTCGTAGCTGGATTTGAAAAAAATTCTTTCGGAAGGTTCTCCGAACCGCAGGTGCGGTTATAGGGTTCAGTTATCTAAAGCCCCGATTTATCGGGGTTTTTTGTTATCTGACTACAGAATAACTGGGCTTTAGGCCCTTTTTTTATGTCTTGGGGGTGGGCTTGTCCACATTAGAGCAAAAATTAACAGAGATGATTACAGCACCGGTTGAAGCCCTGGGCTACGAACTGGTCGGCATCGAATTTATTCGCGGTCGCACATCCACACTGCGCATCTATATTGATAGTGAAGATGGCATCAATGTTGATGATTGTGCTGATGTGAGCCATCAGGTAAGCGCCGTGATGGATGTCGAAGACCCAATCACCGTTGCCTATAACCTGGAAGTTTCCTCGCCGGGTCTCGACCGTCCTCTGTTCACTGCTGAACACTACGTGCGTTTCCTGGGGGAAGAAGTCACGCTGGTTCTTCGTATGGCGGTACAAAACCGTCGTAAATGGCTGGGCGTTATCAAAGCGGTGGACGGTGAGATGATCACGGTCACAGTCGAAGGTAAAGATGAAGTGTTCGCGCTGAGTAATATCCAGAAGGCGAACCTGGTTCCCCACTTTTAACAGTCTGGATTGAGGTGAAAAGCCCGCGATGAACAAAGAAATTTTGGCTGTTGTTGAAGCCGTATCCAACGAAAAAGCGCTGCCACGCGAGAAAATTTTTGAAGCGCTGGAAAGTGCGCTGGCTACAGCAACAAAGAAAAAATATGAGCAAGAGATCGACGTCCGTGTAGAAATCGATCGTAAAAGCGGTGATTTCGATACCTTCCGTCGTTGGGTAATCGTAGAAGAAGTTACCCAGCCAACCAAAGAAATTACGCTGGAAGCGGCACGCTTCGAAGACGAAAGCCTGAACGTGGGCGACTATGTTGAAGATCAGATTGAATCTGTCACCTTTGACCGTATCACCACCCAGACTGCGAAACAGGTTATCGTACAGAAAGTACGTGAAGCTGAACGCGCAATGGTTGTTGATCAGTTCCGCGAACACGAAGGCGAAATCGTTACGGGTGTGGTGAAAAAAGTTAACCGTGACAACATTTCCCTGGATCTGGGCAGCAATGCTGAAGCCGTGATCCTGCGTGAAGACATGCTGCCGCGTGAAAACTTCCGCCCTGGCGACCGTATTCGTGGCGTTCTGTACTCTGTGCGCCCGGAAGCGCGCGGTGCGCAACTGTTCGTAACCCGTTCCAAACCGGAAATGCTGGTTGAGCTGTTCCGCATTGAAGTGCCAGAAATTGGCGAAGAAGTGATTGAAATTAAAGCGGCTGCTCGCGATCCTGGCTCTCGTGCGAAAATCGCCGTTAAGACCAACGACAAGCGTATTGATCCGGTCGGCGCGTGTGTGGGTATGCGCGGTGCGCGCGTTCAGGCGGTCTCTACCGAACTGGGCGGCGAGCGTATCGATATCGTCCTGTGGGATGATAACCCGGCGCAGTTCGTGATTAATGCAATGGCGCCAGCAGATGTCGCTTCTATCGTGGTGGATGAAGACAAACACACCATGGATATCGCGGTTGAAGCCGGTAACCTGGCTCAGGCGATTGGACGTAACGGTCAGAACGTCCGCCTGGCTTCACAACTGAGCGGTTGGGAACTCAACGTAATGACCGTTGATGACCTGCAAGCGAAGCATCAGGCTGAAGCACATGCAGCCATCGATACCTTCACCAAATATCTCGATATCGATGAAGATTTCGCGACAGTTCTGGTGGAAGAAGGTTTTGCGACGCTGGAAGAACTGGCCTACGTGCCAATGAAAGAACTGCTGGAAATTGACGGCCTCGATGAACAGACCGTTGAAGCGCTGCGCGAGCGTGCTAAAAACGCACTGACCACTCTGGCACTGGCCCAGGAAGAAAGCCTCGGTGATAACAAACCGGCTGACGATCTGCTGAATCTGGAAGGATTGGATCGCGATATGGCCTTTAAACTGGCTGCCCGTGGTGTTTGTACGCTGGAAGATCTCGCCGAACAGGGCATTGATGATCTGGCTGATATCGAAGGGTTGACCGACGAAAAAGCCGGTGAGCTGATTATGGCTGCCCGTAATATTTGCTGGTTCGGTGATGAAGCGTAATAAACTGTAGCAGGAAGGAACAGTATGACAGATGTAACCGTAAAAACGCTGGCTGCAGAGATACAGACCTCCGTGGATCGCCTGGTACAGCAATTTGCTGATGCAGGTATCCGTAAGTCTGCTGATGACTCTGTGTCCGCACAAGAGAAACAAACCTTACTGGCGCATCTGAACCGTGAGAACGGCTCAGCGCCGGATAAGTTGACATTGCAGCGTAAAACGCGCAGTACTCTCAATATTCCAGGTACCGGTGGGAAAAGCAAATCGGTACAAATCGAAGTCCGCAAGACACGCACCTTTGTGAAACGCGATCCGCAAGAGGCTGAACGCCTGGCCGCGGAAGAGCAGGCGCAGCGTGAAGCGGAAGAGCAAGCCCGTCGTGAGGCAGAAGAAGCTGCCAAACGCGAGGCGCAACAAAAAGCCGAACGTGAGGCCGCAGAACAAGCTAAGCGTGAAGCCGCTGATAAAGCGAAACGTGAAGCTGCGGAAAAAGACAAAGTGAGCAATCAACAGACCGACGATATGACTAAAACCGCCCAGGCCGAAAAAGCCCGCCGTGAAAATGAAGCCGCAGAACTGAAACGTAAAGCGGAAGAAGAAGCACGTCGCAAGCTTGAAGAAGAAGCTCGCCGCGTAGCGGAAGAAGCTCGCCGTATGGCGGAAGAAAACGAGAAAAATGGTGTGAATAACGCTGAACCTGTTGAAGATACCAGCGATTATCACGTCACGACTTCTCAGCACGCTCGCCAGGCGGAAGACGAAAACGATCGTGAAGTAGAAGGCGGCCGTGGCCGTACTCGCAGCGCGAAAGCCGCGCGTCCGGCGAAGAAAGGCAACAAACACGCTGAATCGAAAGCCGACCGTGAAGAAGCGCGCGCCGCAGTTCGTGGTGGTAAAGGCGGTAAACAGCGTAAAGGTTCCGCTCTGCAGCAGGGCTTCCAGAAACCAGCTCAGGCTGTTAACCGTGACGTTGTGATCGGCGAAACCATCACCGTTGGCGAACTGGCTAACAAGATGGCGGTGAAAGGCTCTCAGGTCATCAAAGCGATGATGAAACTGGGCGCTATGGCGACCATCAACCAGGTCATCGACCAGGAAACCGCACAGCTGGTTGCCGAAGAGATGGGCCACAAAGTTATCCTGCGTCGTGAAAACGAGCTGGAAGAAGCAGTAATGAGCGACCGTGACACCGGCGCTGCGGCTGAACCGCGCGCACCGGTTGTAACCATCATGGGTCACGTTGACCACGGTAAAACCTCCCTGCTGGACTACATTCGTTCCACGAAAGTGGCTTCTGGCGAAGCGGGCGGCATTACCCAGCACATCGGTGCGTACCACGTTGAAACTGACAACGGTATGATCACCTTCCTGGATACCCCGGGTCACGCCGCGTTTACCTCCATGCGTGCTCGTGGTGCTCAGGCAACGGATATCGTGGTTCTGGTTGTTGCAGCAGACGACGGCGTGATGCCGCAGACCATCGAAGCTATCCAGCACGCGAAAGCGGCAGGTGTGCCGGTGGTGGTTGCAGTCAACAAAATCGATAAACCAGAAGCGGATCCGGATCGCGTTAAAAACGAACTGTCCCAGTACGGCATCATGCCGGAAGAGTGGGGCGGCGAGAGCCAGTTTGTTCACGTTTCTGCGAAAGCCGGTACCGGTATCGACGAACTGCTGGATGCGATCCTGCTGCAGGCCGAAGTTCTGGAGCTGAAAGCTGTTCGTAAAGGTATGGCGAGCGGCGCGGTAATCGAATCCTTCCTGGATAAAGGTCGTGGTCCGGTTGCTACCGTCCTGGTACGCGAAGGTACGCTGCATAAAGGCGACATCGTACTGTGTGGCTTCGAATACGGCCGCGTGCGTGCGATGCGTAACGAACTGGGTCAGGAAGTTCTGGAAGCAGGTCCGTCCATTCCAGTGGAAATCCTCGGTCTGTCCGGTGTTCCGGCTGCCGGTGACGAAGTGACCGTGGTGCGTGACGAGAAGAAAGCCCGTGAAGTTGCACTGTATCGTCAGGGCAAATTCCGTGAAGTTAAACTGGCTCGTCAGCAGAAATCCAAACTTGAGAACATGTTCGCCAACATGACCGATGGCGAAGTTCACGAAGTGAACGTCGTACTGAAAGCTGACGTACAGGGTTCTGTAGAAGCGATCTCCGACTCCTTACTGAAACTGTCTACCGACGAAGTGAAAGTGAAGATCATCGGTTCTGGCGTAGGTGGTATCACCGAAACCGACGCAACCCTGGCTGCGGCGTCCAACGCGATTCTGGTTGGCTTCAACGTACGTGCTGATGCCTCTGCACGTAAAGTTATCGAATCAGAAAGCCTGGATCTGCGTTACTACTCCGTCATCTATCATCTGATCGACGAAGTGAAAGCGGCGATGAGCGGCATGCTGTCTCCGGAACTGAAACAGCAGATCATTGGTCTGGCTGAAGTTCGTGATGTGTTCAAATCACCGAAATTCGGCGCTATCGCAGGCTGTATGGTTACCGAAGGCACGATTAAACGTCACAACCCAATCCGCGTCCTGCGCGACAACGTGGTTATCTATGAAGGCGAGCTGGAATCCCTGCGCCGCTTCAAAGATGACGTTAACGAAGTCCGTAACGGTATGGAATGTGGTATCGGCGTTAAGAACTACAACGACGTTCGCGTTGGCGATATGATCGAAGTGTTCGAGATTATCGAGATCAAACGTACCATCGCATAATCTTCGTCGTCTTTTGGACCGCAATTTGCAGCCCAAAATTCTTAGAAGATGATTAGGTGTTGGCCGGGTAAGCGAAGCGCCACCCGGCAAGAAATTTAAAAAGGGGCTTATGGCCCCTTTTTTGTCTTTATTCTGGAGAATTTATTATGGCGAAAGAATTTGGTCGCCCGCAGCGTGTGGCGCAGGAAATGCAGAAAGAAATCGCACTCATCCTGCAACGCGAAATCAAAGACCCGCGTGTTGGCATGATGACCACCGTATCGGGTGTTGAGATGTCCCGTGACCTGGCGTATGCCAAAGTATTCGTGACTTTCCTTAACGACCAGGACGAAGCGGCTGTGAAAAACGGCATTAAGGCCCTGCAGGAAGCATCTGGTTTTATCCGCTCCCTGCTGGGGAAAGCGATGCGTTTGCGTATCGTGCCTGAACTGACCTTCTTCTACGACAACTCGTTGGTTGAAGGGATGCGTATGTCTAACCTGGTGACCAGCGTGGTGAAACATGACGATGAACGTCGTGTGAACCCAGCGGACGACAGCAAGGAGGACTGATGAGTCGTCCTCGTCGTCGTGGTCGCGACATTCACGGTGTCCTGCTGCTGGATAAGCCGCAGGGCATGTCCAGCAATGACGTACTGCAAAAAGTAAAGCGCATCTACAATGCCAACCGTGCGGGTCATACCGGCGCGCTGGATCCGCTGGCGACGGGCATGCTGCCCATCTGCCTCGGTGAAGCGACGAAGTTTTCGCAGTATTTGCTAGATTCTGACAAACGCTATCGCGTAGTAGCCCGCCTGGGGCAACGTACTGACACCTCTGATGCCGATGGGCAAATCGTGCAGGAACGTCCCGTAACCTTCAGCGCAGAGCAACTTGCGAGCGCGCTGGAGACTTTCCGCGGCGATATCGAGCAGATTCCGTCAATGTATTCGGCGCTGAAGTATCAGGGTAAAAAGCTGTACGAATATGCGCGTCAGGGTATTGAAGTGCCGCGTGAAGCGCGCCCGATTACCGTCTATGAGCTGCTGTTTATTCGCCATGAAGGTAACGAGCTGGAGCTGGAAGTTCACTGCTCCAAAGGTACCTATATTCGCACTATTATCGACGATCTGGGCGAGAAGCTCGGCTGTGGTGCGCACGTAACGTACCTGCGTCGTTTGACGGTCAGCAAGTATCCGGTGGATCGTATGGTGACGCTGGAACACTTGCGCGAGCTGGTTGAACAGGCTGAGCAGCAGAACATTCCGGCCGCTCAGTTGCTTGATCCCTTGCTGATGCCAATGGACAGTCCAGCATCGGACTATCCTGTTGTTAATTTGCCTTTAACATCGTCGGTTTACTTTAAAAATGGTAACCCGGTACGTACGACAGGTGTCCCGCTGGAAGGCCTGGTGCGTGTGACGGAAGGCGATGACGGCAAATTTATCGGCATGGGGGAGATCGACGATGAAGGTCGTGTCGCCCCCCGTCGCTTGGTGGTTGAATATCCGGCATAACGCTCTCTGTCTTGCGATAAAAGGGCGCTGCGAGTAGAATACTGCCGCTTAACGTCGCGTGAATTGTTTAACAATCTGCGTGGCGTATACACAAAATCATTCGAGCTGCATCAAAGCGGCAAGTCTGAGAATCCTCATGAGCTTACTTAGGTAAGTGACTGAGGTGAGCGGACGCAGCCAACGCAGAGTCAGTTTGAAGGATAAAGTGTATACACTGGGATAGCTGAATTAGAGATCGGCATCCTTTCATTCTTAACACTTTGGAGTTTTAAAATGTCTCTAAGTACTGAAGCTACCGCTAAAATCGTTTCTGAGTTTGGTCGTGATGCAAACGACACCGGTTCTACCGATGTTCAGGTTGCTCTGTTGACTGCACAGATTAACCACCTGCAGGGCCACTTTGCAGAGCACAAAAAAGATCACCACAGCCGTCGTGGTCTGCTGCGCATGGTTTCTCAGCGTCGTAAACTGCTCGACTACCTGAAACGTAAAGATGTTGCACGCTACACCGCGCTGATCGAGCGTCTGGGTCTGCGTCGCTAATTCTTTCGAGTTTCAGAAAGAGGGGGCCTTCATGGCCCCTTTTTTCCAGCAGATGGCAGCAATTCGCTGGAAACTAATGTATTGTTGCTATGAATGATCTTCCGTTGCAGAGGTTCGCGCGGCTAATGAGAGGCTTTACTCATGCGTATGGGTTAGGGTTGTCATTAGTCGCGAGGATGCGCAGAAGATCGGGTATTAACGATGGCGCAAAAATGTGCCGTCAAAAAATAGAGAAAGGATATTATTTTGCTTAATCCGATCGTTCGTAAATTCCAGTACGGTCAGCATACCGTTACGCTGGAAACCGGCATGATGGCGCGTCAGGCGACTGCCGCTGTTATGGTTAGCATGGATGACACTGCGGTATTCGTTACCGTTGTTGGCCAGAAAAAAGCGAAACCAGGCCAGGACTTTTTCCCGCTGACCGTTAACTACCAGGAGCGTACCTACGCTGCTGGCCGTATCCCGGGTAGCTTCTTCCGTCGTGAAGGCCGTCCGAGCGAAGGCGAAACCCTGATCGCGCGTCTGATTGACCGCCCGGTTCGCCCGCTGTTCCCGGAAGGGTTCGTTAACGAAGTTCAGGTTATCGCGACCGTTGTTTCTGTTAACCCACAGGTTAACCCGGATATCGTGGCAATGATCGGCGCATCCGCTGCGCTGACGCTGTCTGGCATCCCATTCAACGGCCCGATCGGTGCTGCACGTGTTGGTTATATCAATGACCAGTACGTACTGAACCCGACTCAGGATGAACTGAAAGAAAGCAAGCTGGACCTGGTTGTTGCCGGTACCGAAGCTGCCGTACTGATGGTTGAATCCGAAGCTGAACTGCTGAGCGAAGACCAGATGCTGGGCGCTGTAGTATTCGGTCATGAACAGCAGCAGGTTGTTATTCAGGCTATCAACGAGCTGGCGAAAGAAGCTGGCAAACCGCGTTGGGACTGGCAGCCAGAAGCCGTCAACGAAGCGCTGAACGCGCGCGTTGCCGCACTGGCAGAAGCTCGTCTGAGCGATGCTTACCGTATCACTGACAAACAAGAGCGTTATGCTCAGGTTGACGTGATCAAATCTGAAACCATCGCGACTCTGGTGGCTGAAGATGAAACCCTGGACGCTAACGAACTGGGCGAAATCCTGCACGCTATCGAGAAAAACGTTGTTCGTAGCCGCGTACTGGCAGGCGAGCCGCGTATCGATGGCCGTGAAAAAGACATGATCCGTGGTCTGGACGTGCGCACCGGCGTGCTGCCGCGCACCCACGGCTCCGCGTTGTTCACCCGTGGCGAAACTCAGGCGCTGGTTACTGCGACCCTGGGCACCACCCGTGATGCGCAGAACCTCGACGAACTGATGGGCGAGCGTACTGACAACTTCCTGTTCCACTACAACTTCCCTCCGTACTGCGTAGGCGAAACCGGTATGGTCGGTTCTCCGAAGCGTCGTGAGATTGGTCATGGTCGCCTGGCGAAACGTGGCGTGCTGGCAGTGATGCCGGAACTGGATAAATTCCCGTACACCGTGCGTGTGGTTTCTGAAATCACCGAATCTAACGGTTCTTCTTCCATGGCTTCCGTATGCGGCGCTTCCCTTGCGCTGATGGACGCAGGCGTGCCGATCAAAGCCGCCGTTGCGGGTATCGCGATGGGTCTGGTGAAAGAAGGCGACAACTATGTTGTTCTGTCTGACATCCTGGGCGACGAAGACCACCTGGGCGATATGGACTTCAAAGTGGCGGGTTCCCGCGACGGTATCTCTGCGCTGCAGATGGATATCAAAATTGAAGGTATCACCAAAGAGATCATGCAGGTTGCTCTGAACCAGGCTAAAGGTGCGCGTCTGCACATCCTGGGTGTGATGGAGCAGGCGATTAACGCGCCGCGTGGCGATATCTCTGAATTCGCGCCACGTATCCACACCATCAAGATCAGCCCGGACAAGATTAAAGACGTTATCGGTAAAGGCGGTTCTGTTATCCGTGCCCTGACCGAAGAGACTGGCACTACTATCGAAATCGAAGATGACGGTACTGTGAAGATCGCAGCGACCGACGGCGAGAAAGCGAAATATGCTATCCGTCGTATCGAAGAGATCACTGCAGAGATCGAAGTAGGTCGTATCTACAATGGTAAAGTGACCCGTATCGTTGACTTCGGTGCCTTCGTGGCCATCGGTGGCGGTAAAGAAGGTCTGGTACACATTTCTCAGATCGCTGACAAGCGCGTTGAGAAAGTGACCGATTACCTGCAGATGGGCCAGGAAGTACCGGTTAAAGTTCTGGAAGTTGATCGCCAGGGCCGTGTACGTCTGAGCATTAAAGAAGCAACTGAGCAGTCTCAGCCTGCAGGCGAACCGGAAGCTCCGGTAAGCCAACAGGGCGAGTAAGGTTGCCATTGCCCTCCGTGAGAGCGGAGGGCCTTTAACCCGGCAGGACGCCTTGTTAGCAACCGGGGAACCTGGACGTTCATTCAATCGTTGTCTTCGGGAGTGGGAAATGAAGCCTTTTTTGCGCTGGTGTTTCGTTGCGACAGCACTCACGCTGGCTGGATGCAGTAATTCCGCCTGGCGTAAGAGTGAAGTCCTCGCAGTACCATTGCAACCGACTTTGCAGCAGGAAGTGATTCTGGCACGTATGGAACAAATTCTTGCCAGTCGGGCTTTAACCGATGACGAACGCGCACAGCTTTTATATGAGCGCGGAGTGTTGTATGATAGTCTCGGTCTGAGGGCACTTGCGCGAAATGATTTTTCACAAGCGCTGGCAATCCGACCAGATATGCCTGAAGTATTCAATTACTTAGGTATATATTTAACGCAGGCAGGCAATTTTGATGCTGCCTATGAAGCGTTTGATTCTGTACTTGAGCTTGATCCAACTTACAACTACGCGCACTTAAATCGCGGTATCGCATTGTATTACGGCGGTCGCGACAAGTTAGCGCAAGATGATCTGCTGGCGTTTTATCAAGACGATCCCAATGATCCTTTCCGCAGTCTGTGGCTTTATCTTGCCGAGCAGAAGCTCGATGAGAAGCAGGCTAAAGAAGCGTTAAAACAACGCTTCGAAAAATCGGATAAAGAGCAATGGGGATGGAACATTGTCGAGTTCTACCTGGGCAACATTAGCGAAGCAACGCTGATGGAACGCCTGAAGGCGGACGCAACGGATAACACCTCGCTCGCTGAGCATCTCAGTGAAACCAACTTCTATTTAGGTAAGTACTACCTAAGTCTGGGGGATTTGGACAACGCTACGGCATTGTTCAAACTGGCGGTGGCTAACAACGTTCATAACTTTGTTGAGCACCGATACGCATTGTTGGAATTATCGCTCCTGGGCCAGGACCAAGATGACCTGGCAGAATCGGACCAGCAATAGCTGACGTACACATCAGCCCGTAATCTTTTTTGATTGCCATCACCTTCACGGGTGAGGGCGTTGTTGTTCGTTAATACACCTACTTTGAGCCGGTTCACACTTTTCAATGAAAATTGCAGATCAATTTCATGATGAGTTATGTAGACTGGCCGCCATTAATTTTGAGGCACACGTACTACATGGCTGAATTCGAAACCACTTTTGCAGATCTGGGCCTGAAGGCTCCTATCCTTGAAGCCCTTAACGATCTGGGTTACGAAAAACCATCTCCAATCCAGGCAGAGTGCATTCCGCATCTGCTGGGCGGTCGCGATGTTCTGGGTATGGCCCAGACCGGTAGCGGCAAAACGGCAGCGTTCTCTTTACCGCTGCTCAACAATCTTGATCCTGAGCTGAAGGCACCTCAGATTCTGGTGCTGGCACCGACCCGCGAACTGGCGGTTCAGGTTGCAGAAGCCATGACGGATTTCTCTAAACACATGCGCGGCGTGAACGTGGTAGCCCTGTACGGCGGCCAGCGTTATGACGTGCAATTACGTGCCCTGCGTCAGGGACCACAGATCGTCGTCGGTACGCCGGGCCGCCTGCTGGATCACCTGAAGCGCGGTACTCTGGACCTCTCCAAACTGAGCGGTCTGGTACTGGACGAAGCTGATGAAATGCTGCGTATGGGCTTCATCGAAGACGTTGAAACCATCATGGCGCAGATCCCGGAAGGTCATCAGACCGCTCTGTTCTCTGCCACCATGCCGGAAGCGATTCGTCGTATTACCCGCCGCTTTATGAAAGAGCCGCAGGAAGTACGTATTCAGTCCAGCGTCACTACCCGTCCTGACATCAGCCAGAGCTACTGGACTGTATGGGGCATGCGTAAAAATGAAGCGCTGGTGCGTTTCCTGGAAGCAGAAGATTTTGATGCGGCGATTATCTTCGTCCGTACCAAAAATGCGACCCTGGAAGTTGCAGAAGCGCTGGAGCGTAGCGGTTATAGCAGCGCTGCACTGAACGGCGACATGAACCAGTCTCTGCGTGAGCAGACTCTGGAGCGTCTGAAAGATGGCCGTCTGGATATTCTGATTGCAACCGACGTTGCGGCCCGTGGCCTGGACGTTGAGCGTATCAGCCTGGTCGTTAACTACGATATCCCGATGGACTCCGAATCTTACGTTCACCGTATCGGTCGTACCGGTCGTGCGGGTCGTGCTGGCCGCGCGCTGCTGTTCGTTGAAAACCGCGAGCGTCGTCTGCTGCGTAACATCGAACGCACCATGAAGCTGACCATTCCAGAAGTAGAACTGCCGAACGCAGATCTGCTGGGCAAACGCCGTCTGGAAAAATTCGCCGCGAAAGTACAGCAGCAGCTGGAAAGCAGCGATCTGGATCAGTACCGTGCTCTGCTGGCGAAAATGCAGCCGGAAGAAGAGCTGGATATCGAAACGCTGGCAGCCGCACTGCTGAAAATGGCTCAGGGCGAACGTCCGCTGATCCTGCCGCCAGATGCGCCGATGCGTCCGAAACGCGAATTCCGCGACCGTGACGATCGTGGTCCGCGTGACCGCAACGATCGTGGCCCGCGTGGCGACCGTGAAGACCGTCCGCGTCGTGAACGTCGTGACGTTGGTGATATGCAGCTGTACCGCATTGAAGTGGGTCGTGATGACGGCGTTGAAGTCCGCCATATCGTTGGCGCGATTGCTAACGAAGGTGATATCAGCAGCCGTTACATCGGTAACATCAAGCTGTTTGCTTCCCACTCCACTATCGAACTGCCGAAAGGTATGCCGGGCGACGTGCTGCAGCACTTTACCCGTACCCGCATCCTGAACAAGCCGATGAACATGCAGCTGGTTGGCGATGCCGTACCGCACACCGGTGGTGAGCGTCGTGGCGGTGGTCGCTTCAGCGGCGAGCGTCGTGAAGGCGGTCGCGGTGAAGGCCGTGGTTTTGGCGGTGAGCGTCGTGAAGGCGGTCGTGGTGATGGTCGTCGTTTCAGCGGCGAACGTCGTGAAGGTGGTCGTGGCCCGCGCCGTGACGATTCTTCAGCTCCGCGTCGTGATGACTCAGCCGGTCGTCGTCGTTTCGGCGGTGACGCATAAGCCAAACGGCTTAAAAGCGTAAAGTAAAATATACAGCCCCGATCTCAACAATCGGGGCTTTTTTTATTTCAATTGTACTCGTGTACTGGTACAGTGCAGCACATTGATATGTAGTCGCAATATAAATGACTGGAGAGACGGCTAAATGGCAACACTAACCACCACCCAAACGTCACCTTCGCTGCTTGGCGGCGTGGTGATCATCGGCGGCACCATTATTGGCGCGGGGATGTTCTCTCTGCCGGTGGTCATGTCCGGGGCGTGGTTTTTCTGGTCCATGGCGGCGCTGATCTTCACCTGGTTCTGCATGCTGCACTCCGGGCTGATGATCCTTGAAGCCAACCTCAATTACCGGATTGGTTCCAGCTTCGACACCATTACCAAAGATCTGCTGGGCAAAGGCTGGAACGTTGTTAACGGCATCTCGATTGCTTTTGTGCTCTACATTCTGACCTACGCGTATATCTCGGCGAGCGGTTCGATTCTGCACCACACCTTTGCCGAGATGTCGCTGAACGTTCCGGCGCGCGCGGCAGGTCTTGGCTTTGCGCTGCTGGTCGCGTTTGTGGTGTGGTTAAGCACCAAAGCGGTTAGCCGTATGACGGCCATTGTGCTGGGGGCAAAGGTCATTACCTTTTTCCTAACCTTCGGCAGCCTGCTGGGACACGTTCAGCCTGCCACGCTGTTTAACGTGGCGCAGAGCAATGCTTCATATACACCGTACCTGCTGATGACGCTGCCGTTCTGTCTGGCGTCGTTTGGTTATCACGGCAACGTCCCGAGCCTGATGAAGTATTACGGCAAGGATCCCAAGACCATCGTTAAGTGCCTGGTATACGGCACGCTGCTGGCGCTGGTGCTGTATACCGTATGGCTGCTGGGTACGATGGGGAATATTCCGCGTCCGGAATTTATTGGTATTGCGCAGCAGGGCGGGAATATTGACGTGCTGGTCCAGGCGCTGAGCGGTGTGCTGAACAGCCGTAGTCTGGATCTGCTGCTGGTGGTGTTCTCCAATTTTGCGGTCGCCAGTTCCTTCCTCGGGGTGACGCTGGGCCTGTTTGACTATCTGGCTGATTTATTTGGTTTTGATGACTCCGCAATGGGACGTTTTAAAACCGCATTGCTGACGTTTGTGCCGCCAATTGTCGGTGGCCTGCTGTGGCCGAACGGTTTTCTGTACGCCATTGGCTATGCAGGTTTAGCTGCAACTATCTGGGCTGCCATTGTGCCAGCGCTGTTGGCACGCAAATCCCGCGAACGTTTCGGCAGCCCGAAATTCCGTGTCTGGGGCGGTAAACCGATGATTGCCCTGATTCTGGTCTTCGGTGTCGGCAACGCGGTTATCCATATCCTGTCGAGCGTTAACCTGCTGCCAGTGTACCAGTAGAAAAATTGCCCGGTGGCGCTACGCTTACCGGGCCTACAGAGATTGAGTAGGCCGGATAAGGCGCAGCCACCATCCGGCACAAATTGTACTACCCCAACAATTCCTGCTTCACATCCATCGCCAAATCAAATGAGTGTAGCCGCGCCTGGTGATCAAAAATCTGGCCGTTAACCATAATTTCATCAGCCTGGGTTTCACGCAAGATAGCCTCCAGCCCGTGTCGCACTTTCGCCTTATCACCGACCAGCGACATGCTTAGCGCCTGCTGCACGCCATACTGTTCAGAAGCGGACCACAGTTGATGCATATTCTCTACCGGCGGCGGTAGCTGGCCGGTTTCGCCACGACGGAGTTTCATAAACGCCTGCTGCATCGAGGTGAAAAGAAATTCGGCATCGCGATTACTGTCGGCGGCAATGATGTTGATGCATACCATTGCATACGGCTTTGCCAGCCGCGCCGAAGGTTTGAACTGGCTACGATACAGATGCAGCGCCTGATGCAGCATATCCGGAGCAAAGTGCGAGGCGAAGGCAAACGGCAGGCCAAGCTGTGCCGCCAACTGTGCACTATACAAGCTGGAACCTAATAACCAGACTGGGATCTGCTCGCCGTATCCAGGCACCGGGCGTACATGGGGGTTCGGGTCGCGGGCGTCGAACCAGTCCACCAGTTCGGCCACGTCGCGTGGGAAGTTATCGATATCTCCACTCATATGGCGGCGCAGCGCGCGCATCGTTGGCTGATCGCTCCCCGGCGCGCGGCCAAGCCCGAGATCGATGCGTCCCGGATACAGTGTATTTAGGGTACCGAACTGCTCGGCGATCACCAGCGGCGAATGGTTGGGCAGCATCACGCCGCCAGAACCCAGATGCAGCGTGGTGGTATTGGCAGCCAGATAACCAATCAGAACTGAGGTTGCGGCGCTGGCGATGCCAGTCATGTTGTGATGTTCTGCCAGCCAGTAGCGGTGATAGCCGCGCTTTTCAGCCAGCCGGGCGAGATCAAGCGAGTGCGTAAAGGCTTCTTTTGCCGAAGATCCTTCAGGGATCGGTGCCAGATCCAGCACCGAGAACGGAATAGTTTTGTCAGTCATAACGGCTCACTTTGTTACCGGTTAATCATTTAATACTGCATTAAAATTTGATTAACGTTGTTAACAAAGTGAGCTTTATGAGACTGACGGCAAAAACAAGGCCCGATGGCGCTGCGCTTATCGGGCCTACGGGATCGCTATTTGTAGGCCGGATAAGGCATTTATGCCGCCATCCGGCGAGGTTTTATCAGGATTGCAGCTCCAGCCCGGCCAGACGTTTCCAGTAACCGTTGCAGTCGCTATGAGCGGCGAGCGGTAATGGGGCAGTGCCATTTTCATTGGCGCGGAAGGCATCAAGCATATCGAATGTTTCCGTGCCAGAAGGTGACAGGCGCACAATATCCACCAGACCCTGCATGGATGTCAGCTCGTTACCGAGGTTATAAACATAGCCGCTCATGGTCTGGATCCCGTTGAGAACAAAGACCTGCTGATTCTCCTGCGACAGCACATCTCGCCCGTTCGGGTATTTGATGCAGCAGGTTTCACATTCGTCTTTTGGTCGGTCTTCGGAGCGCGCCGTAAAGCAGCGGGCAGAGTACGCCAGCGGCAGATGGCCGTAGCTCAATACCTCTACTTCAAACTTATCGCGGATAGCCAACTCTTCACATTGGTTGAGCAGATTGATCAGCCAGTCGCGAGATAATTCTACCGGCATACACCAGCGCACCATCCCTTGTTTGAGCAGTAAACGCAGCGTCACCGCGTTGTAGCAGTTGAGCGCGTGTCCGGCGACAAACGGCAGCTTACGCTCGGCGCACATGTTTACCACGCCGAGATCGCTGGCTTCCAGCAGGAAGTCGCCGTTTTCAACGTAGCGCTTTAATTCGCCCAGCTCAGATGAGGCTTGCACCAGCGCCAGCGTCGACAGTACCACCTGTTTACCGCTACCAGCGAGCGACTTCGCCATATCGATCCAGTCGCCCACTTTGGTGGCACGGCGTTTACTGCATACCGCTTCGCCAAGATAGATAATGTCGGCCTGGCTGGCGGCGGCCTGCTGATAAAAATCTTCCAGCGTTTCTTTTGGCCAGTACCATAGCACCGGCCCTAAGGAATATTTCATTGCTTCTCTCACTGCCATTTACGGTGATACGCGCCAAGCGTGGTCTGCGTGCCTTCGGACATGGAACCGAGCGTTTCCATCCATGCCGCCTGTGGTGCGTAGTTTTGCGGGTCGGCTATACAGCGATCGATCGCCTGACGCCACACTTTCGCCACCTGGCTGACGTAGGCAGGGCTACGCTGGCGTCCCTCGATTTTTACCGAGGCAATATTGGCCGCCAGCAGCTCCGGCAGCAGCTCCAGCGTGTTCAGGCTGGTGGGTTCTTCCAGCGCATGATAGCGCTCGCCGTCAACCAGATAGCGGCCTTTACACAACGTCGGATAACCGGCGTTTTCTCCGTCCTGATAGCGGTCAATCAGCACTTCATTCAGACGGGATTCCAGGCCCTGTTGGGTCTGCTGCCAGCGAACAAAACGCGCGGGAGAGCAGGCGCCAACCGTGTTAGGCGATTCGCCCGTCAGGTAGGATGAAAGATAACACCGGCCTTCCGCCATAATGCACAAACTACCAAAGGCGAACACTTCGAGTGGAACAGGCGTGACGCGAGCGAGCTGTTTCACCTGATGAATAGACAACACGCGCGGCAGCACCACACGGGCGACATCAAAGTTGCGATGATAAAAATTAATCGCCTCTTCGTTGGTAGCAGATGCCTGAACAGAGACATGGCGCTCAATATGCGGATAGCGCTCTGCGGCATACTCAAGCATGGCAAGATCGGCAAGGATCAGCGCATCCGCACCCAGTTGCGCCGCCATATCTACGGCACGCTGCCAGCGCGCATAACCATCCGGATGCGCAAAGGTGTTAATCGCGATGTGCAGCTTACGGCGGTGTTGATGGACAAAACTCACCGCTTCCTGCAATTTTTTCTCGGTAAAATTAAGGCCGGCGAAATGACGGGCGTTGGTATCATCTTTCAGCCCGATGTAGACAGCATCAGCGCCGTTCTCGATGGCCGCCTTAAGCGCCGGGAGATTTCCGGCAGGGCAGAGCAGCTCCATAATTTATCCTGAACGTTGCGCCGTGAAAGGCGCAGAAATGTTAACGAAGAGGGATTTTAGTTAACCTTGCTGAGACAATTTTTGATTTGAGGCAGTTAAAGTCGTATTGGTGACAGCAATAAAGAGGTAACAATTTCGCATCGAATTGTTGATTTATGCCGCTATGTCGTTTATTTGATATGGCAAAATAGCAGGACTATTGAAACAGGGAGTAAAGCTCGTGTTGGATAAACTGCGTTCACGCTTAGTACATTTTGGTCCTTCTCTGATGAGTGTACCGGTTAAACTGACGCCCTTTGCGCTGAAGCGCCAGGTCCTGGAGCAGGTTCTGAGCTGGCAGTTTAGCCAGGCGCTGGCTGATGGAGAGCTGGAGTTTCTCGAAGGCCGCTGGCTAAGCATCCATGTACGTGACATTGGTCTCAAATGGTATACCTCTGTTGAGAACGATAAACTTATCGTCAGCCAAAATGCCGATGCGGATGTGAGTTTTAGCGCTGACGCCAGTGACTTACTGATGATTGCGGCACGTAAGCAGGATCCGGATACGCTTTTCTTCCAGCGTCGCCTGGTAATTGAAGGTGATACAGAATTAGGGCTGTATGTAAAAAATCTGATGGACGCCATCGAGCTGGATCAGATGCCTAAAGCGCTGCGCGTCATGCTGATGCAGTTGGCGGACTTTGTTGAGGCGGGAATGAAAACAACGCCAGACACCAAACAGACCTCGGTAGGTGAGCCATGCTGATTCGAGTTGAGATTCCCATTGATGCCCCTGGTATTGATGCGTTGCTGCGTCGTTCATTTGAGAGCGATGCGGAAGCGAAATTAGTGCACGACCTGCGTGAAGATGGTTTCTTAACGCTGGGTCTGGTTGCGACCGATGACGAAGGTCAGGTAGTGGGTTACGTCGCGTTTAGTCCTGTCGATGTTCAGGGCGAAGATCTGCAATGGGTCGGCATGGCGCCGCTCGCGGTGGATGAAAACTACCGGGGGCAGGGGCTGGCGCGTCAGCTGGTCTATGAAGGACTCGATTCCCTGAACGAGTTTGGCTACGCCGCAGTGGTTACGCTGGGCGATCCGGCACTGTACAGCCGCTTTGGCTTTGAGCTGGCAGCGCATCATGACCTGCGTTGCCGCTGGCCGGGCACCGAAAGCGCGTTCCAGGTTCATCGCCTGGCGGACGATGCGCTGGAGGGCGTGACGGGCCTGGTGGAATACCACGATCACTTCAATCGTTTTTAACATCCGGGGCTTGCAGGCTGCTCAGTAGAGCCTCAAGCCCTTCGCCTTCTACAAGGCGCTCTTTCTGACGCTTTGTGAGCTGTTTGACGCGATACTCGATGCGCAGAGCCAGCGAACGGTCGCCGACCTGCGCCGCAAATGCCAGGGAGAGTTCCCCCTTTCCACGCAGCGCCTTCGCGCCTTTCCCGCTCTGATGTTGCTTATATCGGCGCTCCACATCGGTGGTTATTCCGGTGTATAAGGCGTTGTCCGCGGTACGGATCAGGTACAGATACCAGGGTGTCATTGTCACCATCGACGTGATAATTTTCAGGCCTACAGTATAAAAGAGAACAGAAATGGAAACACTGACTGCGGTGACCCGCTGGCTGGCGAAGCAGCATGTCGTGACCTGGTGTGTACATCATGAGGGTGAATTGTGGTGCGCGAATGCGTTTTACCTGTTTGATGCTCAGAAGATGGCATTCTATGTGCTGACCGAAGAGAAAACGCGCCATGCTCAGATGTCCGGCCCGCGCGCGCCCGTTGCCGGCACGGTAAACGGCCAGCCCAAAACGGTCGCCCTGATTCGTGGGGTACAGTTTAAAGGGGAAATCCGCCGTCTTGAGGGAGAGGAGAGCGACGTTGCGCGTAAAGCGTATAATCGCCGCTTCCCCGTGGCCAGAATGTTGCCTGCACCCGTGTGGGAGATTCGGCTGGATGAAATCAAATTCACCGATAACACGCTGGGCTTTGGCAAAAAGATGCTCTGGCTACGTGATTCACGCCCCGAGAATACGTAATGCCTCACGGTTAAACGCCGGAAGATCGTCCGGTGTTCGGCTGGTTATCAGCTGATCGTTATCATTCACCATTTCCTGATCGTAAAATTCGGCGCCCGCATTTTTTACATCAATGATGATAGGTTTCACGGCGGTAAGTTTACGGCCACGAATGACATCCGCGCTGATCAGCAACTGTGGGCCATGGCAAATAGCAAACACCGGCTTGCCGCTGTTAACAAAATCCCGGGTAAAGGTCACGAAACGATCGTCCCCGCGCAGGTAGTCCGGCGAGTGACCGCCTGGCAGTAGCAGGGCGTCAAAATCGGCAGGGCGCACATCCTCGATCGCTTTATCGATGGTGACGCTGGCTTCACCTTTTTTCCCCTTCACCGTTTTTCCTGCCTGTTTTTCAATGGTGATGACTTCATGCCCGGCCTGGCGGAATTCTGCTGCTGGTGATGTAAATTCTGAATCTTCAAACTCATCAGTGATTAAAACGGCAATCTTCTTGCTCATGTTTCCTCCGTTGAGTTGGTTGCGAATAAGGCAGAATTTCCATGTTGACGGATAATTACCTCACGGACTATTAAGTCTGGTCGCTAAGGCTGAGAGTGCAAGACGGACAATTCTGTAAAGGAGCGAGGATGAGTCAGGTGTTAATAACAGGCGCAACGGGGCTGGTAGGCGGAAATTTGCTGCGTATGTTGCTTAATGAACCCCGGGTCAACGCCATTACGGCGCCGACGCGTCGACCGCTGGCTGATACGGTTGGCGTTTATAATCCCCATGATCCGCAGCTAACCGATGCTCTGGCACAAGTCACCGATCCGGTCGATATCGTTTTTTGTTGTCTGGGAACCACCCGACGTGAAGCCGGCTCGAAAGAGGCGTTTATCCACGCTGACTATACGCTGGTGGTGGACACCGCCCTGACGGGACGTCGGTTAGGCGCTCAGCATATGCTGGTGGTGAGTTCGATGGGCGCGAATGCGAATTCACCGTTTTTTTATAACCGGGTGAAAGGGGAAATGGAGCAGGCGTTAATCGCGCAGAAATGGCCGCGCCTGACGATTGTCCGACCTTCGATGCTACTGGGAGAACGGGATAAGCAGCGGACGAATGAGAAGTTTTTAGCGCCGTTGTTCAGGCTGCTGCCGGGTAACTGGAAGTCGATTGACGCGCGGGATGTTGCACGGGCAATGTTGGCAGAAGCGCTGGCGCCAGGAGATGAGGGCGTTACCATCCTGACCTCTTCCGAGCTACGCGAAAGGGCAAAATAAAATGCCGGGTGGCGCTGACGCTTATCCGACCTACAAACGATGACGTCCTGTAGGCCGGATAAGACGCTAATGCGTCGCTATCCGGCATCGGTATTACTTAATAAACGTAAAGGCCGTAGTGACGCGTTTCACGCCGCTTACCCGGCTGGCGATATCTGCCGCCGCCTTCGCTTCACGTTCAGTAACCAGACCCAGCAGGAACACTTCCCCGTTCTCGGTGGTGACTTTCACGTTAGAGGATTTCACCTGATCGCTGGTCAGCAACTGGGAACGTACTTTGGTGGTGATCCAGGTATCGTTGGACGCATCGCCCAGACCGATTGGCTGACCCTGACGGATCTCATTAAAGACCTCAGTGGTACCTTCTACGCCCATTGCAATCTGTTTTGCCCGCGCAGACAGTTCGCTATTCGGTGACTGACCGACCAGCAGAACCTTGCCCTGATAGGCGCTAACGTTGATACGCGCTTCTTTCTTGATCTGGGCATCTTTCGACAACGCCGTATTGACGCGTAATTCCAGGGTTCCGTCATCTACCTGAGTGCCGACACTACGCGGATCCGTCGCGGCTTTAGTCCCGACGGCTGCGGTTCCGACCACGGCGGCAGCTACACAGCCTTGCAGCAGCAGTGCAGCGATAATCACAGCAAGCGGCGAAAATGCCTTCATGTGTACTCCTTAATCATCCTGGTGAGGAAAAAGCGTGTTATCGATGAGATCGCAAAGGCAGTTGACCGTCAGCATATGCATTTCCTGAACGCGGGCACTGTGGTGTGAGGGAATGCGGATTTCAACATCCTGCGGCCCCAGCAATCCGGCCAGCTCCCCTCCGTCATACCCGGTCAGCGCGACGATTGTCATGTCGCGTGTCACGGCGGCTTCAACAGCTTTTACGATATCGCGGCTATTACCACGCGTAGAGATTGCCAGCAGAACATCACCTGCATGTCCCAGCGCACGGACTTGTTTTGCATAAACTTCGTCGTGCAGGCGATCGTTGGCAATCGCAGTTAAGACCACATTATCAGTATTTAGTGCAATAGCAGGTAAACTTGGTCGTTCCGTTTCAAAACGATTGATCATGCTGGCAGCAAAATGCTGTGCGTTGGCAGCGGACGTCCCATTACCACAACAGAGAATTTTGTTGCCATTGAGCAGGGACTGAACCAGCGTCATGGCTGCACGGGAGATCGCATCCGGGAGCGCTTCAGCCGCAGCTATCTGAGTTTGAATGCTTTCTGTAAAGCAGACTTTAATTCTATCTAACACGCTAATCCTTAAGAACCAGGCTCTGAATCTTCAACTATGAGCGGTCGTTGAACGCGTCTTTAAACCACTCAACATCATTTCCGGTGAAGGCTAACACATCGAACCGGCAATCCACAGTATCAAAACTCCCATTGTGGCGCGCAAGCCACAAGCGGGCGGTCTGTAATAATTTGTGTTGTTTGCTCCGGGTCACACTCGCCGCCGCGCCGCCAAACTGGGCTGAACGCCGATAGCGAACTTCAACAAATACGGTGGTGTTGCCTTCACGCATTATCAGGTCGATTTCGCCGCCACGTTCGCGCACGTTGGCGGCGATGAAATGCAGTCCCTTGCTGTGCAGCCAGTCACGCGCAACAGCTTCCCACGCGTCACCGGTCTGTTTACTCGTTAACTGGCGGGGACGACCTGTCCTTGCTGGTATTTGAGCCATGATAACTTCCTGTTAATCACACAATCCTGATTTGCGGTTAATGCGCCAGTGTTGCCGTTAATTTCGAAGCCCTGCACCTGACGCATTTGCGAGAAGTGGTTGGCAAGCGACCAGGCATCGACACCCATTGCGTACATACGCGCCAGCGAGTAGTCGTTACGCACCGCGCCAAGCGCCTGCTGCATGAGAGGCGTGTTAGCGCCTGCCAGCATTGGGATTTCGCTGTACTGCAAGCCTTCCATTTCCAGACGGAAGTCCGGGCCAGCGGTTCCCTGAGCGCTACGGGAGCTGGCATACAGCGATGCTCCGCTCTGGCTGCCGTTACGCATAGCGATCATCGGTTTTATAAAGGCGATTTCTTCCGGCGTCGCCAGAATATACACGGCGTCAACACGACCACTGCCGCCGGTGATTTGTGCATCTGTAGGCGCTGCCGGAATCGTCAGACCGCCAATCGTCACGCCAGGCTGCGCAGGTACAGAAGAGGCTACCGGGCTGCCCGTCAGGGAAATGCCAGAGCCGCCGTTGACACCCATTTTCAGCTCAGCCGTGGAGCCGAACTTCTGCTGCAGCACTACGCCGCCGCCCAGTTTTTGCCATTCCTGTGCAAAAGCATTAGCCACGCGATCGCCTAACGAACTGCGTGGGAGCAACAGCAGCGGCGTTTGTTTGCCTTGATCACGGATGTGGCGTGCGGCATCGCGCGCTTCATCTTCTGGCGACAGGGCAAAGTAGCAGACGTTCGGCAGGTTTTTCACCGCCTCCGGCTGGTTAAGCGCCAGGACGTTCAATGGCGTGTTGCTTTTCATCAGCTCTTCAACATTATTCTTCAACAGCGGGCCAACCACGATGCTGGCGCCATCCTGCTGTACCTGGGTCAGGATCTGATTCAGCGGCTGCGACGAGGTGTCGTAGATTTTCAGCTCAGCGGACGGATTTGCCGGCGCGCTGGCGGTTGTTGGTTGTGCAGGCGCGGTAGGCTGTGGGGCTGTCGTTTCTGGCTGTGCAGGCTCCTCATTGGTCAGATCGCTTACTGATGCCTGAGAAGGGCTGGCAACACCGTCTGTCGTTTGCGGTTGTTCCGTAGTCGCAGCAGCAGAGGCATCCGCAGCAGGCGCGGCGGCAACAGGAGCTGCTACCGGTTGAGTGCCCATGTTTTTCGCGGCTTCAAAGCCTTGCTGAATAGTACGACCAAATACAGCGGCCTGACCGTTCAGCGGCAGCAGCAGGGCAATTTTGCTGGTGGAAGCTGGCTTAAAGCTCTGCACGTTAACCAACTGCGTTGGCAGCAGTTTTGCCCCCGGGTTTTGTGGGTAACGTTTTTGCCAGTCGGCAATACCGGCTTTCATCATGTCCGGGTCGTTACGGTTATCGAACCAGACGCGCTGGAGGTCCAGCCAGCCTTGCAGTACGTTTTCATCAGCATTGATGACCAGCGTCTGAGCTTGTTCCTGGGTCATGGACGACAGCGCTTGCCAGGTTGCATCTATGTTTTTCTGCTTAGCGTTCGCGGCCAGCAGTGGTTCCTGTGCGATCAGGGCGCGCAGCAGAGTCAGCGACGGGCGGCCCTGATTGGCGTCGATTTGCGCCTGCCAGTAACGCGCCTGCTGGTTTTGGTCGAAATCGGCGGGCGTGAGTTTATCCAGCAGGGCCTGTGCTCCCGCGACATCTTTCTGCGCGAGCTTGATCTCGACGGCCAGCAGTGACTGCTCACGACGCTGGGCATCGTTTAGCTTCTGCGGTAACTGGTTGAACAATTCGATAGCCTGCTGGCTCTTGCCTTCTTTCAGCAGTGCACGAATGGCGAGTAATTGCCAGTTGGTCTTGCTATCATCTGAGCTTTGCTGCATCTGTTGCAGATAAAAGCCGGAATCAGCCTGCGCAGTGCCCTGCATATGGGCTGCACTCTGGTCTGGCGCCTGGGTGCCACAGCCTGCGAAAATCAATGCTGCCAGAATGACTGGTAGCGCGCGCGCGGCTTTCAAACGAGAAAATGTTGAGGGTACCATACTGTATCCAGTGATATTTTTTTACGCAATGCTCAATATTAAATCGGCAATACGGACGACACAATGAAACAACACGAATCGGCGGATAATTCTCAAGGCCAACTCTTTATTGTACCTACTCCTATCGGAAATTTGGCTGATATTACCCAACGAGCGCTCGAAGTTTTACAAGCCGTTGATTTAATTGCCGCTGAAGACACCCGACATACCGGATTATTGTTACAACACTTCGCGATTAACGCCCGTTTGTTTGCCTTACACGATCACAATGAGCAACAAAAAGCCGAGACGCTGGTGGCAAAGCTTAAAGAGGGGCAAAACATCGCGTTGGTTTCCGATGCCGGAACGCCGCTGATTAACGACCCAGGCTACCACCTGGTGCGCACCTGTCGCGAAGCAGGCATCCGCGTGGTACCGCTGCCTGGCCCGTGCGCGGCGATTGCCGCGCTGAGTGCTGCTGGTCTGCCATCTGACCGCTTTTGTTACGAAGGCTTCCTGCCTGCGAAATCAAAAGGCCGCCGCGATGCGATGAAAGCCATTGAAGCAGAACCGCGTACGCTTATTTTTTATGAATCCACCCACCGTTTACTGGATAGCCTGGAAGATATGGTCGCCGTCTGGGGAGAATCCCGTTATGTGGTGCTGGCACGCGAACTGACCAAAACCTGGGAAACCATTCACGGCGCGCCGGTCGGCGAACTGCTGGCGTGGGTCAAGGAAGATGAAAACCGTCGTAAGGGCGAAATGGTGCTGATTGTCGAAGGGCATAAAGCGCAAGAAGATGACCTCCCGGCTGATGCGCTGCGTACGCTGGCGTTGTTACAAAAAGAGCTGCCGCTGAAGAAAGCGGCGGCGCTGGCAGCGGAAATTCACGGCGTGAAAAAGAATGCGCTGTATAAATACGCGCTGGACCAGCAGGGGGAGTAAGAGTGAGCACCTACCAACCACCTTTCGTCGTCACTCCAATGATCCTTAATCAAGTCATTGAAATTGGTGAGTTGATGGGGCATTGGGCCGCGATGGCTGGTAGGGCATCTCCTCTTTTGCGCAAAGAGAATCGTATTCGCACCATTCAGGCCTCTTTAGCGATTGAGGATAATTCATTGACTACGGAACAAGTCACTGCACTGATGGAAGGAAAACGTATTCTGGCTCCTGCTAAAGACATACAGGAAGTGAGAAATGCGATTCTGGCCTATGAAAAGATGTCGGAATGGAAAAGTGATCAATTATCCGACCTTTTACAAGCACATCGGGTCCTTATGCTCGGTCTGGTCGATAATCCAGGCCAGTTACGCACCGGCAATGTTGGTGTTTACAGGGAAAAGCAGCTTATTCACATGGCTCCTCCGGCCTCACAAGTTTTACGTTTGATGAATGATTTACTGGGCTGGTTAAAAACGACAGAGCTCCACCCGCTGATTGCTGGCGCTGTTTTCCATTATGAATTTGAATTTATTCATCCTTTTGCCGACGGTAATGGACGGATGGGGCGGCTGTGGCAGACATTAATCCTCCGTGAGTGGCGATCGGAACTGGCGTGGTTACCCGTAGAGACACTGATCCACTACCAACAGGACCGCTATTACCAGGTGTTAGGGCAGTGCGATCGGCAAAGTAGCTGCACGCCCTTTATAGAGTTTATCCTGGAAAACATCATCTCTGCTTTGCAGGAGGGATTGGGAAAACCATCAACCCTGTCGGAAGAAATGTCGGAAGAAATGTCGGAAGAAATGTCGCCTGATTTACTGGATATTGAAAAACGCATTCTACAAATCTTGTCGAACCAGCCGGGCAGATCTGCCAAAAGTATCGCTGAAGAGTGTGCAATCTCAGCCCGCACCGTAGAGCGGTATCTGAAAGCGTTGCAGCTAAAAGGCAAACTGCAACGCGTTGGCGCGACAAAAGGGGGGATGTGGCGGGTAGTTTAAACGACCAGCAGTTCGACGCCTGTTTTGGTCAGCGCTGTTTTATCTTGTTTGCTGATACTGTCGTCGGTTATTACGCAGTTAATCTTCTCCATCGGCAGCACCTGATTAAAACCTCGTCGGTTAAACTTCGTCGCATCCAATACGGCAATGACCTTATGTGCCGCAGCTGCCATTACGCTGCTAATCGAATAGCCCTCGTTGAATGTCGTAATACCATTTGTAGCATCAATTCCGTCAGCGCCCACAAACATCAGATCAGCGCTAATCCCTTGCAGAGAGCGTTCAGCGATAGTGCCATGCATCGAATGCGTTTTGTGGCGCACTGTTCCACCACAGACAACCAGCGTAATGTCTTTGTTTTCCGATAACGTAAACGCAGCGGGCAGACTGTTAGTAATAACGGTGATATTACTTTTTCGGTTTAGCGCCTCAGCGATCAGTAAGGTAGTGCTTCCGCTATCCAGAATCACGGTCATTCCTTCCTCGACCATTGCCGTTGCAGCCTGGGCGATCCGTTTTTTAGGATCGCTGGCAAGCTGATACCGATCTTCCAATACCACTTCCTGATTGTCGCCTTCAGCCAGATGGCTTCCTGGTTTAGCCGCACCGCCGTGAAAACGAGTGACCAGACCTTTCTCTTCTAATAACCGCAGGTCGGCGCGAATGGTGACTTCAGATATACCAAAGGTATTCGAAAGGTCCATTACCAATACGCTGCCTTGCGTATTAATCAGGTCGACAATTTTATTCCTTCTCTCAAATGAGTTCATATTGATTTGCCTGATAATTTGACTATCACTAGTTTAATCGAAGGATTGCGAAAGGTGAACGCTAAATTTCGAAAGTAAATGTGAGCCAGCGCAGGTTGCTGGCTCGTGGGTTCAGGAGAGTTTGAGTAAAATTTTTCCCTGCATCGGTGCGCCATGGAGTGACTTGACGGCGCTGGCAAAGCTTTCGGCATCGCCACTGTGGGCAATTAATGGCCTCAACTGCAAGCGTTTTTCCGTTAGCAAGCGCGCAGCGGTTTCCCATTCTTCTCCAGGCCATGGGCTGGAATAATTCATCCAACTGCCAAGAATGGTTAACTCTTTACGCAATATTTGTCCAAATACACCTGCAGAAAGCGCAAGATCGTGATGCAACGTACCGACTAACGCCAGTTGAGCACGAGGCCCAGCAATCTCAATCGACAGAGCCACGGTTTGTGGGGTTCCCGCGGTTTCCAGTATGAGTTGGTCAAATTGAATATCCTCCAGACCTGTGTGGATCTCAGCCGCACTCATCTCCCGACTATTAAACACATGGGTTGCCCCCAGTTCTTTTGCTAATGCCAGCTTTTGCGGGTTGATATCAATCGCTGTAATACTTTTTGCACCGAGTTCACGAGCACATTGCATTGCCAGTAAACCGATCGTACCCGCCCCAACGATAATGACGTGTTTGCCTTCGCATCCCTGCGCCAGGTGAAATGCATGCAGGCCGACGGTAATGGGTTCGATGAATGCGCCATCATCAATCGGCATATCTGAAGGCAGGCGGAATAAGTTAGCGCGTTTTACCACTACATATTCTGCGTTGCCACCTTCGCTGCGTGAACCAACAAACTGATATTGCTTACACAATGAGAAATATCCACGCTCGCACTGAGGGCAATGGAAGCAGGGAAGTAGTGGTACGCAGGCAACAGCATCGCCGGGTTGTAAGTCGGTAACGGCTGCACCGTAGGACTCAACATAGCCGCTGAACTCATGCCCCAGCGTTATCGGATAATAGTGAGCACCATGATTAAAGATACGGGGAATGTCTGAGCCGCAAAGCCCTGAGCTAACCACCTTGACCAGTACATCTTCATCAGCCTGCAGTTGCGGAATAGGACGTTCTTCAATGCGTACGTCGCCCTCAGCGTGAATCACCACTGATTTCATAAATGTCTCCAGAAATGTGAAGGGGAGCAAATGCTCCCCAGAAATTAAGATGCGGTCTGGCTTTCTGTTATGGCTGCTGCTTTTTCAGCCGCCACGAAATTACGTGCCCGACGCCATGTCAGTAGTACACCCAACAGGTAAATCGCAGCGATGATGATGAAGCCCACAACGTTCTGCCAGGTGAAGAGTTGAATCAACAGCCAGGTGATTGGGGAACCGCCCTGATCCATCGATGCAACCATGCCACCGGCTTTCAGTGCGCCTGCATTGGCAGCAAGCTGGGTATGTAGACCAATAGTTTGCGTGGCTATCCACAAGGTGATACCCATGATGATGACGCCGGAGATCAACGTACGGAACAAGTTCCCCTGATGAACGGCTACCGCCATGGCAACAAAGAAACCAATGGTCGCGAGATCGCCGAATGGCAGTACCTGATTACCTGGTACGAGGACGGCAATCAGAATAGTCAGCGGAATAAAGATCAGGCTGGCGGAAACCACCGACGTATGGCCGAGCAGCAGCGCAGGATCCAGACCAATTAAGAATTCCTGTCCGCCAAATTTCGCCTGCAGGCGTTTACGGGCGTGTTTCGCAATGGGGGTTAAGCCATCCATAATAGGTTTAATAACGCGTGGCATCAGCAGCATAACGGCAGCCGTTTTCACCGCCAGTTGTAGAACGGCTTTGACGTCATATCCTGCCAGCATGCCGATCACTAAACCCATCACGAAACCGACGGTCACGGGTTCGCCGAAGGGGCCAAAGCGTTTCTGCACATCATCCGCGCTAAAATGAATACGATTCAGGCCGGGGATTTTTTCAATAATAGTATCAACCAGGACGGCAATTGGACCGAGGTACGCTGATGAACCGTGTGGAATGGCAATACCTTCAAGGCCAAAAAAGTCACGCGTGTCCTTTGCAAACCAGTCGCCCAGTTTGTAGACGAAGGCGGCATGAACAACCACGCCCAGAATGCCCAACCAGTATGAACCGGTCGCCAGATGTAACATCGCGCCGGTAAACGTCATATGCCAAATGTTCCAGATATCGACGTTTACTACGCGGGTCATGCGGGTGACCAGCATCAGGATATTCACCCCAATGGCGACAGGAATCGCAATTAATGCAATTTGTGAAGCCCAGGTCATTGGTGATGAACCCGGCCAGCCAACGTCGATCACATGCAGGTTGATTTGAAACTGTTCCGCCATCGCTTTTGCGGCAGGGCCGATAGAGTCAAGCATCAGGCCAATGACCAGTCCGATACCGACAAAGCCAATACCAATATGTAGGCCGGATTTAAAACAATCCCCGAGCTTCATTCCCAATAATTTGGAGAAGATGATGATCACTAACGGCAGCATAACCGTTGGACCTAAGTCGAGGATATAACGCATTATTTCGCTAAACATGGCGTTACCCCACGAGGATAGTCAGTATTTTTTGCTGCAACGCTTCGATACCCACGCCTGAGACAAAAGGCATGCCGTGAACGACCGGGATATCGCCAAACGTACGGTCAACGCGGGCTGTGGTACAAATAAGATCCGCGCCATCCATATAGGTTTCGATTTCTGTTACCCGGCACTGAACCAGGTCGAGTTGGATATTGTTGGCTTCACAGAGTTCTTTAATTTCTTCAGCTGCCATTGTTGAAGTTGCTACAGCACCGCCACAAGCCACAATTACTTTACGTTTCATAGGGTATTCCTTTTATTATCAGTATCTTTTCAAGCCTGTGCGCAGGGCTCAGACTCAAGGATTTTTTCCCGAAACAGCATTGCCAGTTCTGCATCGGGCGCATTCAACAATGCTTCAATGGTGTTCGGGTTTTGTAGCTCACTAAACAGACGACGCAGGAGCTTCAGTTGCGCCGTTGGGTTCTCAACAATCAGGGCAATAATTAAAGAGACGGCTATCTTTTCGTCATCATCCGCTTGTTGAAAGTTGACCGGTGTATCCGGGCGAATCAGATAGATTGCAGGCGATTTCGCATGAATAGCTTCACAATGCGGAATCGCGACGGCATGACGTTCCAACGCTATTCCGGTTGGAAAAGTTGCTTCACGCTCAATCAGGGCCTGCGGATAGCTTTCATACACGACCCCTTTGGCCAGCATCTCCTCTCCAATATGTGTCAGCGCATGCTGACACGAGCTAAAGTTAATTCCTGTTCGAACAAAAAGTTGGCTCATATATTCTCCAGATTTCAGGCACTTGCTGGTGCGCAACCAAAGCGATAGGCGCGCAGAACGTCCTGGATTTTGTCGATAATCAGATTATGTGGTGTGGCGGTTAACGTCCCTTCAGTCAGGCGTTCAAATTGCACGGGCATAAACTGGCTAATGAGTCCCAGTGGTAAAGCAACGTCATTAAGGTTGGTGATTAATTTCTCTACACTTTGACGAATGCGAGGATGCGGCCAGTAGTAACGAATACGGTCGGAGAGGCTGAAGTGAATATCGACCATCGCCTGGCTCCAGGTTGGACGATAGTATTTTTTCCAGTAGTCCGGTTCATTCAGCATAACTTCGTCAATTACTTCCATAACCCGGCTCCGTTGCTCTGGAGAAACCAGTTCATTTTCCATTTGCGCTAGCGCAAAAATGGCTTCACGCAGCGCGAAGGTCAGCGCTGGACCCACTTT
Organism: Citrobacter sp. wls710; assembly: GCF_005281115.1. Lineage (NCBI taxonomy): Bacteria > Pseudomonadati > Pseudomonadota > Gammaproteobacteria > Enterobacterales > Enterobacteriaceae > Citrobacter > Citrobacter sp. wls710. The sequence goes on from NZ_SZXD01000032.1 coordinate 131,697, forward strand.
TAAAATTGCATAGTGATCGCGTACCAGGGCGCGGTATGCCTGGCGGGTTTGATAATCTGTTGAATGCGCTTCATAGACCATTGGAGTTTCTTTAATCCAGGCTGAAAGCGCTTCTGCAGCCTGTGGCTGATAATGAATGATCTGAGTGTGATCGAATTCGACGCCGGGTTGGACAACAATAGCGATCACGCGAGTTAGCGCTTCTTCAAGTCCTAATGCTCTAAAGGCAATTTGATGGGTTTCCAGTGTACGGGCGGCATCTTCTTCGCGTGTGACATGAACGGTGCCAATGGTACTGGCTTCGCCACCGGGAACAGGAACCTCAGTACCAATCACATAAGTCAGTTGGTGTTTCTGTTCTTCGGTTGCCGTAGCTTCTGCGGCCTGGCAAAGTACGGCAGCTCGCTGAGCAACAACCATAGGGTCCAGCGGCGTGGGATCGTCAGCACAGGACATTGAAGCATCGAGGTGGATTTTGCTGAACCCTGCGGCAACGTAGGCTTTAATTAAGGCTACGGATTTCTCCATCGCTTCCGCCGCAGGTTCATTTTGCCAGCAGTTAGGGCCGAGGTGATCGCCACCCAGGATCAGCCTTTCACGTGGGAAACCAATCTCTTGTGCGATGCCATAGACAAAATCACGGAAATCGGCGGGTTTCATTCCGGTATAACCACCAAACTGATTAACCTGATTAGACGTTGCTTCGATCAGAACTTTACTATCCGTGTCGAGATCAAAACGTAATGCGGATTCAATGACCAGCGGATGTGCTGAACAAACAGAACAAATACCTAAATGTTCACCTGCTTTATGACGAGAGATTATTTCTTTCACTTCTATCTCCGATATCTTTTGTTTATCTTCATAATATTTTTGGATTTAAGGCAAAGGGTAAAAGCATCTTTCGTGATCCAGCTTTAAAAACAGTCCTTTGTCAGAATCCGTCCAATTCAAATCGATTACAGCTTTCCTTCGCAGCCGCAGTCAGCGATGACTTTACGTACAACTTCTTTCATGGCGGCTTTTGCGGGCATCATGTAATGGCGTGGGTCATTTGCATCAGCATGCGCACTCAGGTAGGTTTTGAGTGCGCCAGCAAAGGCGATTTTGAGTTCGGTAGCAACGTTGACTTTACAGATTCCTAAGGAGATCGCGCGTTTAATATCATGTGCAGGTAGGCCAGATGCGCCATGTAAAACCAGCGGAATATCAACGCACTGACGAATCTCTGTAAGCCGTTCAAAATCCAGTTTTGGTTCTGCGCTATATAGGCCATGAGCAGTGCCAATTGCGACCGCCAATGAGTCGATACCTGTTTTTTCTACGAACTCGCGAGCCTGTTCTGGGTGGGTATAAAGCGCATCTTTTCCGTCTACGATCAGATCATCTTCCTGCCCACCCAGGCGTCCCAGTTCAGCTTCCACGCTGACGTCATAGCGGTGGCAGTAATCTGTCACCTTTTTAACTAACGCAATGTTGTCGGCAAACGGCAGATGGGAACCATCAATCATGACGGAGCGAATACCTGTAGCGACTTTCGCTTCAATATCAGGGACGCTTTCATGGTGATCGAGATGGATGGCGAGCGGGTGATTCCAGTTTCTTGCCAGTTCACTGGCGATAGCAACTATGTTACCAACCCCGGCATAGCTAAAAGTGCCAGGCGTGCCGGCGACGATCAACGGAGAGCGTAGTTCGGCAGCTGTTTCCACAACAACCTGTAAGGTCTCCAGGTTGTGAATGTTAAATGCTGGTACGGCATAACCTTCTTGCTGCGCCTTCTTCAGCATTGTTTTGCTTGAGATGATAAACATACTTCCTCCGAAGTCTTTCGATTTCTTTCTTCGAAATAAAGTATAGGGTTTCGTAATGTTTTTTTGTGATTTTGATCTGATAAATGAAAGTTTCGAAAGAAAGGGGAGGGTTGCGAAAGTTATAGCGAAAAAAAAGGCATGTCAGAAGACATGCCCTTGAAGAAAATATTGCGGACAATCAGGTCACTGGCGCCGGGTTAAACACCGCCAGTTGGTTATGCAGTCCCCACTGATCCGAGAAGGTTTTCTTACGCCCGCTGGCGACGTCGAGAATAAACTCGAACAATTTCAGCCCCACGTCTTCAATGGTTTCTTCTCCGGTAGCGATGGTACCTGCGTTGATGTCCATCAGGTCAAACCAACGATTGGCCAGCTCAGTACGCGTCGCCATTTTTATCACCGGCACCGCCATCAGGCCGTACGGCGTACCGCGACCGGTGGTGAATACCTGCACGGTGATCCCGGAAGCAACCTGCTGCGTACCGCAGACAAAATCGCTGGCGGGCGTTGCGGCGTAAATCAGACCTCGTTTGGTTGGACGCTGGCCCGGCGACAATACTTCGACGATGGCGCTCTTGCCAGATTTGGCGATTGAGCCCAGCGCTTTTTCCACCACGTTTGCCAGACCGCCTTTCTTGTTGCCCGGTGAAGGGTTGGCGCTGCGGTCAGTCTTGCCCATATCCAGGTAGTTATCGTACCAGGCCATCTCTTCGAGCAGGCGCTTACCTACTTCTTCGTTAATCGCGCGCGGGGTCAGAAGGTGGATGGCATCGCGCACTTCGGTCACTTCCGAGAACATCACGGTCGCGCCGCAGCGTACTAACAGGTCGGAGGCATAACCCACCGCTGGGTTGGCCGTCACGCCGGAAAAGGCATCGCTACCGCCGCACTGCATTCCGACCACCAGTTCTGATGCCGGGCAGGTTTCACGTTGGCGTTGGTTGAGCTTTGCCAGATGGCGTTCTGCCACTTGCAAAATATCAGCAACCATCGATTGAAAGCCGACGTGCTTTTCATCCTGCAGACTGACGATGCTGGCGCTGTCGACCGGGATACTTTGGACATCATGAGTTCCTTCCAGCAGTCGCTCCGGTTGCAGTTTTTCGCAGCCGAGGCCAATAACCATCACTTCACCGCCAAAGTTGGGGTTCAGCGCAATATTATGGATGGTGCGAATCGGCACAATGGCGGCCGGAGCGTTAATCGCCACCCCGCAGCCGTACAGGTGATTAAGCCCCACCACGCCGTCAACGTTCGGGTATTTGGGGAGCAGATCGCGCTCAATGATTTTCACCACATAATCCACCACGCCCGCAACGCAGTGCACGCTGGTGGAGATGCCGAGCAGATTCTTGGTGCCGACGCTGCCGTCTGCATTGCGATAGCCTTCGAAGGTATAACCCTCAAGAGGCGGCAGCGGCTCTGGCACTTTGGTTGCCAACGGCAGCGTCTCCAGCGGCGGGGCTTTGGGTAGCTCAACCATGGATTCATCAATCCAGCTGCCGCGCGGGATATCGCGAACGGCATAGCCTATCACTTCGCCGTAACGCACTATTTCGCCGTGAACAGGAATATCGCATAGCGCCACTTTATGACCCTGGGGAATATGTTCAATGAGTTCGAGTCCGTCTGGAAAACGCGTTCCGGCTTTCAGACCATTGTCATTGACAATAATCGCCACATTATCTGTTGCGTGAACTTTAATATAAAACGCCGTTGGCGATTGTTGTCTGATTTCGATGTCGGCCATTGTCCAGTATTCTCCAGCAAGGTGGTGATAATAGTGTGGATATTTATATTTTGAATCTAATTATTAGTAATAAATATTCGGTATCGTGAAATAAGAATGTCAGGAGTTTAAAATTAAGAATGTGATCATGATCACTTAAACTCAGCAGGACCGTACCACCAAGGGGACTAATCAGTAAATGTGTGCATTAGCGCCCATGGGTGTGTGCATATGCCCAAAATATTGTTTTAATAAGGCGTGATTAGTGAGCTTCTGCACAATGATTAACGTTGCTCTGCTGATTATACTAAATCACGGTTTCATAACGTCTGATAAATTATTATGTGTTTTTATTATCGGTAATTTATCACCAGGGATAGCTAACAAATAATAATAAAAATTTTTATGTGCCCGAGGTAAATAGAATGATTCTGGATGCAATTGTCGAGCAAAAGAAAGTTACACATACCCGCTATTTAATATTACTGATAATTTTTATTGTTACTGCCGTTAACTATGCGGACCGTGCGACGCTGTCAATTGCCGGCACGGAAGTGGCGAAAGAGTTGCACCTCAGCGCCATCTCAATGGGTTATATTTTTTCCGCTTTCGGATGGGCTTATCTGTTGATGCAAATCCCCGGCGGCTGGCTGCTCGATAAGTTCGGCTCGAAGAAAGTCTATACCTGGAGCCTGTTCTTCTGGTCACTATTTACCTTCCTGCAGGGCTTTGTCGACATGTTCCCGCTGGCCTGGGCGGGTATTTCAATGTTCATCATGCGCTTTATGTTGGGCTTCTCGGAAGCGCCTTCCTTCCCGGCGAACGCCCGTATCGTGGCGGCCTGGTTCCCGACCAAAGAGCGCGGTACGGCATCCGCGATTTTTAACTCTGCACAGTATTTTTCCCTGGCGCTGTTTTCGCCGCTGCTGGGCTGGCTGACCTTCGCCTGGGGCTGGGAACACGTCTTTACAGTGATGGGAGCGATTGGTTTTGTGCTCACCGGGCTATGGGTAAAGTTTATTCATAACCCAACCGATCACCCGCGTATGTCGCAAGAAGAGCTGAAGTTTATCTCTGAAAACGGCGCGGTCGTGGATATGGACCATAAGAAGCCGGGCGATGTGAAGTCAGGTGGTCCTAAGCTGCATTATATCAAGCAGTTGCTCACCAACCGTATGATGCTTGGCGTGTTCTTCGGACAGTATTTTATTAACACAATTACCTGGTTTTTCCTTACCTGGTTCCCGATTTACCTGGTACAGGAAGAAGGTATGTCGATCCTCAAAGTTGGTCTGGTGGCGTCTATTCCGGCGCTATGTGGATTCATTGGCGGCGTACTGGGTGGGGTGTTCTCTGATTATCTGATTAAACGTGGCTCCAGCATCACCCTGGCGCGTAAGCTGCCGATTGTGCTCGGCATGCTGCTCGCATCGACCATTATTCTGTGTAACTACACCGATAACACCGCTCTGGTAGTAGCACTGATGGCGCTGGCGTTCTTCGGCAAAGGCTTCGGGGCGTTGGGCTGGCCGGTGATTTCCGATACCGCGCCGAAAGAGATTGTCGGTCTGTGTGGTGGCGTCTTTAACGTATTTGGCAACGTGGCCTCCATTGTTACTCCGTTGGTGATTGGGTATCTGGTGAGCGAGTTGCACTCATTTAATGCCGCGCTGATGTTTGTAGGGTGCTCAGCGCTGATGGCAATGGTTTGCTACCTGTTTATTGTCGGTGACATTAAACGTATGGAATTGCAGAAATAAACAAAGGTATAGGCGATGAATAACACGATTTTCCCGAATAAATTTAAAGCGGCCCTCGCGGCGCAGCAGATTCAGATTGGCTGCTGGTCTGCATTAGCCAGTCCAATCAGCACTGAAGTTTTAGGTCTGGCGGGTTTCGACTGGCTGGTGCTGGACGGCGAACATGCGCCGAACGATATCTCGACGTTTATCCCGCAATTGATGGCGCTTAAAGGTAGCGCCAGCGCGCCGGTGGTACGTGTGCCGACCAACGAGCCGGTGATCATTAAGCGTCTGCTGGATATCGGGTTTTACAACTTCCTGATCCCGTTTGTTGAGACCGAAGAAGAGGCGGTGAACGCGGTGGCGTCAACCCGCTATCCACCGGAAGGGATTCGCGGCGTGTCCGTATCCCACCGCGCCAATATGTTTGGCACGGTGCCGGACTATTTTGCGCAGTCGAATAAGAACATCACCATTATTGTGCAGATCGAAAGCCAGCAGGGCGTTGATAACGTTGATGCAATCGCGGCGACTGAAGGCGTTGACGGTATCTTCGTCGGCCCCAGCGATCTGGCCGCGGCGTTAGGCCACCTCGGCAATGCGTCCCATCCTGACGTGCAGAAAGCTATCCAGCACATTTTCGCCCGCGCGAAAGCCCACGGTAAACCAAGCGGCATTCTGGCCCCGGTAGAGGCGGATGCGCGGCGTTATCTGGAGTGGGGCGCGACGTTTGTTGCCGTCGGCAGCGACCTTGGCGTGTTCCGTTCAGCCACGCAGAAACTGGCTGATTCTTTTAAGAAATAACCACCATCGACAGTAGAGAGAGATAAAGACATGACAATGAAAGTTGGTTTTATTGGCCTCGGTATCATGGGTAAACCAATGAGTAAAAACCTCCTCAAGGCAGGTTACTCGCTGGTGGTTGCCGACCGTAACCCAGAATCTATTGCGGAAGTGATTGCCGCAGGCGCAGAAACCGCCGCCACGGCGAAAGACATTGCCGAGCAGTGTGATGTGATCATCACCATGCTGCCGAACTCTCCGCATGTGAAAGAGGTGGCGCTAGGCGAAGGCGGCATCATTGAAGGGGCGAAACCGGGGACGGTACTGATCGATATGAGTTCCATCGCACCGCTAGCCAGCCGTGAAATCAGCGAGGCGCTGAAAGCGAAAGGTGTGGATATGCTGGATGCGCCGGTCAGCGGCGGCGAGCCAAAAGCGATTGATGGCACGTTGTCGGTGATGGTCGGCGGTGATAAAGCGATTTTCGACAAGTACTATGATCTGCTGAAAGCGATGGCGGGTTCCGTGGTGCATACAGGTGAAATTGGCGCGGGTAACGTCACCAAGCTGGCGAATCAGGTGATTGTGGCGCTGAACATTGCCGCGATGTCTGAAGCGCTGACGCTGGCAACCAAAGCGGGTGTGAACCCGGATCTGGTGTATCAGGCGATCCGTGGCGGGCTGGCGGGCAGCACCGTACTGGATGCGAAAGCGCCGATGGTGATGGACCGCAACTTCAAGCCGGGCTTCCGTATCGATCTGCACATTAAAGATCTGGCCAATGCGCTGGATACCTCGCATGGTGTTGGCGCTCAGTTACCGCTGACGGCTGCAGTCATGGAGATGATGCAGGCGCTTCGCGCAGATGGTTTGGGCTCCGCCGATCACAGCGCACTCGCATGCTACTACGAAAAACTGGCGAAAGTGGAAGTCACTCGCTAACAAGAAGGGCGCGGATGCGCGCCCTGTATTTCTTGCCTTGCGCGGCACTGTCAGGCTACATAACTATGAAAATCGTAATTGCCCCAGACTCTTATAAAGAAAGCCTTTCTGCCACCGAGGTAGCTCAGGCAATAGAAAAAGGATTTCGGGAAATTTTCCCCGATGCGCAATATGTGTCTGTTCCGGTTGCCGATGGCGGCGAAGGAACGGTCGAAGCCATGATTGCTGCCACGCAAGGGCGTGAACATTCCGCGTGGGTGACGGGGCCGCTGGGCGAAAAAGTGAATGCCTGCTGGGGCATGTCCGGGGACGGTAAAACCGCGTTTATCGAAATGGCGGCAGCCAGTGGTCTGGCGCTGGTTCCTCCTGAAAAGCGCAATCCGTTAGTCACTACGTCGCGTGGTACCGGAGAGTTGATTTTGCAGGCGCTGAACAGCGGCGCACAGAGCATCATTATCGGCATTGGCGGTAGCGCGACCAACGACGGCGGCGCGGGTATGGCGCAGGCGCTGGGAGCGAAACTCTGTGACGCCAACGGAACTGAAATTGGCTACGGCGGTGGTAGCCTGATGAGTCTGAACGCCATCGATATCTCGGGCCTGGATCCTCGCTTAAAAACCTGTTCAATTCGCGTAGCCTGTGATGTGACCAATCCACTCACCGGCGACACTGGTGCTTCACGTATCTTTGGCCCGCAGAAAGGGGCAACGGAAGAACGTATTCTCGAACTGGACCGTAATCTGTCTCACTATGCTGAGATCATTAAAAAATCGCTGCGGGTCGACGTGAAGGACGTTCCCGGCGCCGGTGCGGCTGGTGGGATGGGCGCAGCGTTAATGGCTTTTTTAGGCGCGGATCTGCGCAGTGGGATAGAGATTGTGACTCAGGCGCTTAATCTGGAAGAACATATTCACGATTGCACGCTGGTAGTGACTGGCGAGGGGCGGATCGACAGCCAGAGTATTCACGGCAAAGTGCCGGTAGGTGTGGCGAATGTCGCGAAGAAATACCACAAGCCAGTGATTGGTATTGGCGGCAGCCTGACGCATGATGTGGCGGTGGTGCATCAATATGGTATCGATGCGGTGTTTAGCGTATTGACCAGTATCAGCACACTGGAAGAGGCGTTCCGTGGGGCATTTGATAATATTTATCGTGCTTCAAGGAACATTGCCGCCACGCTGGCGATAGGAATGCGCAGTGCGGGGTGACATTGCCCCGCAAACCCTCTATACTGCGCGCCGAAGCTGACCAGACAGTCGCCGCTTCGTCGTCGTCCTCTTCGGGGGAGACGGGCGGAGGGGAGGAAAGTCCGGGCTCCATAGGGCAGGGTGCCAGGTAACGCCTGGGGGGGAAACCCACGACCAGTGCAACAGAGAGCAAACCGCCGATGGCCCACGTAAGTGGGATCAGGTAAGGGTGAAAGGGTGCGGTAAGAGCGCACCGCGCGGCTGGTAACAGTCCGTGGCACGGTAAACTCCACCCGGAGCAAGGCCAAATAGGGGTTCACAAGGTACGGCCCGTACTGAACCCGGGTAGGCTGCTTGAGCCAGTGAGCGATTGCTGGCCTAGATGAATGACTGTCCACGACAGAACCCGGCTTATCGGTCAGCTTCACTCTTTATAAAACCCCGCTTCGGCGGGGTTTTTGCTTTCTGAGTAGGTTGTCATGCCTGATGGCGCTGCGCTTATCAGGCCTACTGGGTGTATGGAACGGGTTTTGTAGGCTGGATAAGGTGGTTACGCCGCCATCCGGCAAATGTTTTCCTGATGGCATTGCGATTGATTCACCACAAATCTGACGTTTATTTCCCACTCATCTAACCTTTATTTCGTTCTTATTAATGTTCCTGATTTCTTTTATAAGAGGAAATGTCTCTCGGGATATTTCTGGTTTTGTGATGAGCAACACAAAACGCTATGCGATACGTTTTTATCGAGAATAATCACGCGAAATCGATCGCCATCACAAAATTAGTTGCTGACAAAGCGCGCAAAATCAGTGTTAATATAATGTTGCATATGATGATGGTTTGTTTTCATTGGTTTAAATATTGATAAATGCAATGTTTTTTTACAAACAAACAAGGCAAAAAAATGTGATGCATGGCGTTATTTAAACACCATAAACGATAAAATATAATTATATTTGATAAATTACTTATTAAATTTAAACGCATTTTTTACCGGTAATTACTCTGTAATTGATTGAAATATAGCCTTTCATGGTTCGAAGAAATAACAGAGAAAATGATGTCGTTATAGCCATAAAAAATCGTTATCCCCCCATCTTTTTTTGATTAAAGTCAGGGTTAAGTGAGATTAATATTTTCTATCTCTATGATTAATAAGCAATTATCAATTTAATAATAATCTTACAAAATGTAAGGGAAGGGGATTTGTGAGTGGTCGCACATATCCTCGTTTGCTTAATTTGGTACACTTCCTGCCGTCAACAAAGTTATTAGAGCAGGACGATATGAATACTATTTCTCTCCCTAAAACACAGCACTTAGTGGTCTTTCAGGAAGTCATTAGAAGTGGTTCTATCGGTTCGGCTGCAAAAGAATTAGGTTTAACTCAACCAGCGGTCAGCAAAATCATTAATGATGTTGAGGCTTATTTTGGTATTGAGTTAGTGGTGCGTAAAAATACCGGTGTTACTTTGACTCAGGCAGGCCAGGTGATGCTCTCATGGTCTGAATCCATTACTCGTGAAATGAAAAACATGGTTGATGAGATGAACAGCATGACGAGTAACGCGGTGGTTGATGTGTCGTTTGGCTTTCCTTCACTGATCGCCTTCACCATCATGTCCGGCATGATTAAAAAATTTAAAGAGGTGTTTCCGAAGGCGCAGGTTTCCATGTATGAAGCGCAGCTCTCCTCGTTCTTACCCGCGCTTCGTGATGGGCGCCTCGACTTCGCTATCGGTACGCTGAGTGATGAGATGAAACTACAGGATCTCCATGTTGAGCCGCTCTTTGAGTCAGACTTTATACTGGTCGCCAGCAAGTCCCGAACATGCACCGGCATCACCTCGCTGAGCGCGTTGAAAAACGAACAGTGGGTGTTGCCACAAACGAATATGGGATACTACCGCGAACTTCTAACTACGTTACAAAATAATGGCATCAGCAGTGAAAACATCGTTAATACTGACTCCGTCGTCACCATTTATAATCTTGTTCTCAATGCTGATTTCTTAACTGTAATTCCCTGTGACATGACCACACCGTTTGGCTCAAACCAGTTTATTACTATCCCGGTACAAGAGACGTTACCCGTCGCGCGTTATGCCGCCGTGTGGTCGAAAAATTATCGAATTAAAAAAGCAGCATCTATTTTGGTGGAATTAGCCAAGGAATATTCATCATATAATTGTCGAAGACGAAGGCAATTAGTTGAAGTTGATTAAAGATTGAATTTGTTTTAACACGGACTCAACGCCATCTGTCTATATCTGACAATGGTTACGGCTATCTATTTACTTTAATACCCAGGTAAGAGGTTCTAATGCACATTACATACGATCTCCCAGTTGCAATTGAAGATATCCTCGAAGCGAAAAAAAGACTGGCGGGGAAAATATATAAAACGGGAATGCCTCGCTCTAACTATTTTAGTGAACGTTGCAAAGGGGAAATTTTCCTCAAGTTTGAAAACATGCAGCGTACCGGTTCATTTAAAATCCGCGGCGCTTTTAACAAGCTCAGTTCATTAACCGAAGCTGAAAGATGTAAAGGCGTGGTGGCTTGCTCTGCAGGGAACCATGCGCAAGGGGTTTCTCTCTCCTGCGCCATGCTCGGAATTGACGGCAAAGTGGTGATGCCGAAAGGCGCGCCGAAGTCTAAAGTGGCGGCAACCTGCGATTATTCCGCAGAAGTTGTGCTGCACGGCGACAACTTCAACGACACCATCGCGAAGGTTAGCGAGATTGTGGAAACGGAAGGCCGTATCTTTATTCCGCCATATGATGACCCGAAAGTCATTGCCGGTCAGGGCACTATTGGTCTGGAAATTCTCGAAGATCTGTACGATGTCGATAACGTGATTGTGCCAATTGGCGGCGGCGGACTGATTGCAGGTATTGCAGTGGCAATTAAATCGATTAACCCGACCATTAAAATTATTGGCGTACAGTCTGAAAACGTTCACGGCATGGCGGCTTCTTTCCGCGCTGGAGAAATAACCACGCACCGAACGACCGGCACCCTGGCGGATGGTTGTGACGTCTCTCGCCCGGGTACTTTAACGTATGAAATCGTTCGTGAGTTGGTGGATGACATTGTCCTGGTCAGCGAAGATGAAATTCGCAACAGCATGGTGGCATTAATTCAGCGAAATAAAGTTGTAACTGAAGGTGCCGGTGCGCTGGCATGCGCAGCATTATTAAGCGGGAAATTAGATAGCTATATCCAGAACAGAAAAACAGTCAGCATTATTTCTGGCGGTAATATCGATCTTTCTCGTGTATCTCAAATTACTGGTTTAGTTGACGCTTAATATACTTCGTTGAGGATAGGATATGAGTACTACTGATAGCATTGTATCCAGCCAGACAAAACAGTCGTCCTGGCGCAAATCGGACACCACCTGGACACTGGGTTTATTTGGTACAGCCATCGGCGCAGGGGTGCTGTTCTTCCCTATCCGCGCAGGTTTTGGCGGACTGATCCCCATTCTGATCATGCTGGTGTTAGCATACCCCATCGCTTTCTATTGCCACCGTGCGCTGGCACGCCTGTGTCTTTCCGGTTCTAACCCTTCCGGTAACATCACAGAAACGGTTGAAGAGCACTTTGGTAAAACGGGCGGCGTGGTAATCACGTTCCTCTACTTCTTTGCGATTTGTCCGCTGCTGTGGATTTATGGCGTCACCATTACCAACACCTTTATGACCTTCTGGGAAAACCAGCTGCAGATGCCCGCGCTAAACCGTGGCTTCGTGGCGCTGTTCCTGTTGCTGCTGATGGCATTCGTCATCTGGTTTGGTAAAGATCTGATGGTTAAAGTGATGAGCTACCTGGTATGGCCGTTCATTGCCAGCCTGGTGCTTATCTCTCTGTCACTGATTCCTTACTGGAACTCTGCGGTTATCGATCAGGTTGATATCAGCAATATCGCCCTGACTGGCCATGACGGCATCCTGGTTACCGTATGGCTGGGTATTTCCATCATGGTGTTCTCTTTCAACTTCTCGCCAATCGTTTCTTCCTTCGTCGTCTCTAAACGCGAAGAGTATGAGAAAGATTACGGTCGCGAATTCACCGAGCAGAAATGTTCTAAAATCATCTCCCGCGCCAGTATGCTGATGGTTGCGGTAGTAATGTTCTTCGCCTTTAGCTGCCTGTTCACGCTCTCTCCGGCAAACATGGCGGATGCGAAAGCGCAAAACATTCCAGTGCTGTCTTACCTGGCGAACCACTTCGCTTCACTGTCCGGTACGAAGTCTACCTTCGCCACCATTCTGGAATACGGTGCTTCAATCATCGCCCTGGTTGCTATCTTCAAATCTTTCTTCGGCCACTATCTGGGGACGTTGGAAGGTCTGAACGGTCTGGTGCTGAAGTTTGGTTACAAAGGCGATAAAACCAAAGTTTCCATGGGCAAGCTCAACACCATCAGCATGATCTTCATCATGGGTTCCACCTGGGTTGTGGCATACGCCAACCCGAACATCCTGGACCTGATTGAAGCAATGGGAGCGCCGATTATTGCCTCTCTGCTCTGCCTGCTGCCGATGTATGCCATCCGTAAAGCGCCATCACTGGCGAAATACCGTGGCCGTCTGGATAACGTGTTTGTTACCGTGATTGGTCTGCTGACCATCCTGAACATTGTCTACAAACTGTTTTAATCCTTAAGCTCAGGATGAGCGGAGTAGTGAAATGAATGAGTTTCCGGTAGTACTGGTTATTAACTGTGGTTCATCTTCCATTAAATTCTCAGTGCTCGATGCAGCAAACTGTGAAGTTTTAATGGCGGGAATTGCAGACGGTATTAACTCTGAAAATGCGTTCATAGCAATTAATGGAGGAGAGCCAGCTAAGCTGGCTCACCACAGCTACGAAGACGCATTAAAAGCGATTGCCGTTGAACTGGAAAAACGTAATTTAATGGACAGTGTGGCCTTAATTGGCCACCGCATTGCCCACGGCGGAAATATCTTTACCGAATCAGCAATTATTACTGAGGAAGTTATCGACAATATTCGCCGGGTATCGCCATTAGCACCGCTACATAATTATGCGAATCTGAGCGGGATTGAATCTGCTCAGCACCTTTTCCCAGGCGTGCAGCAGGTCGCGGTATTTGATACCAGCTTCCATCAGACGATGGCCCCAGAAGCCTATCTGTACGGTTTACCGTGGAAATATTTTGAGGAGTTAGGCGTTCGTCGTTACGGTTTCCACGGCACGTCGCATCGCTATGTTTCGCAACGAGCGCATGAACTTCTGGATCTGCAGAATGATGATTCAGGTCTGGTTGTGGCGCACCTGGGCAACGGCGCGTCTATCTGTGCGGTACGTAACGGGCAGAGCGTTGATACCTCGATGGGCATGACGCCGCTGGAAGGGCTGATGATGGGCACACGCAGCGGCGACGTGGATTTCGGCGCGATGGCGTGGATTGCCGCTGAAACCAACCAGACGCTCGGCGACCTTGAGCGCGTAGTGAATAAAGAGTCCGGTTTGCTGGGTATTTCCGGTCTGTCCTCTGACTTACGTACGTTAGAAAAAGCCTGGCACGAAGGACATGAGCGCGCGCAACTGGCGATTAAAACGTTTGTGCATCGTATTGCGCGTCACATCGCCGGACATGCCGCATCGCTGCATCGTCTTGATGGCATTATTTTCACCGGCGGAATCGGTGAGAATTCAGTATTAATTCGCCGTTTGGTTATCGAGCATTTGGCCGTTTTAGGTGTAAATATCGATAGCGAGATGAATAGTCTGCCAAATTCCCATGGCGAAAGAATTATCTCTAATAAGGATGCTCGTGTTATTTGTGCGGTGATTCCCACAAATGAAGAGAAAATGATTGCTCGTGATGCCATTGCGTTAGGCAAAATTAATATCCCAGTAGCATTTGCATAATTAATTTTCAGCAGAGAGATTATTTTTCATGAAGGTAAATATCGATACCAGCGATATGCTGTATGCCGAAGCCTGGAATGGCTTTAAAGGTACGGACTGGAAAGAAGAAATTAATGTCCGTGATTTTATTCAGCACAACTACACGCCTTATGAAGGGGATGAATCTTTCCTCGCCGAAGCAACGCCAGCAACTACGGCGTTGTGGGAAAAAGTTATGGCGGGCATCCGTATTGAAAACTCGACCCATGCGCCGGTTGATTTCGATACCAATATTGCCACCACGATAACCGCGCATGACGCCGGTTATATTGAACAAGAACTGGAAAAAATCGTCGGTCTGCAAACGGATGCGCCGCTCAAGCGCGCCCTGCATCCGTTTGGCGGCATCAACATGATCAAAAGCTCTTTTGATGCTTATGGTCGTGAGATGGACGCTAATTTTGAATACGTGTTTACTGACCTGCGTAAGACCCACAACCAGGGCGTATTCGATGCCTACTCTCCGGATATGCTGCGCTGCCGTAAATCCGGCGTACTGACCGGTCTGCCGGACGGCTATGGTCGTGGCCGCATCATCGGTGACTACCGCCGCGTTGCGCTGTACGGTATCCGCTACCTGGTGCGTGAGCGTGAACTGCAGTTTGCCGATCTTCAGTCGAATCTGGAGTGGGGGCAGAATCTTGAAGCCACGATTCGTCTGCGTGAAGAACTGTCTGAACACCGTCGCGCTCTGCTGCAAATGCAGGAAATGGCAGCGAAATACGGCTGCGATATCTCTCGTCCGGCGCGTAATGCGCAGGAAGCGGTGCAGTGGGTTTACTTTGCTTACCTGGCTGCGGTGAAATCGCAGAACGGCGGCGCTATGTCGCTGGGCCGTACCGCTTCGTTCCTCGACATCTACATTGAGCGCGACTTCAAAGCGGGAATTTTAAACGAGCAGCAGGCGCAGGAGCTGATCGACCACTTCATTATGAAGATCCGTATGGTGCGCTTCCTGCGTACGCCGGAATTCGACACCCTGTTCTCTGGCGACCCTATCTGGGCGACCGAAGTCATCGGTGGTATGGGGCTGGATGGTCGTACGCTGGTGACCAAAAACTCGTTCCGCTACCTGCATACGCTACACACCATGGGGCCGGCGCCTGAGCCGAACCTGACGGTACTGTGGTCCGAGCAGCTACCGATTGCCTTCAAAAAATATGCCGCTCAGGTGTCCATCATCACCTCGTCTTTACAGTACGAAAACGATGATCTGATGCGTACTGACTTTAACAGCGATGACTATGCCATTGCCTGCTGTGTCAGCCCGATGGTTATCGGCAAGCAAATGCAGTTCTTCGGTGCGCGCGCCAACCTCGCCAAAACGTTGCTGTACGCAATCAACGGCGGTGTGGATGAGAAACTAAAAATCCAGGTCGGACCGAAAACTGCGCCGCTGATGGATGACGTGTTGGATTACGACACGGTGATGGAGAGCCTGGACCACTTTATGGACTGGCTGGCCGTGCAGTACATCAGCGCGTTGAACATCATCCACTACATGCACGACAAGTACAGCTATGAAGCTTCGCTGATGGCGCTGCACGATCGTGATGTTTATCGCACGATGGCCTGTGGAATGGCGGGGCTGTCCGTGGCGGCGGATTCGCTGTCGGCTATCAAATACGCCCGCGTGAAACCGATTCGTGATGAAAACGGTCTGGCGATCGATTTTGAAATCGAAGGCGACTATCCGCAATACGGTAACAACGACGAGCGCGTAGACAGCATTGCCTGCGACCTGGTCGAACGCTTTATGAAAAAAATTAAGGTGTTGCCAACCTACCGTAACGCGGTGCCGACGCAGTCCATTCTGACCATCACCTCCAACGTGGTGTACGGCCAGAAAACAGGTAACACGCCGGATGGACGTCGCGCAGGTACGCCGTTTGCGCCAGGGGCAAACCCGATGCACGGCCGCGATCGCAAAGGTGCGGTGGCGTCGTTAACCTCGGTCGCCAAACTGCCGTTTACCTATGCCAAAGACGGTATTTCGTACACCTTCTCCATTGTGCCGGCTGCGCTGGGCAAAGAAGATAGCGTGCGTAAAACCAACCTGGTCGGGCTGCTGGATGGTTACTTCCACCATGAAGCGCATGTGGAAGGTGGGCAGCATCTGAACGTTAACGTTATGAACCGTGAAATGTTGATGGATGCCATTGAGCACCCGGAAAACTATCCGAACCTGACGATCCGCGTGTCTGGTTATGCGGTGCGCTTCAACGCGCTGACCCGCGAACAGCAGCAGGACGTTATTTCACGTACTTTCACCCAGGCGCTGTAACGCCGGAGGGGTTATGAGAAAAGTTATTGCAACCGAATGTGCGCCAGGGGCGATTGGACCTTACGTACAGGGTGTGGATCTGGGCAGTATGGTGTTGACCTCAGGTCAGATTCCGGTGTGTCCACAGACCGGTGAAGTGGCAGAAAACGTGGCCGATCAGGCGCGTCAAAGCCTGGAAAACGTGAAAGCGATTGTCGAGTCCGCCGGTTTGAAGGTGAGCGATATCGTCAAGACCACCGTTTTCGTTTCTGACCTGAACGACTTCGCCACCATTAACCAGGTGTACCAGCAGTTTTTTGATGAGCACAAGGCAATCTACCCTACGCGCAGCTGCGTACAGGTCGCCCGCTTACCAAAGGATGTGAAGCTGGAGATTGAAGCCATCGCCGTGCGTGGCGATACGCTGTAATCCCTTGCGGGGCGATCGCAGGATCGCCCCGATCCTTAATGAGTGTGAAACCTGGTCTTCACTGAACGGCAATCCGAGGGTGTGGATATGATTAGCGCATTCGATATTTTCAAGATTGGCATTGGACCTTCCAGCTCCCATACCGTGGGGCCAATGAACGCAGGTAAAAGCTTTATCGATCTGTTGGTCAGCAGCGGGGAACTCTTCAGGACCACGCATATCGTGGTCGATCTTTATGGATCGCTCTCTCTGACCGGCAAAGGTCATGCGACAGACGTCGCCATCATGATGGGACTGGCCGGTAACAGTCCGCAAAACGTTAATATAGATTCAATCCCTGGTTTTACTCAGGAAGTGGCCCGTACCGGACGTTTGCCGGTTGCTCAGGGTACGCATATTGTCGATTTCTCCCCAGACGAAAATATTCTCTTTCATAGCGAAACGCTGCCGCGCCATGAAAATGGTATGCGTATTACCGCGTGGCATGGTAACGAGACACTGTTAAGTAAAACCTATTACTCCATCGGCGGCGGTTTTATCGTCGAAGAGGAGCAATTTGGTCAGGTGCATGACGTTGAAACACCCGTACCCTACAATTTTCATTCCGCCAGCGAACTGCTGAAGCTGTGCGAGCGCAACGGGCTGTCTGTTTCCGGCCTGATGATGCAAAACGAACTGGCGATGCGCAGCAAAGAGGAAATCGATGCTGGTTTTGCCGCCATCTGGGACGTCATGCACGCCGGGATTGAGCGCGGCATGAACACCGAAGGCGTCCTGCCGGGCCCGTTGAACGTCCCGCGTCGCGCCGTGGCGCTGCGGCGACTGTTGGTTTCCAGTGATAATCTGTCCAGTGACCCGATGAACGTGATCGACTGGATCAACATGTTCGCGCTGGCCGTGAGCGAAGAAAACGCCGCCGGGTGTCGGGTTGTTACCGCGCCAACCAACGGCGCATGCGGGATAATTCCCGCCGTGCTGGCCTATTACGACAAATTCCGCCGTCCGGTGAATGCGAACTCGATTGCCCGATATTTGCTGGCAGCAGGAGCGATAGGCGCGCTGTATAAGATGAATGCTTCTATTTCTGGTGCCGAAGTGGGCTGTCAGGGAGAGATTGGCGTAGCCTGTTCCATGGCGGCAGCCGGGCTGACGGAGTTGCTTGGCGGTAGCCCTGCGCAGGTATGCATTGCGGCGGAAATCGCCATGGAGCATAACCTGGGGCTGACCTGCGACCCGGTCGCCGGACAGGTGCAAATACCGTGCATCGAACGCAACGCGATCAACGCGGTAAAAGCCGTGAACGCCGCGCGTATGGCGCTACGCCGGACGTCTGAGCCACGCGTTTCGCTCGATAAAGTGATCGAGACCATGTACGAAACGGGCAAAGATATGAATGACAAGTACCGTGAAACTTCGCGCGGTGGCTTGGCGATTAAAGTGGTTTGTACCTGAGATGAAAGGGTGCGTTTGTAGGCCGGATAAGGCGTAAGCGCCGCCATCCGGCAATGAATCCATCAATTTGGCATGATAGAAAAGGTGCACTTTGATGTAATACCTCTCAGCTAAGTATGTATGGTGAGTATGTGATTCTTGCTCAGGGTTCCGTTCACCTCAGCGGTGTCATTTCTCTGAAACGCCGTTACCCGTGAACGTGCAAGGGAGGCTCACCGCCGCCTCCCTTGCATCCCAGGCTCCCGGCGGGAAAATCGTCGCTGCGCGAGCTATTCGTCTTATTCCGTCTGCCTGTCGGGTCGGGGCCGAGCCTGCATCCATGCAGGCCGTCCCCTCTGCCCGCATCCCTGCGGGCAGTCCCGGTCAGCCGTCAACGCCTCATCGATTTTCAGCCGGACCGGGGTCATCGCTTCAACGCTCTGACTTCCAGTTAAATCTGTTTTGCTGTTTTAACAAAAAACGCAGAAGGTGAGGTGTTAACTGATCAGCATTAGCACTTTAGTGCGCATTTTTTGTTGTGATCTGCTTCAAAAATAGAATTTAAATTCTACATATGCATATAAAAGAGAAAATATTTCTTAACTTTTAGAAATTACAGGGGTTTGTTTGTGAAGTTTTTCTCTGATCCTGCGCGTATGATTTCTTCATTACTCCAATAGCTCACCTGCACCTTATGTACTGCGTATCGCATTAAGCAGTACGAAAAAAATAAAAAAACCTCTACCTACACATTGAGCGGGAAATTATGGAAACGGCAACGAATAGCAGCGTAATACTCGACGCATCTGCTCCGGCACGTCGGGCGGGAATGACCGAAAGTGAATGGCGCGAAGCCATTAAATTCGACAGTACGGACACCGGCTGGGTCATTATGAGTATCGGTATGGCAATCGGCGCGGGGATTGTTTTTCTTCCCGTCCAGGTAGGACTGATGGGGCTGTGGGTATTCTTACTCTCCTCTATCATCGGCTACCCTGCCATGTATCTGTTCCAGCGTCTGTTTATCAATACGCTGGCTGAATCCCCAGAATGCAAAGACTACCCGAGCGTGATCAGCGGCTACCTGGGTAAAAACTGGGGCATCCTGTTGGGTGCATTGTATTTTGTGATGCTGGTCATCTGGATGTTCGTCTATTCCACCGCCATCACTAACGACAGCGCCTCCTATCTGCACACGTTTGGCGTAACTGAAGGCTTACTGTCCGACAGCCCGTTCTATGGCCTGGTGCTAATTTGCATCCTGGTGGCCATCTCGTCGCGCGGGGAAAAACTGCTGTTTAAAATCTCTACCGGTATGGTACTGACCAAGCTGCTGGTGGTAGCGGCGCTTGGCGTGTCGATGGTAGGGATGTGGCATTTATATAACGTAGGTTCGCTGCCGCCGATGGCGCTGCTGATCAAAAACGCGATTATCACGCTGCCGTTTACGCTGACCTCGATTCTGTTTATTCAGACTCTTAGCCCAATGGTTATCTCATATCGTTCTCGCGAAAAATCCATTGAGGTGGCGCGTCATAAAGCGCTGCGCGCTATGAATATCGCGTTTGGTATTCTGTTCGTTACGGTCTTTTTCTACGCCGTTTCCTTCACGCTGGCGATGGGCCATGACGAAGCGGTTAAAGCCTATGAGCAGAACATTTCCGCTCTGGCGATTGCTGCGCAGTTTATCAGCGGCGATGGTGCTGGCTGGGTGAAAATCGTCAGCGTTATCCTGAACATCTTTGCCGTAATGACTGCCTTCTTCGGCGTCTATTTAGGCTTCCGTGAAGCTACTCAGGGGATCGTGATGAACGTGCTGCGCCGTAAAATGCCAGCCGAGAAAATCAATGAAACCCTGGTGCAGCGCGGCATTATGGTTTTCGCCATTCTGCTGGCCTGGAGCGCAATTGTGCTCAATGCGCCGGTACTGAGCTTCACGTCTATTTGTAGTCCAATCTTCGGCATGGTGGGTTGTCTGATCCCGGCGTGGCTGGTCTACAAAGTTCCTGCACTGCACAAATACAAAGGCGCTTCCCTGTATCTGATTATTATCACGGGCTTGCTGCTGTGCGTTTCTCCGTTCCTGGCATTTTCCTGAGTTATCTGAGCAAAGGTTGTTGTTATGTTTGAGACTACATTGAATCCATTATGGGATAGTTTTATTCGCGCAGTGCAGGAAGAAGTGAAGCCCGCGCTGGGCTGCACGGAACCTATCTCTCTGGCTCTGGCGGCGGCGGTCGCATCGTCTGAGCTGGACGGCGCGGTTGAACGCATTGATGCGTGGGTCTCGCCAAACCTGATGAAAAATGGCCTGGGTGTGACCGTTCCGGGGACTGGCATGGTGGGGTTACCGATTGCCGCCGCGCTGGGCGCGATCGGTGGTAACGCCAAAGCCGGGCTGGAAGTGCTGAAAGACGCTTCGGCTGAGGCGGTGGCGCAGGCCAAAGCGATGCTGAGCGCCGGGAAGGTTACGGTGATGCTGCAAGAGCCTTGCGAAGATATTCTTTTTTCCCGTGCGAAAGTGTACAGCGCTGAAGGATGGGCGTGCGTGACCATTGTTGGCGGCCATACCAACGTTGTGCGCATTGAAACCAACAAAGGCGTGGTGTTCGCGACAGAAGAGAGCACTCAGGAAGAGGAGCAGGAGTCACCGCTGGCGGTGCTGTCTCACACGTCGCTGGAAGAGATTCTGGCGTTTGTGAATGCGGTGCCGTTTGCGTCAATCCGTTTTATTCTCGATGCGGCAAAACTGAACGGGGCGTTGTCTCAGGAAGGGCTGCGCGGTAACTGGGGTTTGCACATCGGAACCACGCTTGAGAAGCAGTGCGCACGAGGCCTGCTGGCAGACGATCTATCTACCGCCATTCTGATCCGTACCAGTGCGGCATCGGATGCGCGAATGGGCGGGGCGACGCTGCCAGCGATGAGCAATTCCGGCTCCGGTAATCAGGGTATTACCGCCACTGTTCCGGTGATGGTGGTTGCTGAGCACTTTGGCGCGGATGAGGAAAAACTGGCGCGTGCGCTGATGCTGTCTCACCTGAGCGCAATCTACATCCATCATCAGCTTCCACGTTTGTCCGCACTGTGTGCGGCAACCACGGCGGCGATGGGCGCTGCGGCGGGTATGGCATGGATTGTCGATGGGCGCTACAACACCATCGCGATGGCGATCAGCAGCATGATTGGCGACGTGAGCGGAATGATTTGCGATGGCGCCTCAAACAGCTGCGCGATGAAAGTTTCAACCAGCGCATCTGCGGCGTGGAAAGCGGTGCTGATGGCTCTGGACGATACTGCTGTAACGGGTAACGAAGGGATTGTGGCGCATAACGTGGAGCAATCTATCACTAACCTGTGCGCGCTGGCGTGTCGGTCAATGCAGGAAACCGACAAGCAGATCATTGAGATCATGGCCAGTAAAGCGCATTAATCTGTAGGCTGGGTAAGGCGTAGCCGCTACCCAGCATCAGCCTGAGCCGCCTTTTCAGGCGGCTTCTTCGTCTTCGAGCCGTAGCTCGGCATCGGCCACAATCGCTTCCAGTTCTGTCAGCATTTCTTCATAACCGAAAGTCGCCGTGTCCTGTTTTTGCGGCTGAACCTGCGGCTGGCGTTTTTTTGTTTTTTTCTTGCTCAATAGTCGTACTCCATTGTTTTCCATGACTATACGGGCAAATCTATCAGCAAAGCACGCAGCGGGGTATCGGCGACTAACGTTATGTTAGTTTCGTCACGAATAAATGCGCCATCGCCGCAGGTGAGTGCTTCTTTTTCGGCTCCAGCCGTCACCGCATGGAATCTGCCGTGGATCGACTGGAGATAAGCGCGAGGCCCATGTAACTGAAAACTAAGCGATTCGCCTTGTTGCAGCTCAACATGATGTACCCAAACCTGTTGGCGCAGATGCAGGCTGCCTTGCTCACCGTCCGGCGAGGCCAGCAGTTGATGCTTACCGGCACTCAGCGTGGCTTTCTGCACGCAGGCATTTTCGCGCTGCGGGCAGGCATCCAGCCAAAGCTGCATTCTGGTTAACGGCTTATCTTTACTGATATTGTGTTCGCTATAGCTGATCCCGGGCTGTGTCGCGAGCAATAGCACTTCGCCCGCTTTAGCCTGGATATGGTTGCCTTCGCTGTCGCGGTACTCAGCTTCCCCTTCGAGGATCAGGTTGACGATATCCACTTTCGGATAGGTACGTGGCTGGAAAGAGGCCCCCGGTGCCAGAACTTCCTGGTTCAGAACACGCAGCGAGGCATAACCCAGCAGTTTAGGATCAAAATAGTGTCCAAAGGAGAAGGTATAACGGGCCTGCAGCCAGCCGTAGTCTGCCTGTCCGCATTGTTTGGCTGTACGGGTAGTAATCATAGTTCTTGACCTCTCTTTACTTCCTTTTATGTTAAATGGCTAGACGCTGCATTGTTAGCCAGATATTCTGCCTGGTATGTTCAAATTTCCTGAATGAGAACGAGATGGCCAAAGAAAGGGCTTTAACGCTTGAAGCGTTACGCGTCATGGACGCAATAGACAGACGCGGTAGCTTTGCCGCCGCGGCAGATGAACTGGGGCGGGTTCCTTCAGCCCTCAGCTATACCATGCAGAAGCTGGAGGAAGAGCTAGACGTCGTCTTGTTTGACCGTTCAGGTCATCGCACAAAATTCACCAACGTCGGGCGTATGCTGCTGGAGCGTGGACGCGTCCTGCTGGAGGCTGCGGATAAGCTGACTACTGATGCCGAAGCACTGGCGCGTGGGTGGGAAACGCATCTGACCATCGTGACCGAAGCGTTGGTGCCGACGGCGGCGTTTTTCCCGCTGATCGACAGGCTTGCCGGGAAGGCCAATACCCAGCTTTCCGTTATCACTGAAGTTCTGGCCGGGGCGTGGGAGCGTCTGGAGCAAGGGAGAGCGGATATCGTGATTGCGCCGGATATGCATTTTCGCTCATCTTCCGAAATCAACTCGCGCAAGCTGTACTCGTTGATGAACGTGTATGTGGCGGCACCGGATCATCCTATCCATCAGGAGCCGGAACCATTATCGGAAGTCACCCGCGTGAAATACCGTGGTATCGCGGTGGCGGATACCGCTCGTGAACGCCCGGTGTTGACCGTGCAACTGTTGGATAAACAACCTCGTCTGACGGTGAGTTCGATAGAAGATAAACGTCAGGCGCTGTTAGCCGGACTGGGTGTGGCGACGATGCCGTACCCGCTGGTGGAAGAGGATATTGCGGCTGGTCGGTTGCGGGTAGTAAGCCCTGAGTCGACAAGTGAAATTGATATCATTATGGCCTGGCGGCGAGACAGTATGGGCGAGGCAAAATCCTGGTGTCTGCGGGAAATCCCCAAACTGTTTGTGGGTAAATAGCCGGACTGTTACGCCGGATGCGGTGCGAAGCACCTTATCCGGCCTGGAAGACGGAGTATGTTGTAGGCCTGATAAGCGCAGCGCCATCAGGCATCTACATATGCTACGTCAGGATAACTGTTTGGGATCGGGCCCGAAGCGGTTACTCCCCTGAGTCCCGTTTTGACAGTTGAAAATGATGATAATCAACCAGCCAACGATCGGGATCAGCAGCACCAGCAGCCACCAGGCTGAACGATTGGTGTCATGCAAACGCCTGAACTGTACCGCCCACCAAGGGATAAACACCAGAACCCCATAAATCGTTGTTAGTATGCCTTCCCCTCCGGCGCGTTCCCAGCCAAGCATTCTGTCCAGGATACCCAGCACGAACGTGAAGATGATGTTGACCAGCACAAACATCCAGTATTCTTTACGACGCGCGCGACCACCAAAACCAAAGTAATTCTTTAATACGTTTAAATACCAATCCATTTTTGCCTCGTTCTGCATTCAATTACTTGTTTTTAAAGTAATCAAATTAAGAATAGCCGCGAATGAAATGATGGTAAATATTTACGGTATTAATTATTTAGCCCCCAAATGGGGGCCTGTGTAAATCAGGCGAAACGCTCGTCACGCCCGTGGGGTTCGTTAAGGTCCTGCCACGGCCCAACAGAAATAATACCAGTCGGGTTAATGGTTTTATGGCTACGGAAGTAGTGATTACGGATGTGATCGAAATTGACGGTTTCCGCAATGCCCGGTATCTGGTAGATGTCGCGCAGGAAACCGTACAGGTTCAGATAGTCGCTGATCCGGTGTTTGTCGCACTTGAAATGGGTTACATACACGGGATCAAAACGTACCAGTGTGGTCCACAGGCGAATATCTGCTTCTGTTAACTGGTTGCCGGTCAGGTAGCGATGCTGCCCCAGGATTTGCTCCAGTCGCGCCAGGGATTGGAAGACTTTTTCCACGGCGTCGTCGTACGCTTCCTGGCTGGTGGCAAATCCGGCTTTGTACACACCGTTATTGACGTTGTCATAAATCCAGCCGTTCAGCTCGTCGATTTGACTTTGCAGGGCTGGCGGATAGTAATCCCCAGCTTTTGCGCCCAAAGCATCAAAAGCGGTGTTAAACATGCGGATGATCTCCGCAGATTCGTTGCTGACAATGGTGTGATTTTTTTTATCCCACAGCACCGGGACGGTTACCCTACCGCTGTAATGCGGATCGGCGTGCAGATAGAGCTGGTAAAGAAACTCGTGTTGATACAGCGTATCGCCGGTTGCAGCCGGGAAGGTATCGTCAAAGGTCCAGCCGTTTTCCAGCATCAGCGGATGTACAACGGAGACGGAAATAAACGGTTCCAGCCCTTTGAGCTTACGCAAAATCAGCGTACGGTGCGCCCACGGACAGGCCAGAGAAACGTAGAGATGATAGCGGTCTTTTTCGGCAGCGAATCCCCCTTCGCCCGTTGGACCTGGTGCGCCATCCGCGGTGAGCCAGTTGCGGTAAGCCGATGCTGAACGTTGAAATTTTCCCCCGGTTGATTTGGTATCATACCAGGTGTCATGCCATACGCCGTCAATCAGTTGTCCCATTTTATCGCCTCCTCAGATAGCAAAAGCGAGGAGATGTCCCCTCGCTTTTTGGTGTGTTCAGTATAGCTCGCTTACCACTTTTTATTCAGAACGCGGTCGATGCTGAATGCGCCCGGACCGGTGATAGCCAGCAGCAGGAAACCGCCTGCGATGGTCAGGTTTTTCATGAACATCAGAGAGTTCACGCCTTCCGCAAAGTTGCTGTGGAAGATAAATGCTGTCAGCAGCGTGAAGCCTGCGGTGAACAGCGCGGTTGTGCGGGTCAGGAAGCCGAACAGGATTGCCAGACCGCCGCCAAACTCAAGCAGGATAACCAGCGGCAACATAAAACCAGGCACGCCCATGGCTTCCATATACTGTTGGGTACCCGCATATCCGGTGATTTTTCCCCAGCCTGCGGAAATAAACAGGATTGGCATCAGAATGCGCGCTACCAGTACACCAACATCTTCTAATTTCTTCATCATTCACTCCAGGAAACCACTCAGGCGGCTTATTGTGTTTTGTGTGCAACGACGCTGCAGAGCGCGTCGTTGCTGTCGATGGAGAGAATCATAAACGTGCTAAATGACAATTGTTAGCAAGGAAAACTGTCAAATTTTTTCAAAAATTTTGAGGTTAGGGGGAGTGGGAGAGATTAGCCGCGCAGTTGCTGCTGTCTGATGGTCGCTTTAACCAGACGCCAGATGCTCCAGACGCTAAAACCGCGCTTAGCCCAGCGTACCAGCAGATTAGGATTACGAATGGTACGAACTGCCATGATACTGCTACCCACTAACACCCAGCCACGTAGGTTCAACAGCGTTTTCCAGCCACGATCGTAGACTTCGGTGGCCTCCAGCCAGTCGCGGCGAGTGGCAGACAGATCCAGCCGTTGCTGCTGGATCTGTCCAAGCAGTTGCGCCTTACGTTGTTGACGTTCGACTTTACTGCCCATTATGCATCATCCTCCAGGGCCTGCCTGTCGTTTGCGAGTTCGTGGCGCGTATGGCGTAGCAGCGTTGTTTTGCGAGCTTTACGCAGAGTCCATATCCCGCCAATAAGCGCCATAACCAACAGCACAACGGTGGTGGCAATCATTGCGTTCAGGCGGTATTGCGGGTCAATGGCCCAGATGATAAGCACCATCAGGCTCATCAGCCCAAACGCCGCGAACAGCATGGTCAGCCCAAGCATCAGCAGGATCTGGATGAGATTTGATTTTTCCTCTTCCAGTTCCACAACGGCTAGCCGCAACCGCGTTTCTACGATCTCAACGAGAATCGTCAGGATCCGCTGTCCAATACCCAGTACGCTTTTGCCTGGACCTTGTGCGTGTTGAGAGTCAGCCATTGTTAACGGCGCGACAGCAGTACACCAAGCACCACACCGACTGCAGCGCCAATCCCGACGCCAGTCCATGGGTTTTCGCGTACATAGTTATCGGCTTTGGCCGCGGCTTCACGGGTCTGTTTGGCAATCACATCGCTGGTTTCACTGAGGCGATGACGGCTCTCCCGCAGGGCGTGTTCGGCTTTGCTGCGAATTTTACTCATCTCTTCCTTCGACTTATCGCCAGAGGAGCTAAGTACTTCTTCAAGCGTATCCGCAAGAGATTTCAGCTCAGCGCGCAGGTTGTCCGTAGCATTATCTTTCGACATAGTTTTCTCCAGTTGAGTGGGTAGTTACCGTACTTAGTAATCGCGTGATTCGAGTTCTTTCAGCTCATTCTGAGCTTCGGCAAGCTTACGTTCGCGTTTGGCAATTTTATCCGCATCGCCTTTTTGCTTCGCCTCGGCTAAATCATCTTGACGCTCGGCTATCTCATCT
This sequence comes from Citrobacter sp. wls710, assembly GCF_005281115.1. NCBI lineage: Bacteria > Pseudomonadati > Pseudomonadota > Gammaproteobacteria > Enterobacterales > Enterobacteriaceae > Citrobacter > Citrobacter sp. wls710. Next base: position 158,731 of record NZ_SZXD01000032.1, read on the forward strand.
TTCTGCTCTGCGATTTTTTTCTGATGGTCGGCGCGCAGTTTGCTGTCAGTACAGTTAGCCCGAACCTCGCTAAGCGCTTTGTTCAGACCATTGATGCGGTTCTGATTGTTGTGCTTTTCGGCATAGCTAATCTCCCGCTGAATATCCTGTTCTTTTTCCTGACAGAGGGTGGTGGCGTAACTGCCGGCACTGAGAGCGAAAAGGCTAATTGCCAAAGCGATGCGGTATTTCATTCTTGAACCTTCCATTGTGATTCGACGTTGTGGCTTGCGGTCGATGCTCCAGATTAATAAAACGTTGGGCCATAATCCCAGTTTATTAATCATAGGCGCTAAACGGTGAAATCACCAAAGTGAGTGATCTAATTCAGATTCCTGGAGATTAACCAAAACGGTGCGGGGTATCACGTAAGCGGGATAACCACTGCACCGCCTGATTATCATCATCCTGCTGAGCAATAACGAAACCATGTGGCAACGTACGGTCCAGCACCACTTTGGCGGCTGCGCTCTGCGCGCTGGAATCAAAAGTGATCAGCAGCGCGTCATTTTGCGGGGTAATGCTTTTAAAGCGGATGCCGTTGGCATCCAGGTGATGCCAGATAGAGAAGCCATCAGGCATGCTGGCTCCCTGGTTTACTGCGCGAATGGCAAGCGTTGACTCCTGCTGACGAATAACCGACCAGGTCAGGAGCAGCGCGCCGATAAACAGCATAAAGGTAGTGGTCCAGGCAAGTCGTCGGAACGTTATGCATGATTTCAGCATAATTTATCCTCGGTTCCCGTATTTCTTTTTCCACAGCACAACCAGTGAACCTGCCAGACCAAACACCAGTAACACCACAGGAAGCAGCATCAGGCAAGACATGAGCTGATCTTCATACTTAAGAAATACCGGCGTTTTACCCAGCAGATAGCCAAGCGTTGTGAGGATCAGGACCCAAAGCAATCCGCTCATCCAGTTAAAGAACTGAAAGCGCGCATTATTCAGGCCGGATAACCCTGCGATGGTCGGCAATAATGTTCTGACAAACGCAATGAAGCGACCAACCAGCAGCGCAGACAAGCCATGCTTATGAAAAAGATGATGTGCGCGCTGATGATAATGCGCAGGAAGGTGCGACAACCAATTTTGTACGGTGCGGGTATTCCCCAGCCATCGCCCCTGGATATAACTGAGCCAACAGCCGAGGCTGGCCGCGGTGGTGAGTAGCAGTACTGTTTGCGGAAAACCCATTGCGCCTTTGGCAATAAGTACGCCGACCAGTACCAGCAAACTGTCGCCGGGTAAAAACGCTGCTGGCAGCAGTCCATTTTCCAGAAACAAAATGGTAAATAGTACAAAATAGAGCATGCCAATCATGGAAGGATTGGCCAGAGTTTCAAAATCCTGAGCCCATAAAGCATTCAGTAATTGAGTCAGTAGTTCCATTCAATATTCCTGGAGAATCGGTTATCGTCATGCCGGTTTTTCTGGATTTTGTAACACCGCGATTTTATTGATGTTTTTTGCAAGGTGCGCGGTCTGATACAAATTCACGGCCTGAACTGTTCCCTGTGAAGTTGTGAAGTTAGCAAGCTCTTAAACACAAAAATTCAAATAGCATCTAATTGTAACAAAGGTCAACGTTGTCCGTTATAGAAATTACGGTTGCTGAACTCTGATTTTGCTTATCGCATTAGAGGGAGGCGAGAGGATTTACACAGGCTGACATTTTATACCTAATGCTTACCAAGCAGCAGGTACAGGCGCGCCGTCACGCCTGTATCGATAAGATTGATTATTTTGCGCCGTTAGCGGCCGTATCGAGATGAACGACCGGATTTTCAGTAAAAAGGTAACGGTCCGCGTTGAACTCAAAATCATCGCTGGTTTCGTTAAACAGCATCTGCTTCGTATTCTCAAGGTGCTGCCACATCGCCAGTTTAGCGGCATGGGGATCTTTGCGAATCAGCGCCCGTAGGATCTGGTCATGGTCATCGCACCAGTTATCGACCGTACGCGAGTCGATGTGGTCGTGCAGTTTTTTCCAGTAGGGGTTATGGATACGCTGAGTCCACATTTTTTCCACGATGGCGGCCAGGGCGGAGTTCTGCGTGGCCAGCGCAACCTGCACATGGAACTGGAGATCCCACTCGGAGTCACGAAAGCTTTTTTCGTTGCGCGACTTCTCCTGGATTTCCATCAGTTTCATAATGTCCTGCTTGGTCACCTGGGTGGCGGCAAACTCGGCGATGTTGCTCTCAATAAGTTGACGCGCTTGCAGCAATTCAAAAGGACCGTAGCTGGCGAATTCCAAACCTTCGTCGGGAGCAACATAATGTTTGGGTTGGTTAGAGATGACGTGGATCCCCGATCCTTTACGCACCTCAACATAGCCCTCAACTTCCAGCATGATAATCGCTTCACGAACCACGGTACGGCTGACATTTTTTTCATCGGCGATAAAGCGCTCAGCGGGGAGTTTGTCACCCACCAGATAGACGCCTTGCTCGATGCGTTCTTTAAGATCAGCGGCAAGTTGTTGGTATAAACGGCGTGGTTCGGTGATTTCCATATGCGCTCCAGGCATGATACGGCAGACTATATTTGTTATACCACTTTTGCGATTACGCCTCCACTCGCGAGGACAAAAAAGCCGCCAGATAACTGACGGCTTAGCATTATATAACCTTTTTGTATCGCATCCGGTTAACTTTGCGTCGCGGGATCGCCAGTTTGCGGACCTGAATCTATCTCGCTGGCTGATTTGTTCTGCAGTACCGTCCAGATGACTAACGCGCCAAGCAGGTCGAATACCGCCAGCACGGCGAACAGCGGGCTAAAGCCGATGGTGTCGGCCAGCGCGCCAACGACCAGGGCAAACAGCGTACTGGCAAGCCAGGCGGACATACCGGTCAGACCGTTCGCGGTTGCCACTTCATTACGGCCAAATACGTCAGAGGAGAGCGTAATCAGCGCACCGGACAGCGCCTGGTGAGCAAAGCCGCCGACGCACAGCAGGGCGATAGCAATGTATGGGCTGGTGAACAGACCAATCATCCCTGGGCCAATCATCAGCAGCGCGCCCATGGTGACCACCATTTTACGGGACACGATCAGGTTCACGCCAAACCAACGCTGGAACAGCGGTGGCAGGTAACCCCCAACGATACAGCCCAGGTCAGCAAACAGCATCGGCATCCAGGCAAACATGGCGATTTCTTTCAGGTTAAAGCCGTAGACTTTAAACATGAACAGCGGGATCCAGGCGTTGAAAGTCCCCCACGCCGGTTCAGCCAGGAAACGCGGCAGCGCGATGCCCCAGAACTGGCGGTTACGCAGGATCTGGCCGAGCGACATTTTCTTCGAGGTCGTGTTTTTATGCTGTGATTCCTGGCCGTTCAGAATGTAATCACGTTCTTCGTCAGACAGTTTTTTCTGGTCGCGTGGGTGTTTATAGAACACCAGCCAGGACATCGCCCAGATGAAGCTCAGGGCACCGGAAATAATGAATGCCATTTGCCAGCTGTGCATGACGATCGCCCAGACCACCAGGGGCGGAGCGATCATCGCGCCGATAGAAGAACCGACGTTGAAGTAACCGACGGCAATTGAACGCTCTTTTGCCGGGAACCATTCAGAACTGGCTTTCAGACCGGCCGGGATCATTGCGGCTTCAGCGGCACCTACCGCACCTCGCGCCAACGCCAGGCCACCCCAGCTGCCAGCCAGTGCGGTCGCGCCACAGAAGACGGCCCACAGAACGGCGAACATCGCGTAACCTATTTTCGTGCCGAGAACATCAAGCACGTAGCCAGCAACGGGTTGCATTACGGTGTAAGCAGCAGAATACGCTGCGATGATATAGGAATACTGTTGAGTGGAGATGTGTAACTCTTCCATCAGAGTCGGCGCAGCTGCCGCCACAGTGTTACGTGTCAGGTAACCCAACACGGTGCCAAGCGTCACCAGTGCGATCATGTACCAACGTAACCCTTTAATTTTACGCATGTAAAACCTCATCGTTTTGTTATGTCCGCGAACGAGCGGTCATCTTCCAGTTCAGAGCGGAGGATGTTCTTTTACGAGGGGGGAACCGAAAAAAAGCCGGTACTCCCCGAACGTTGCCATGTCAATAGTTGTGCTAATTCGGTTTCCGTACCGGTCAATCCGATGGTGATACATCGGTAATTTGCATTCCGTCGGCTTATGTATCGCGACGGCCAAAAGATAACTTGTCATACAACTTTAAAAGGTGAGTGCCATCACAAAAGTGTGAATCTTCGTGTGGTCATTATTTCGATTCAGCAAAGCCAGTGCTGGCGCGGCTTGAGGCATGATTTACCTCTTTGAGAGTAATTTTTTTGTCATCATTTGTTGATCTAACTCACGAAAATATCTTCAGTGTGTGGAAATTGGTGTGATAACTTTGTCAACATCAAAACATAAGCAATCTGACGCACTCGTTGAGAGGAAGACGATAATGACCCCGTTTATGACAGAAGATTTCCTGCTGGATACCGAATTTGCCCGCCGTCTGTATCATGATTACGCCAAAGACCAGCCGATCTTCGATTACCACTGCCATTTACCACCGCAACAAATCGCTGAAAACTACCGTTTTAATAACCTGTATGACATCTGGCTGAAGGGTGACCACTATAAGTGGCGTGCGATGCGTACCAACGGCGTTGCTGAGCGCCTGTGTACCGGCGATGCCTCCGATCGTGAGAAGTTTGATGCCTGGGCCGCTACGGTTCCGCACACTATCGGTAACCCGCTGTACCACTGGACCCACCTTGAGTTACGTCGCCCGTTTGGTATTACAGGTAAGTTGCTGTCTCCGGCAACGGCTGACGAAATCTGGAACCAGTGCAACGAACTGCTGGCGCAGGATCAATTCTCTGCGCGCGGTATCATGAAGCAGATGAACGTGAAAATGGTCGGCACCACCGATGACCCGATCGATTCTCTGGAGCACCACGCGGCCGTTGCTAAAGACGGCTCCTTCGACGTAAAAGTGCTGCCAAGCTGGCGTCCGGATAAAGCCTTCAACATCGAACTGGCGACCTTTAACGATTACATGGCCAAGCTCGGTGAAGTCTCTGACACCGATATCCGTCGTTTCGCTGACCTGCAGACCGCGCTGACCAAACGCCTGGACCACTTCGCCGCTCACGGCTGTAAAGTGTCTGACCACGCGCTGGACGTTGTCCTGTTTGCGGAATCCAACGAAGCGGAGCTGGACAGCATCCTGACGCGTCGTCTGGCTGGTGAAACCCTGAGCGAGCACGAAGTGGCGCAGTTCAAAACCGCCGTGCTGGTGTTCCTCGGTGCAGAATACGCCCGTCGCGAATGGGTACAGCAGTACCACATCGGCGCGCTGCGTAATAACAACCTGCGTCAGTTCAAACTGCTGGGCGCGGACGTTGGCTTCGACTCCATCAACGACCGTCCGATGGCGGAAGAGCTGTCCAAACTGCTGAGCAAGCAGAACGAACAAAACCTGCTGCCGAAAACCATTCTGTACTGCCTGAACCCGCGCGATAACGAAGTGCTGGGCACCATGATCGGTAACTTCCAGGGCGAAGGCATGCCGGGCAAGATGCAGTTCGGTTCCGGCTGGTGGTTCAACGATCAGAAAGACGGGATGGAACGTCAGATGACACAGCTGGCACAACTGGGCCTGCTGAGCCGCTTCGTCGGCATGCTGACCGACAGCCGTAGCTTCCTGTCTTACACCCGTCACGAATACTTCCGTCGTATTCTGTGCCAGATGATCGGTCGTTGGGTTGCTGCGGGCGAAGCCCCAGCCGACATCCAACTGCTGGGTGAAATGGTGAAAAACATTTGTTTCAACAATGCGCGCGATTACTTCGCCATTGAATTGAACTAAGAGCCTATCCATTAGGCTATTTTACTTGCCAGTTTGAACCTGGGCAGTGCTCAAAATCCTCACGTACTGCGTGTACGCTCCGGTTTTTGCGCGCTGTCCGTGTCCAAACGGGCTGCGACAATATACGCCTACTGAAATAGGCTCTAAGGTCCGGGGTTGATATGCAATACATCAAGATCCATACGCTGGATAACGTTGCGGTAGCGCTCGCTGATTTGGCTGAAGGAACCGAAGTTACCGTTGACGGGCAGGCGGTAACCCTGCGCCAGGCGGTCTCTCGTGGGCATAAGTTCGCGCTTTGCGATATCGCGCAGGGTGAGAACGTCATGAAATATGGCCTGCCAATCGGCCATGCTCTGGCTGATATCGCGGCGGGCGAGCATATTCATGCTCATAACACGCGTACCAATCTGAGCGATCTGGATGAATATAGCTATCAACCCGACTTTCAGGAACCTGAGGCGCAACCGGCGGATCGTGATGTACAGATCTACCGTCGTGCCAACGGCGATGTTGGTGTGCGTAATGAACTGTGGATCCTGCCGACAGTAGGCTGCGTCAACGCCATGGCCCGTCAGATGCAGAATCGCTTCCTGAAAGAGACCAACGATGCCGAAGGGATCGACGGCGTGCATCTCTTCAGCCACACCTACGGCTGCTCGCAACTGGGTGACGACCATATCAACACCCGCACCATGCTGCAAAACATGGTGCGCCACCCGAACGCGGGCGCAGTGCTGGTGGTCGGTCTCGGCTGTGAAAACAACCAGGTTGACGCTTTTCGCGAAACCTTAGGCGAGTACGATCCCGATCGCGTTCACTTTATGGTCTGCCAACTCCAGGAAGATGAAGTGGAAGCGGGGATCGAACATCTTCACCAGTTGTACAACGTGATGCGTAACGATAAGCGTGAACCCGGTAAGCTGGGCGAGCTGAAGTTTGGTCTCGAATGCGGCGGCTCTGACGGCCTGTCCGGTATTACCGCCAACCCGATGCTGGGCCGCTTTTCCGACTACGTGATTGCCAACGGCGGCACCACCGTGCTGACCGAAGTACCGGAAATGTTCGGCGCCGAGCAACTGTTGATGGACCACTGCCGTGACGAAGAAACGTTCGGCAAGCTGGTCACTATGGTGAATGACTTCAAACAGTACTTCATTGCTCACGACCAGCCGATCTACGAAAACCCATCGCCGGGCAACAAAGCGGGCGGTATCACCACCCTGGAAGATAAATCTCTCGGCTGTACCCAAAAAGCAGGCTCCAGCCAGGTGGTGGACGTACTGCGCTACGGTGAACGCCTGAAAACGCACGGCCTGAACCTGCTGAGCGCGCCGGGTAACGACGCAGTCGCCACCAGTGCACTGGCTGGAGCGGGCTGTCATATGGTGCTGTTCAGTACCGGTCGCGGTACGCCGTACGGTGGATTTGTGCCGACGGTGAAAATTGCTACCAACAGCGAGCTGGCAGCGAAGAAAAAGCACTGGATCGATTTTGATGCCGGACAACTGATCCACGGCAAAGCGATGCCGCAGTTACTGGAAGAATTTGTCGATACCATCGTCGATTTTGCCAACGGCAAGCAAACCTGCAACGAGCGGAATGATTTTAGAGAGTTAGCGATATTTAAAAGCGGCGTAACGTTGTAGTAAATACCTGATGGTACCTGCATACAGGTCTGCGCAAACCGTAGGCCTGATAAGCGCAGCGCCATCAGGCACAAACCGTTGCCGGATGGTGGCGAACTCGCCTTATCCGGCCTACGAGATAGAATTGGGGTTGCTTGCATGACCGCGTATTGGCTGGCCCAGGGCGTAGGTGTCATCGCCTTTCTAATCGGCATTACCACCTTTTTCAATCGCGATGAGCGTCGGTTCCGGCTGCAACTCGCTGTCTATAGCGCTACCATTGGCGTGCATTTTTTCCTGATGGGCGCCTGGCCTGCAGGAATGAGCGCTGAGCTCAATACCATCCGCACACTCGTCTCGATGCATACCCGTAAACTGTGGGTAATGACCGTTTTTATTATCCTCACCCTGGTTCTCGGGCTGGCGAAATTACAGCATGCGATGGAGCTGTTGCCGATAATCGGCACGCTGGCCAGCACCTGGGCGCTGTTTCGCTGCCAGGGGTTAACCGTGCGTTGCGTTATGTGGTGCGCAACCGCTTGCTGGGTTATCCATAACTTCTGGCTGGGATCGATTGGCGGGACGATGATTGAAGGGAGTTTTCTGGTGATGAACGGCTTGAATATTATTCGCTTCCGGCGGATGCAAAAACGCGGAATTGATCCGTTCAAAATTGAAAAAAGCGTACAAGATAGTAACCCCTCCGCCCGATGACGGAGGGGAGCAGAGATTAGCCGCGCAGGGCGTTGTTGGCCAGACGTTCGTCTTCTGCCTGACAGGCAGCAGCGGTAAACAGGACGTCTGTAGAAGAGTTTAATGCCGTTTCACAGGAGTCCTGCAGCACGCCGATGATAAAGCCAACGGCAACCACCTGCATGGCGATATCATTCGGAATCCCGAACATGTTGCATGCCAGGGGGATTAACAGCAGAGAACCGCCCGCCACGCCCGATGCGCCGCAGGCACACAGCGAAGCCACCACGCTGAGTAACAGCGCTGTCGGTAAATCGACCGGAATACCCAGCGTATTCACCGCCGCCAGCGTCAGCACGGTAATGGTGATCGCAGCACCCGCCATATTGATGGTGGCCCCCAGCGGAATAGAAACCGAGTAGGTATCACGATCCAGATTCAACTTCTCACACAGCGCCATATTCACCGGAATGTTTGCCGCGGAGCTGCGGGTAAAGAAGGCATACACGCCGCTTTCACGCAGACAGGCCAGCACCAGCGGATACGGGTTACGGCGAATTTTCCAGAATACCAGCAGCGGGTTAACCACCAGCGCTACCAGCAGCATACAACCTACCAGCACGGTCAGCAGCTGAGCGTAGCCCCAAAGCGTGGCAAAACCGGTGGTTGCCAGCGTGGAGGAGACCAGGCCGAAGATCCCAATTGGCGCGAAACGAATCACCAGCTTCACCATAAAGGTGACGGCGTTGGACATATCATTGACCAGATTTTTGGTCGTTTCATTCCCATGACGCAGCGCAAAGCCCAGGCCGACGGCCCATACCAGAATGCCGATATAGTTGGCGTTAAGCAGGGCATCAATCGGGTTCGAAACCATACTCATCAGCAGGCCACGCATCACTTCGACAATGCCGGACGGCGGTACGATGTCGCTGGCGCTGCTGGAAAGATGCAGTGTGGACGGGAAGGCGAAGCTGAAGACAACCGCCGCTAACGCTGCGGAAAAAGTACCGAGCAGGTAAAGGAACAGGATTGGACGGATATTGGTTTTTTGTCCGTGCTGGTGGTTGGCGATGGACGCCATAACCAGCATCAGGACCAGAACAGGGGCCACGGCTTTTAATGCGCCAACGAACAGCGTACCCAACAGCCCGACGGCTTCTGCAGCAGGTTTTGACACTAGCGCCAACAATATCCCCAGTACCAAACCGATCAAAATTTGTTTAACCAGGCTCCCTTGCGCCAAACGCGAGAATAGCCCCGATGAACGTTGCGTAGTCATGTAGTAATCCTTTCATTGTGTTGTTGCCCATCCTGTGTGCATTCTGATGATGCATCTTTCTGGATGTAACAAAGTGTTTGCCTGGTTGAGTATAAGGAAAGATGAAGTCCCGGGAAGCGAAATCTCCTGATTTTTGCGTTCAGATCATGTTTTATAACTTTAAATTAACATTAATTTGACATGATAAACAAAAAGCCCGACGCACGCAGTGTGCTGTCGGGCTTTTTCAGCTAGCGGATGAAACTTACTGTATTTGCTGCTTTTTATCGTGCTGGTGATTAACCCACGCATTCACGACCAGCGTAACGAACAGAATACCGAACACCACGCCTAACGAGATAGCGATTGGGATATGATAGAAATCGACGATCAGCATCTTAATACCGATAAACACCAAAATGACCGACAAGCCGTATTTCAGCATGGAGAAACGCTCTGCCACGCCAGCCAGCAGGAAGTACATCGCACGCAGACCCAAAATAGCAAACAGGTTTGAGGTCAACACGATGAACGGGTCGGTTGTGACGGCGAAGATTGCCGGAATACTGTCGACGGCAAAAATGACATCACTCAGCTCAACCAGAATCAACACCAGCATCAACGGCGTGACGAACAGCAGTCCGTTTTTACGCACGAAGAATTTTTCGTCTTCGATGGTATCGGTCATGCGTAAATGACTACGCAGCCAGCGGACTAACGGTCTGTCGCCGATACCGGAAGCATCTTCTTTCGCCAGTGCCATCTTCACGCCGGTAAACAGCAGGAACGCGCCAAACACGTACAGCAGCCATTCGAACTGGGCGATAAGCCAGCTACCTGCGAAGATCATAATCGTACGCAGCACAATCGCGCCCAGTACGCCGTACACCAGTACCCGACGCTGTAACGCAGGCGGTACCGAGAAGTAGCTGAACAGCATCAGCCAGACAAAGACGTTATCTACCGCCAGTGATTTCTCGATCAGATAGCCGGTAAGAAACGCCAGCGCCTGTGGGTCGGCAACGGCGCGGCCCTGCGTTTGGGCCAGGTACCACCAGAATGCGGCGTTAAACAGTAACGACAGCGTTACCCAGACGATTGACCAGGCCGCAGCCTGCTTCATCGACATGGTATGTGCGCCACGACGACCCTGTAGCAGCAGGTCGATGGCCAACATAATCACCACCACAACAGCGAAGCCGCCCCACAACAACGGTGTGCCGACAGTATTCATAATTCCCCCATGCATAAAAAAACGGCCAACGCCGAATGACGTTAGCCGCTGCTTTTTATGCATAGACCTTGCCATTCGGCAAGGTCTCACTTACAACAACAAAGGAATACGCTAGCGTATTCCTTTGTTGTTGCCCGGTGACCGGATGTGGTTTTGCACACATCGTAATGACGATCAACCGACAACGAAGTTACTCCCCTTTGCGGGTTACAAAATATTACAGGCCAAGCATGCAGTCAATGGCCTGCAACATTTGTTTTACATACCTTTACGCAGTCAGCGATGTTACCGTTTCATCTGCCGGGAAAATCACGCCGGTCTGACGGCGAATTTCCGTTTGCAGTTTGGCGGTGATACGGCTGACGTTCAGTGCCGGATGATCCACTTCGCCGGATTCAACCAGATGAGCAAAAGTCTCTGCCTCATACAGCATAGTATTGATATGCTGAGGCACCGTCAGCTCCTGCGTTTTGCCACCACGCGCAACGAAGCATACTTTCTGACACTCAGAGATATGCTCAATGACCAGCGAACCCGACTCGCCCTGAATTTCACTGGCTAATACCGAGTCGCTGACTTTGGAGTGCTGGAGTGTGACGCTGAAATCACCGTAATTAAGCACGACCACGCCGTGGGCATCCACACCACTTTCCAGCAGGCTGGCGCTGGCCTGAACGCTCTGCGGTTCGCCCCAAAGCGCAACCGCTGAGGCCAGGCAGTAAAAGCCGATATCCATAATCGAACCGTTAGAGAACGCCGGATTAAACGTATTCGGATTTTCACCGTCCAGATAACGCTGGTAACGCGAGGAGTACTGGCAGTAATTGATAAAGGCTTTCCTGATTCTGCCCACTTTGGGTAACGCTTGCTGCAGCAGCAGGAAGTTAGGCAGGCTGGCGGTCTTAAATGCTTCAAACAGCACGACCTGATTTTCGCGCGCGCAGGCGATAGCGGCTTCAGCTTGCGCCAGATTTGAGGCCAGCGGCTTTTCGCAAATGACATGCTTTTTGTGCTGCAAAAATAGCTCTGTCTGCGGGAAGTGCAGGGAGTTTGGACTGGCGATGTAGACGGCGTCAATCGCATCACTATTGGCCATCGCCTCCAGCGAGGTAAACAGGTGCTCGACGGGGTAATCGTTGGCGAAGGTCTGTGCCTGCTCAAGACTGCGGGAATAAACTGCGGTTAACTTATACTTGCCGGTTTCATGGGCGGCATCGACAAACTGGCGGGTGATCCAGTTTGTGCCAATTACTGCGAAACGTATCATAAAGGCCTTCAGGCTGCTAAAAGGGATCCTTTCGTCAATTTAGCATGCCTTGAAGACAAAGCCAGTGCGCGACTACGCACTTTGCTTTAACGATTGTTGCGTTAACCACAGGCGGGTATCGAACTCCAGTTGATGGTACTGAGGTTCCATATGACAGCACAGTTGGTAAAACGCTTTGTCATGCTCTTTTTCTTTCAGATGTGCCAGTTCATGGACCACGATCATTCGCAGGAAGGGTTCCGGGGCATTGCGAAAAACGGTCGCCACGCGGATCTCCGCTTTGGCTTTTAGCTTGCCACCCTGCACGCGGGAGACGGCGGTATGCAGCCCCAGCGCATTCTTCAGGACGTGGATCTTGCTGTCGTACATCACCTTATTCAGCGGTGGAGCATTGCGCAGAAACTGGTTTTTCAGATCCTGGGTGTATTGCCACAGCGCTTTGTCGGTCGCGAAGTCATGCGTACCCGGATAGCGCTTCTCCAGCACTGCGCCCAGACGCTGCTCGCTAATCAAGGTTCGAACCTGGGCGAGTAAGTGCTCAGGATAGCCCTGGAGATAAGTTAGTTGGTTCATTAATGTCCACGCAAATCATAAAAGTGTATACTCACGCACCCTTTTCAGGGATATGCCGAAATTTTACCATTCAGGAGGGCCGATGAGCCACATAGACAACGGTTTCCGTTCGCTGTCACTTAAACGTTTCCCGGAGACGGATGACGTTAACCCGCTGCTGGCGTGGGAAGCGGCGGATGAATATCTGCTGCAACAGCTGGACGATACCGAGATTAGCGGCCCGGTGCTGATCCTGAATGATACCTTTGGCGCGCTGGGCTGTGCGCTGGCGGAGCACACGCCGTACAGCATTGGCGACTCCTATTTAAGCGAGTTGGCCACGCGCGAGAATCTGCGTCACAACGACATCGCCGAATCGAGCGTCAAGTTCCTCGACAGCACCGCTGACTATCCGCAGGCGCCGGGCGTGGTGCTGATTAAAATTCCTAAAACCATGGCGCTGCTGGAGCAACAGCTGCGCGCGCTGCGTGAAGTGGTGACGCCGCAAACGCGGATTATTGCCGGAGCGAAAGCACGCGATATTCATACCTCGACGCTGGAGCTGTTTGAAAAGGTGTTGGGTCCAACCACCACGACGCTGGCGTGGAAAAAAGCTCGTCTGATCAACTGTACGTTCAGCAAACCTGAACTGGCCGCTGCTTCGCAAACGCTAAGCTGGAAGCTGGAAGGTACCGACTGGACTATCCATAACCACGCCAACGTTTTCTCTCGTACCGGGCTGGATATCGGCGCGCGCTTCTTTATCGAGCACCTGCCTGCAAATCTTGAAGGGGAGATTGTCGATCTCGGCTGTGGGAATGGCGTGATTGGCCTGACATTGCTGGAGAAAAACCCACAAGCCAGCGTGGTGTTTGTGGATGAATCGCCGATGGCGGTGGCGTCAAGTCGTCTGAACGTCGAAAGCAATATGCCTGAGGCGCTGGATCGCTGCGAGTTTATGATTAACAACGCGCTGTCCGGGGTTGAGCCGTTCCGCTTTAATGCCGTCCTGTGCAACCCGCCGTTCCATCAGAAGCACGCGCTGACCGACAATATCGCCTGGGAGATGTTCCATCACGCCCGCCGCTGTCTGAAGATTAACGGTGAGCTGTATATTGTGGCGAACCGTCACCTCGACTACTTCCACAAGCTGAAGAAGATTTTCGGCAACTGCGAGACCATCGCCACCAATAATAAGTTTGTGATTCTGAAAGCGGTGAAATTAGGTCGTCGTCGTTAATCCAGATGCATTCCTTGCCGGATAGAGGTATAAACACTCCATCCGGCAATATAATTTCCTGCCGGTGAACATAGCCAGGGAGATTATAAGTTAATGCATCAGGATGATGAATATAATAAGAGTAATGATATTCCAGCAGTAATTCGTCAGCTTTCTCAGGCCGGCTTAGCTGGCCCCGTATTTATTTCTCTGAGTTATACCTGGATAGTGATTGATCGCTGGCTTACTGTTTCAACAATAGAAGATTCCGGGTTTGCTATTGCCTCCGTGTTGCTCTGGGGCGGGTTAGCTTTTGGTATCTATAAGTATAGCCGCGTTTGCGCTATTACTGCGTTGCTGCTCTATTTTGTGGACCAGCTAGGCGCTGAGTTGGTGCCTCCAGGCCGTCCGTTCTCCATATTCTGGCTATCCTGTACTTTTGCGCTGATGACGAGTTTTTCTAGCGGAATCATGGGGTGTTGGCAAAGACATAAATATAAGAAGACAGGTGTTGATGGTAGCGCATCGCTTAATAAACGCGTGTCGATATTAACGGCAATTGTTTTTGTTCTCTTCCATTCCGGGATGCTGGGGATGAAATACGTGCAAAAATATACTCGAGAAGCCCTCTGGAAAGAGTTTTATCAACAAACCCTTTCTGACGCGGCTAAACTTAAATTCCCTATAAAACTCAGTAATAATATATCTTTTACTGATATTTATTTTGAGAAACGTACGCTTATTCTGGAACATCAAGTGACCAGAGGTAAGCTCGCTGAGTTGCCTGTTACGGATTATTATCAACATGCTCGTAAGCTTTATCTCAGGTTTTGTGCCGATGGTACCGCGAGCGCTCTCGATCTGAAGATGATAGCGCGCTTTGCTCAAGGGTATGAAACACAGGATCTGACGTTCACGGTAAAAGATTGCGAGCTCCAGTAATAAGAAGCTACGTGGGTATATCACCGACGTAGCTTATGAATGGATCCTAAATAGCCAGCGCCAGCTTCGTCCCCTGTGCAATCGCCCGCCGCGCATCCAGCTCACTGGCCACGTCACAGCCGCCGATTAGATGCACCGTTTTACCTGCCGCGTGGAGCGGTTCGACCAGCTCACGGCGTGGCTCTTGTCCGGCGCAAATCACCACGTTATCCACGTTAAAGATCACTGGTTCGCCGTTCAACACAACGTGTAACCCATCATCATCAATTTTCTGGTAACTGACCGCCGGGATCATTTTCACGCCGCGTGAGAGCAGGGTGGCGCGATGGATCCAGCCCGTCGTTTTACCTAAACCTTGCCCCGGTTTGCTGACCTTGCGCTGCAACATCACTATCTGACGCGGACTGCGGGATAAGTGCGGACCTTCAGGGCGTAAGCCGCCAGGCTGTTGCAGGCTGGTGTCGATCCCCCATTCCACACAGAACTCAGCAATGTTCTGGCTGGTGGGATCGCCTGGCTGGCTCAGATACATGGCGGTATCAAAGCCGATCCCGCCGCAGCCAATGATGGCAACGCGTTTGCCCACCGGCGCTTTATCGCGCAGGACGTCGAGATAGCTCAGCACTTTAGGGTGATCGATCCCCGCGATCGGTGGCATCCGTGGTTCGATCCCACTGGCGAGGATCGCCTCGTCAAAAGTTTCCAGATCGCGCGCGGTGACAATGTGGTTCAGTCTTAGCGTCACGCCCGTCACGTCGATCATCCGACGGTAGTAGCGTAGGGTTTCATAGAATTCTTCTTTGCCGGGGATCTGTTTGGCGATATTAAACTGTCCGCCAATCTCGCTATGGGCGTCAAACAGCGTCACGTGATGCCCGCGCGCGGCGGCATTAATGGCGAAGGCGAGGCCAGCAGGACCCGCGCCGACAACCGCCAGATTTTTCGGCACAGTTACCGCAACGATCGGCATTTTGGTTTCATGGCAGGCGCGTGGATTCACCAGACAAGAGGTGACTTTGCCGACGAAGATCTGATCCAGGCAGGCCTGGTTGCAACCGATACAGGTATTGATTTCATCCGCTCGTCCGCTTTGCGCTTTTGACAGCAGTTCGGCGTCGGCGAGGAACGGACGGGCCATCGACACCATATCGGCATCGCCGCGGGCCAGAATGTCATCGGCGACTTTAGGATCGTTAATGCGGTTGGTGGTGACCAGGGGGATCGTCACATGACCTTTCAGCTTGCGCGTCACCCAGCTAAATGCACCCCGCGGCACCGGGGTGGCGATGGTGGGGATACGCGCCTCGTGCCAGCCAATACCGGTGTTGATAATGGTTGCGCCTGCGGCTTCTACAGCCTGCGCCAACTGGACTGTTTCCTCGAAGGTGCCGCCGTTTTCTACCAGATCGAGCATCGACAGGCGGAAGATAATAATAAAGTCATTGCCGGCACGCTGACGTACTGCCCGTACCACCTCGACGGCAAAACGCATGCGGTTGGCATACTCACCGCCCCATTCGTCGTCGCGCTGATTGGTGCGCAGGGTCAGGAATTCGTTGATGAGATACCCTTCCGAGCCCATCACTTCCACGCCATCGTAGCCCGCTTCTCGCGCCAGCTGCGCGCAGTGGGCAAAATCCTCAATCAGCTGCAGCACTTCATCGTGCGTCAGTTCATGCGGCGTAAAACGGTTGATGGGGGCCTGAATGGCAGAAGGCGCCACCAGATGCGGCTGATAGCTGTAACG
The DNA here is from genome assembly GCF_005281115.1 of Citrobacter sp. wls710. NCBI lineage: Bacteria > Pseudomonadati > Pseudomonadota > Gammaproteobacteria > Enterobacterales > Enterobacteriaceae > Citrobacter > Citrobacter sp. wls710. The sequence continues at coordinate 175,152 of NZ_SZXD01000032.1, forward strand.
CCCGGTATGCAGGATTTGCAGAGCGATTTTGCCGCCTTCGTCATGCACGGCATCGGTAATCACGTGATGATGCGCGAGCTGGCTGGTATCGTTCAGCACCGCGCCGCCTTCCATACCCACGCCGGATAACGCTGGCGCAATGCCTCCGGTCACAATCAGAGCCACGCCGTGACGGGCGCGTTCGGCATAGAACGCGGCCAACCGTTCTGCCCCGTCGGGATATTCCTCCAGCCCGGTATGCATTGAACCCATCAGCACGCGGTTTTTAAGCGTGGTGAAGCCTAAATCGAGCGGGGCGAACAGTGACGGATAGCTCATAAACGTGTCCAGTATGTAAAATTATTGTTATGTGGTCGGATGAGTTAATAATTTAGCCGTCGCAGCGTAAAAGGGAAAAGGGGAATGCCGTGATTGTGATGGGATTCAAAAAAGGAGTGGAGCCAGAGAACGAATTTGCCCGATGTCGGTGCAAGCGCCTTATCCGGCCTGTGAAAATGTGTCCTTGGTAGGCCGGATAAGCGAAGCGCTATCCGGCGATATGTCACAGCTTACTGTTTTTTAAGAAAATCGTTGTACAGCATATAGAGATGCGCCGCGCTCCAGGAGAAATTAGGCGCGCCCTGTTGTGCGCCGGTCAGCGGGTTATAGTTTTCCTGAATCGGACCGTCAGCGGTGAGGCCTTTGGCGTGGCTGAAGAAAGTATCCGCCAGTTTTAACGCTTCATTGCGATAGCCGTAACGCTCCATCCCTTTTAGCCCGAACCAGAACTGATCCACCCAGACGCGTCCGCGCCAGTATATGTCTGGGCCAAAGGCCGGATTGGTCAGCGCTGCCGTGCCAAGCGGCACAAAGGTGTTGAACTCATTAGGATCGAGCATCACCTTAACCACCGCATCCGCGTGGGGCTGCGTTGCTGCGCCGTTAAACAGCGGCGACCAGCCTTCCGGCCCTTTACCACGCTCGACGATCGGTTTACCCGCGCAGCCGTTCGCCAGCGGAATATCTTCTATCCTGATGTCATAGAAGAACTGGGTACCAGGGTCGAACATGCAGGTATTGATGTAATCAGCCAGCTCCTTCGCTAACGACTGATAGTGTTTCGCGTCTTGTGTTTTACCGAGGATGGTCGCCATCTCTGCCAGATAATGGTTGTCGCTGTACATGTAGCTGGCCTGATCGACAGACTCCTGAAGCAAAGAATAGCCGACCAGGTTTCCGTTTTTATCGCGGTTTTCAGCAAAATTGACCGTCCAGTCGCTACGTTTACCGCCATTGGCTACGTACTTATCTAGCTGATCTTTATCAATAAAACCAAAGACTGCCGCATCATCGCGTCCCGATTCCCATCCAGCCGCTTCCTGCGCCGGAATGCTCAGGCTGTCATACTGAGCGCTTTTAACCACTTCTGCATATTTTTTCAATCCAGAGAGCGTCTCTTCCTTGTCACCTTTCTTCACCGTAAACAACATTTCACCGCTGTCGGTGTTGTGAGCTTTATCGCGCGTTGCGCCATATTCCGGTACGCCGTTGCCGTTGTGATCGCGGTTACGCAACCACCAGTCGTGGTAGGCCACCAGCTTCGGATACATCTCCTCCAGCCAGGCCTTGTCTTTGGTAACGTTGTAGACTTCCATCACCGACCACGCCGCCAGGCTCGGCTTGGTGTTACGCTCGTTCCAGTTACCGCCGTCGCCGCCGCGTTCCGGGATCTTATTCCAGGTCACCAGGTCGAGGATCATACCGGCATCCTGCGGCCGTATGGGATCGTTGGGCTGCATTTGCCAGTCAAACAGGGCGCGAATGCTGTCTTTCGCAATTTCGGGATTGAAATGCACCATGGCATAGGCGATTTTCCAGCTGTCCCAGGCATAGGTCTGGTTGCCAGAGAACCAACGTGCCGTGACGGAAGGTGTAACGGTATTGTGTTTTACTGCCCCTTCCGGGACGCGCCAGTTACCGGTTAAGGTTTCAATCGCTTTTACCGCGACGCGGGTTTGCTCGGCCGTGGCATCCGGATTGTTTAACCCTTTGTTGAGGTACTCTTCCCAGCGCTGTTGTGAAGCGAGCATGTAAGAAGTCGGGCGCGCCAGAATATCGCGGATTTGCGCCTGTTCTTTACTGACTTCCAGTGAAGTCAGCAGATGTGAATAGGTGGTATAGAACGTGGTTGAACCTTTGATATGCGCCTTGCTGGTGAAGCGATGACCGCTGACCTTCGTTTTCATCGGCAGCGATTTATGCACCTGATATTCTGACTCGCCAGAGGTAAGCAGATCCCAGGTCGAACGCACTTTGCCGAAGGTGACTTTCAGACCATCGCGAGTGGCGACGATTTTGCGTTGATAATCCGGATACTCTTCATCGACGGTTTTGGTCGATGTCGGCTTCCCGTCTTTTGCCTCCACTTTTTCCAGCAGCTCGCCATCCCACACCAGATCCAGTGGGGTATCACTGGTTATCCTGGTTTCAAGCAGCGAAGTGTGTGAATCCGCAAAACGCAGGGTCATGTTAACTTCGATGCCGGGGGCCGTCAGTTTTTGTACCAGCGCGCCCGGAATGCTGTACGCCTGCATCGCGAAGGCCACTTTTTTACCGCTCTGGTACACCGTCAGGCGATCAAAGTTAGTCGCCATAAAATTGATGTACTCCTCTGTAAGCAGAGCGACGCCGGGGAAGCCCCCCATGGTATTTGGGCCGTCTGGCAGCAGGTGCCCATGCCATGAACCCAGATCGAAGAATGGATTAAAGCGCTGATGGCTGTCGTTATTGGTATCACGCATATATTCAGGTGCGCCGTGGCGATCGATAACATCTTTAAAATCGGTGGCGGTTGCTGCATGCGCTGACATGCTAAATAATAATGCGCAGGCTAGCGGGGTTAACGAATATAATTTTTTCATAATAATGAAGCTCCTTTTCACATTTAGCGAAATAAACAGAGAAATTAATGACCCCAGTAGTAATACTGCATCAGGAATATTTTGTTATCTGAATCGTCAGTACTGTTACCCAGGTTGAATCGGCTATCAAAAGCCGTGGCGAATTTACCGCCGCCATATTCGTACCAGATGCCAAATTGCGCATAGGATGTGGTTGTGTCGGGATCGTTATCCAGGTTGTGTTGCGCGTAGCTGTAGGCCGTAGAGAGATAAAAACCTTTAAACGCCTCATACATGGCGCTGACCATCGCGCCGGTTTCCGTTCCCGGATTACCCAGCCCTTCACCACGTCCGGTATGGTGCCAGACACGTGCGCCGAAGTTCGGCGTCAGAAAACCGGTGACAAAAAGTTGGCCGGTGCCATCGGTAATTTCTGTCCCGCCCATCCAGGTGACATCTTTCATAAAGTCATACTGGATATAGCCGTTTGCCATTGCAGGGTAGATATATTTATCGGAGTAGCGATCGTATTTACCAAAATGCAGCCATGCTTTATCTTCATCGGTATGACCAGCCGGTGTCGCGATGATGCTATAACGGAAATCACCGCTAAGGTTTTGTACTTTGACGGCCGTGGCAATATCGCGAGTATTGGGAAGTTCATAACCAAACTCTGGCGTGAAGTCTGCCCAATATTGCAGATCGTCCAGAGAAGAGTCGTTATGCAGGCTCAGAATAATTTCGGTTTTATCATCGGTTCGATAACCACCCCAAAAGCGGTTAATCCCCCCTTCAAAACCACCCCAGCCATGATCGGGCACCCAGGCATTGCCATCGTGGTCTGCCTGTACTGTCCAGCCCTCACCGTATATAAGCCCAAACCAGTGCCCGTATTGCCCCTCCACGCCGCCTTCAATATAAGTACCGTCTTCGTATTTTCCTTTATAATCACCCTCCAGTGCCGTATAACCACCCACCCCCATTTCGCCATAAAAACGAAATGAAGGTGTAGTGTTTGTTATTTCTGGTGTTTTAGTATCGTCGTGTGTTGCTGGAATATTTTCCTCCGCCATCGCCAAAGGAAGGTAGCAACAAAAGGCCAGGGCGAGTAATGCCCTGTAAGTGTTTTTATTAAGTGTCATCTTTCTATTCCATCAGAAGATAATTATTTTATTTTTTCACTGTAAATCTCTTAGTCAACAAGCAACCCTCCTGTTACTTGCATAACGGGAGGGTAGGACTTCAGATAACGGCGTTACAGATTAAAACGGTGTCTTAAACTTTATTAAAGAGTGAGTTATCGTTAGGGTTTTTAATCCTCCAGCGGTTATACATAATGCTGCAATAATAGAACACGGCAATAATACTGACGGGGCCAAGAATAAGCTGGATTAATGACCCCATAAAATTAGCGCTCCAGTCCTCTGGCCCAGGGATTAATGCAGCTACTGTAGACGCGGCGAAAATAATCACGATTGGTGCCACGGATAATAACGCCCAGAAACGCCCTTTACCGAGGAAGTAAAAATCACGTGCGTAATCCTGATGAGTGGACTGCATACGTAGCTTTATATAACCTGCTACCATAAACAGCACGGGAATCGTTGCTGCACCCCCGTCCAGGTTTTTCACTGCCACCAGAATGGTGTTCATTTCCGAGTTAAACTGGCCCAGCATAAACAAAATAATGATGATTGTGACGACAATGCCTTGCATTTTCAGGGCGTTGACTGGCGTGCCTTCACTGTTTACCTCTGAGAGTTTATGGCCAAAAATGCCTTTTGGCGCATCAACAAACAGCATTTTGACCGGCGCGGCAGTCCATAACATCAGGGAACCACACAGTGTGGTGATCATCAGGAATAATGCGATAACATTGGTCCACCAGTCAGGAAACCCTAGCTGCTGGAAGGCGACGTAAATAGCGGATAACAGACCGAGATTGGAAGCCTGTTCAGCAGGTAAAATGAAATTCATCAGGATTGATGAAATTACAATAATACCGGAGAAAATAAAGACGTTAAGAATTAGCCCGGTTCTGAAGTTACGATCACCACCACGGATATTTCGCTTATAAGCGGCCAGTGCTTCCAGCCCGCCCAACGACTGGAGAGCCCAGGACATGGAGGCTACTTTGGACCACGACAGGTCAATGTGCTGTAAGTATTCAGGCGCAATCGGCGTACCGTTAAAAGTCACCGTGCCGGAAGATAACTTCCAGGTTGCGGCAATGATGAACAGCATGGTTAAAGCAAACCCAGCGTAACCAGAGAATGAAAGTGCCCGCGATAGCCATTTGGGGCCTTTCATTGATACCCATGTCGCCAGCCAGAACAGCGCAATCGAAGTAATACTGATCACCGGTTTAAACCAGGTCTGGTTGGTTAATTGGGTAACAAAGGCTACGTCGCTGGTACAGGTGTAAATAAAATAGGTAATGATATTAGGCAGCAGATCGACAAAATAAAAAATATTGACATAAAAGTAAAAGAAACCGGCGATAAACCCCAATTTTCTGCCTAGAATCAGGTTCAACCATGTCTGATACCCACTTTCAGATTCACGCAGCTTTTTAATCGATGAAAGCTCAATGATCATGAATGTATAGGGAATTGCATAAAATAATGAGGCAAAGGCATATAATAACCAGGAGTTATATCCCCAGTCGGTGTATTGACTCACAACGCCTTTAAGAACAAACCCTCCTCCTGCAATGGAGAAAAACAAGAATGTTATTAGAGACATCTGATATCTTGCATCGGATTTTTCAGACATACCATATCCCTTTATTCGTGTATTAAAATAGTTTTATTTGAAAAAATTTCGAATGTCCGTAAAAGGACATTCGAAAAGGGTGTTAATAAAATGGTCTTACACATCAGGACGCACGATGCGTAAATAAAACGCATAGTGATAAGGTTGTACCGGTAGTTGGTAATCTTTGGGAGGTAAAGAACCCCATGAGTTTTGCCCACCCGTCCCCATTTGCGCCAGATCGATGTTCCACGTGGTTATGTCTGCTGGTTGCACATCAACGCCATGTTTATGCGATAACGGCGTTAATCCCGATGCGCTACTGCCATCATTATCAGCGACAAAATCGAGCTCGCTTGCGGCGAAAGGCCAGGCGCTGGTGTTAAGTAACTGCCCGTCGGCAATCGCTTCGAGGCCGAACCCGTCATGATTGACGATGCGCACCCAACGAACATCCGTTTTATTACCGCTTTCCTGCGGTCTGGGGTAGGCGTGGAATTGCTCCCAGGTTGTTCCACCATAGATACCCGCTTTGGCTCCCTTTCTGTCGGCATAAGTTTCTACCGGACCACGGCCAAACCACTGGATATACTTAAACTCACAGGGCAGGGTCAGCTGTGAACCCATGCGTAGCAGAAGGGGGAGTTCGCGGGCTGCTGGAATAAAGTCAATGCTGATGTGCATTTCTCCCGTCGCGTGTATGGTCCAGGTCAGGGTATATCTGCAGTCGACTGTCGGGAGGGTGAATTCGGTAGTGACGACCGCGGTGTGGCTGGATGGCTGCTCGATTATGAGGCTGGATAATTCGCGCAGTTTGCCTGCGTCTTGCCAGATCGCGGATTTATCGAAGAGTTTGGCACCCAGATCGTTATCCGTCAGCCCCCGCCAGAAATTGGGTTCAATACCGGTAAGAATCAGCGCTTTCCCCTCGGCTGACAAGTGAGCCATTCGACCCGTGCTGCGCTCGAACGCGAGAGTGAAAAGGTTACTGCTGATATCAATGGATGTCGGCGTCTCTTGCACAGATAAGGTGAGGGTGTTTGCCTCTGGGCTGAGATGAAAAACTGCCGGCGGCGTTAGGCTGAATTGCTCCCAGGCAATTTCATATCCGCTGCCAATTAGCGGAACTTCATCTTTGGTAACCGCGCTGAGTGTGACGAGGTATTCTTTGTTTTCCTGACGCGAGAGATTTTCCACTGGGACGTGAAGAGTCTGACGTTGCGCGGGCTTCACGTTAAAGCAGCCCAGGCTACCGTGGGCGATTTGGTGTCCGTTTTCAATGATGCTGTACTGAATGTCGCAATGAGATAAGGCAATAAAATCATAGCGATTTTCTATCTCAAATACGCCAGATTGTGGATCCGTTGCGTGAAAACGAATGGGCTGGTACACCTTTTTCACTTCCGCCATATGTGGATGTGGCGTGCGATCGGCCGCAATCAGCCCATCATTCATAAAGTTGCCGTCGCTGGGTTTATCCGGGTGATAGTCCTTACCGTATCCCCAATATTTTTGACCGCGTTCGTTGGTCAATTCCAGCGCATGGTCCATCCACTCCCAGATAAAACCGCCCTGCAGATTGTCGTGCGCGTCGATAATGTTCCAGTAATCACGCAGGATGCCCACAGAGTTTCCCATAGCATGCGCGTACTCAATCATAATCATCGGACGATCGCTGCCCTTGCAGGCAAACTGCTCTAATCGCTCAAGCGTGGGATACATTGGGCAAACAATGTCGCTGTAATACGCTTCGCCAGCGGGTTCATACTGTACCGGTCGGCTGTTGTCTTTCTCTTTTATCCACCGATAGAGCGTTTCAAAAACACATCCGGTTCCGGCTTCATTGCCCATCGACCAGACGATAACGCAGGGGTGATTTTTGTCGCGCTCAACCATCGCCTGGACGCGATCCAGGTGAGCAGGGATCCAGGATTCGGTATCGCCGATTTGCGTTTCAGGTTTTAATGCCAGCGGATGTGATTCAATATTGGCTTCATCAACAATATAGATGCCATATTCATCGCATAGCTGATACCAGCGAGAATGGCAGGGGAAATGGCTGGTGCGGACCGCATTGATATTGTGCTCTTTCATCAATCGAATATCAGTCAGCATATTTTCTTCGGTCGGAACATGACCGAGGGTAGGGTGCAGCTCGTGGCGGTTAACCCCTTTGATCTTAATTGCTTTACCGTTGACGGTGAGCTGGCTGTTGATGATTTGTACTTTGCGAAAACCTATTTTATGGCTGGTCGCCTCGATCACTTCACCCTGCGGGTTAGTCAGGGTAATTAATAATGTATATAGGTTCGGGGTTTCTGCACTCCAAAGACGAGGAGCCTGAACCTTATCAGCGAAACTAAACTGCTGCTCTGTTCCGTTACGGATGAATGATTGATCTTTATCGATTAATACAGAGAAATCATGGGAATCATCCAGCAATTTTGCATTTAGTAAGAGTTCGACAGGTTGGTGGTCATAATGCTTCAGATTGATGCTAACGCTGAATATACCCTGCGTATATTCTTCATTTAATTCTGGTTTACAATAAATATCATAGATGCGTGTTTTATCAGTGGAATAAATGAATACCTCACGTTCGAGGCCAGACATATCCAGCATGTCTTGTTTTTCCACGTAGCTGGCGTTGGCCCAACGGTAAATTTCCAGCGCGATGGTGTTTTCGCCCGCTTTAATGTAAGGGGTGATATTAAATTCAGCAGGGTTTTTAGCATTCTGGGTATAACCTACGCGCTGACCGTTTATCCAGACAAATGAGGCCGTTCTGGCACCAGCTAGCTGTAGGAAGACTTCACGACCGGTCCAACTGTTGTCCAGGTTAAAAGTACGGCGATACGAACCGACCGGGTTATAGTCGCGCGGGATTTCCGGCCACTGGGTGGTGAAAGGGAAACGTTCGTCAATATATATTGCCTTATCAAAGCCTTGTGCTTCCCAGTTGCCCGGAACCTGAATGGTATCCCATGCGGAAACATCATAGTTTTCTTGATAAAACGTTTTGGGTCTTGAGCGCGGATTGCTTGCGCAATGGAATTTCCAGACCCCATTCAAAGACAGATAATTACTGGCTTCTGTAGGAATGTTTTTTATTGCCTGCCAGGTGCTGGTAAACGGAAATAGATAAGGCCGCGGTGGCTCCTTGTTGATTCCATTAATTCGATGATCTTCCAGAACCGCAGGGACATGATCGCGTTCGGCATATAAAGCAGCAATATGCTGTTTGTCAGAGACAACGACACTCATAATATATCTCCAGATCTTAAAGAATTTAATATATTATTTGTGGTGTGTATTTCTTAATTTAATACATCACCGACGAAAATATTTAACGATCTTTCATTGTGACGGCAGATGAAAATAAGCGATAACTTACTGCCGAAAAGTGATACGAAAATAAGGGTTACACCAGTTGTACTAACGCGTTGGCCATGACTTTAATAACCAATTTTTTAACCATGGCATGTGTAATGAATCGATACGCTTCATTATTGTCACAAATAATAATTTGCCCTTCCTGCACCTGTACGGTTTGTCCTAAACCTCTCAGGTATTCACGGTCAGTTTCCTCTCGGTAGCAATCGACCTGCTGGAGCTGCGCTTTCGCCGCATATTCGATTTTCTGGGTTCCGTGTAAAAAGCAATGCACCTCAACGTAACGACGATGTCCGGTAAAAAGCGCATCCGTTGTACTATCAAATCGTACGTCGTAGTTCAGGACATCTCCCCGTGAATAGACAATGCCTGGCGTGATGTCTCTGGCGCTATCCAACAAATCGGCACAACTTTGCCACCGATGTTGTGTATGCGCATGTTGTTGGAACAGTTCGAAGCTATCGAGAATTCTCATTTTTCTTCCTTATGCACAGAACCTTGATCAACAACCCAGGTGACATCGCAGTATGGTAATCATTTTAGTAAAAGTTTTACTAAATAAAATAGACGAAGTTGATTTACTTTAACTTGATCACGAAATGGAGATATTTGGCAGGTAACGACAGAAGAGGCTTACCCGACGATGGCGTCGGGTAAATGAGGCTTAACGGGTAGTGCCACGTAGTTTTAGCTGGCTCGGAACATAGACCTGAAGCGGTAAAACCCGGCCATCGCGAACTTTTTCGATAAGCAGATTTACCCCCTGGATACCCATCATCTCTGAGTGGATGCGCACGGTTGAAAGCGGAGGAAAGGTAAAGCGTGCGGTAGGAATATCGTTGATGCTGATAAGGGAAATCTGTTCCGGAATGCTGACCCCCTTTTCATGAATCGCGCGCAACACACCGATGGCGATAGAGTCTGAAGCCACGAACAGCGCAGACGGGTAATCTTTTTTGGCCAGCATTTCTTTCGCCAGTTCATAGCCAGAAGCGCTGGAAAAGCTGCCACGATAAATATCCGATTCGGATACCACCCCTTTCAGCCTGCCGTATTCCGCAAAGGCAACCTCGCGAATATCGGCTTCACCAGGCACATCTTCGCCGCCGATAAAACCAATTCGCGTTGCACCTTGCTGAATGAAAAAGTCGATAATTTCCTGACTAATCTGCGTCAGATTAGTATCAACAAAGTCATATTTACCGCCAGGCGGCTGAAAATCGATAAAGCAGATATTGTCCGTCAGGGAAGTAGCGGTATGGCATATCACCTCACTGGCCTTCCCGACTACCAGCACGCCGGTGAGTTTTTTGATGGCGGGGACACTATGATGCTCGTAGCAATTGGTTAGCTCAATACCAAGCTTCTCACACTGGGTTTCGATTCCGTGGCGTATCGACAGATAGTACGGATCGTTGATCTCCAGCTTCTGTTGATAGCTATAGAGCGCAAGGATGTGATGCTGGTTGACGATGTTAACCTGCGTTCTATGGGATGAGCTGCTCTTGTATTCCAGCTTTTCCGCAATTTCCAGAATACGATGCCGGGTTTCCTCTTTCACATTCAGAGTGGGGTCATCATTCAAAACCCTGGATACGGTTGCCAGAGAAACGCCAGCTTCCGTTGCTATATCTTTAAGTGTTGCCATATGTGCCTTTCATACCACCCTTCGACGCATGGGGTATTTATTGTAAAGGAAGCGATATGAGATGCATCTGTTTTTAGTAAATTCATCGCCCTTTGTGTTTCATAAATACCGTGCTATTTTTTAGTAAAATTTTACCAGAAAGGAGGTCGGATGGATAACGTTGCGTTTGCTGATTTCGCCCGGATGGAAATACGTGTCGGAAAAATCGCGCATGTGAAGCGCCATGACAATGCGGATAAGTTGTACATCGTGCAGGTGGATGTGGGAGGGCATACGCTGCAAACCGTCACCAGTCTGGTGCCTTATTACAGCGAAGAGGAGCTGATGGGCAAAACGGTGGTGGTGCTGTGTAATCTGCAAAAGGCCAAAATGCGCGGTGAGACATCAGAGTGCATGCTGCTGTGTGCGGAAACCGACGACGGTAGTGAAAGCGTGCTGTTAACGCCAGAACGGATGATGCCAGCCGGCGTACGCATTGTGTGAGTTGTGTGATTCTGCCGGATGGCGGCTACGCCTGAGCCTACAAAGGACACACTTTCGTAGGCCAGATACTCACAGCGCCATCCGACAGGTATTACATCTGCTCCACGCTCACCCGTAATGCTGCCAGGGCTTTGCGTGTTGATCGCAACACCAGATCGCATTGCTCGATCGTTAACGTTAGCGGCGGTTCGATGCGGATCGTCTTGGCATTGTTCAGCGTCCCGGCGACCAGCACCCGCTGGCGGAACATCTCACTGGCAAAGTTATAGCCGATTTCATTATCGACAAACTCAATCGCCATCAACATGCCTTTGCCGCGTACATCGTGCACCAGATCCGGGTATTCCCGCGCAAGCTGGCGGAAACCATCCAGCAACATATCGCCTTTCTGCTCTGCCTGAGCCGGTAAATTTTGCTCCAGCAGGACGTTAATGGTGGCCAGCGCCGCCGCACAAGCGAGCGGGTTGCCGCCAAACGTAGTGGTATGCAGGAAAGGATTATCGAACAGGACGGAGAACACCTCTTCGGTGGCTATGGTTGCGCCAATCGGCATCACGCCGCCGCCCAACGCTTTTGCCAGACACATAATATCTGGCTGCACGTTTTCGTGCTCGCAGGCGAACATTTTGCCGGTACGACCCATGCCGGTCTGCACTTCGTCAAGGATCATCAGCGCGCCAAACTCATCACAGAGCTTACGAACGGCGGTCAAATACCCTTGCGGCGGCAGGATCACGCCCCCTTCGCCCTGAATAGGCTCAAGGATCACGGCGGCGACGTCGTCACCGGTCTTTTTACACTCGCTGAGCATGGTACGCATCGCGTTAATATCGCCAAATGGCACATGGCGGAATCCCGGCAGCAGCGGCATAAAGGGTTTACGGAAGGTGGATTTCGCCGTGGCGGATAGCGCGCCGAGGGATTTACCATGGAATGCGCCGCTGGTGGCAATAAATGTAAATTTACCGCGCGGCGATTGATACGCTTTCGCCAGCTTCAGGGCGGCTTCAACCGACTCGGTCCCGCTGTTACAGAAAAAACTGTATTTCAGTTTACCGGGCGCCAGTGCGGCGAGGGTTTTTGCCAGCATGGCCCGCAACGGGTCAAGTAACTCCTGGCTGTGCAGAGGTTGTTTCGCGAGTTGGTTCTGTACGGCGGAAACCACGACTGGATTACGGTGCCCCACGTTGAAAATGCCAAAACCGCCCAGGCAATCAACAAACTCCTGTCCCTGGGTGTCGACAAGCGTATTAAGGCTTCCCGCTTGCCACTCTACGGCTCCGTAATCCCCGCCTGCAGTTACAGATTTTCGATACTCTAAGAACCCCGGATTGACATGCTCCTTAAAGTACTCAATCACCTCGCGGTTTAATGATTTCATTTCCTCATGATCAAGCGTGCGCTTTTCGATGAGATTCAGTGCGTGTGCGCTGCAGGCCAGGGCCGATGCGCTGGAAGGTAACCTGTTCAAAATATGCTCCCGGAGCTGGCGTATCACATGATACTGATTTAAGTATTGCAGGGATTGCGCCATTCCGGCGCGCTTAGCAAAAATCGGGATAAACACCAGGAAATATCTCATTTGTGCAACATTTAATGCCAGTATTTAACATTTGCTGGCGTTTTGCCCAGATTTGGCACCTGAAAACAGATCGAATAAACGCGTATTTGCGCTAAAAATGGGCAATGTTTGCACTGTCACGGTGCGGGAGAAGACGTGCAATTGAATAGTTACCTAATGAAAGTATTTTAAATCAACGAATTAGAATGCGTACAGATTTTGAGGTTTAATCGCAAATTGCGATCTAAATCAAATTTAACAACTAAAGATAAAAAGATTATCGCCGAAATAACATAAGCCGAAAGAGTTAACAACCAGATAACCTGCACAGGACGCAACCATGTCTGCTCATCCCTACGTTAGTCAGCAAAATACACCGCTGGATGATGATATCACCCTCATGTCCACCACCGACTTACAAAGCTATATCACTCATGCTAACGATACCTTTGTCCAGGTCAGCGGCTATCAACTGAATGAATTGCTCGATAAGCCGCACAACCTGGTTCGTCATCCGGACATGCCAAAAGCGGCATTTGCGGATATGTGGTACACCCTCAAACAGGGTGAGCCGTGGAGCGGCATTGTGAAAAACCGGCGTAAGAATGGCGATCACTACTGGGTGAGGGCCAACGCGGTGCCGATGGTGCGGGAAGGGCGAGTGACCGGGTATATGTCGATTCGCACCCGGGCAACTGACGAAGAGATTGCGGCAGTAGAGCCTTTATATAAGGCGCTGAATGAAGGACGTTGCAATCGACGTATTCATAAAGGTTTGGTGGTACGCAAAGGCTGGCTGGGTAAACTCCCGGCACTGCCGATTCGCTGGCGGGTACGCAGCGTGATGGCATTAATGTTTGTCGTACTGGCGACCGCATTGCAGCAAATGGGCGCCGAATGGCCGTTACTGTTGATGAGTGCGTTGGTAATGCTGCTGGGGACGGCTATTTTCGAATGGCAAATTGTGCGTCCCATCGAGAATGTCGCGCGTCAGGCGTTGAAAGTGGCGACCGGTGAGCGCAACAGCGTGTCGCATCTTAACCGCAGCGATGAACTGGGCTTGATGCTGCGAGCGGTGGGGCAACTGGGGTTAATGTGCCGTTGGCTCATCCATGATGTCTCCAGCCAGGTGAGTTGTGTGCGCAGCGACAGCGAAACGCTGGCGAAAGGCAGTGATGATTTAAACAAGCATACGCAGCAGACCGTAGAGAATGTGCAGGAAACGGTGGCCACCATGAATCAGATGGCGGCGTCGGTGAAACAAAATTCTGAGACCGCCGCCGCAGCCGATAAACTCTCGATTGCTGCCAGCAGCGCGGCAACGCACGGCGGCGAGGCGATGGATACCGTCATCAAAACCATGGATGATATTGCCAACAGCACTCAGCGGATCGGCACCATTACCACGCTGATTAACGATATTGCTTTCCAGACCAATATTCTGGCTTTGAACGCCGCCGTTGAAGCCGCGAGGGCGGGCGAGCAGGGCAAAGGCTTCGCCGTAGTGGCGGGAGAAGTGCGTCATCTTGCCAGTCGTAGCGCCAGTGCAGCCAATGATATTCGCAAGCTGATTGATGCCAGCGCCGATAAGGTGCAGTCCGGCTCCGATCAGGTGCACGCCGCGGGGCGCACGATGGACGATATTGTGGCGCAGGTGCAAAACGTCACTCAGTTGATCGCCCAAATCAGCCACTCAACGCTGGAACAGTCCGATGGTCTTTCCAGCCTGACTCGTGCGGTGAATGAATTGAGTAGCATCACGCAGAAAAACGCCGAACTGGTTGAAGAGAGTGCCCAGATTTCCGCGATGGTGAAACATCGCGCGGGTCGTCTGGAAGATGCGGTTACGGTGCTGCATTAATCTTAACCACAGCAGGCGCAACGCCGGACACGGGTTCCGCCTGCTGCGCAGATTAATCTAACTGAGTAATGTCCAGCGCGGCGCGATCGATAATACCAATGATTTTTTTGATCTGCGCCTCGCTGGTATCACCATGATTGACGCGTAGGTCCAGCACAGCTTTGAAGTTCTCCAGCGCGCGTTTCATCTGTGGATTTTTACGTAATTCAAAACCCACACAGCGGGCTTTAATACGTTCGTGGATATGTTCCAGATGTTCGCGGTTCTCATCCAGCCACTGCAGACCTTGAGTCGTGATGGCAATTTGCTTACGCCCGCCTTCCTCGTCGCTGATGGCGATCAGGGCCTGATCCTGCAACAGATCCAGCGTCGGATAGATAACGCCCGGGCTCGGGGTGTAGTTACCCTGGGTCAGGGTTTCAATCGCTTTAATCAGTTCATAGCCGTGGCTGGCGTCGCGGGTCAGGATATCCAGAATCACCAGGCGCAATTCGCCGTGACCGAAGAAGCGCTGGCGACGACCACCACCTCCGCCGCGACCGTGGCGGCGTCCGCAACCCTGTTCGTGGTGATGTTCCTGGTGACAGCCTGCGTGGCGATGCTCTTCACTTTTGCAGCAGCCTGCATGGTGCTCACTGTGGCGGCTTTCGTGGTGATGTCCTTCACCCTTGCAGCAGCCTTCGTGTTGGTGCTCTGTATGTTTACAGCAACCTTCATGATGGTTTTGCATCATCGTCTCCTGATGTTATTTAGATATATCTAATTTATATCTAAAGTTTATCGGCTTGCAAGTCTATAAAATAATTTTTTGTTTAATTTGATGATTATTAATGGTTTTCATGGATTGCTGATAGCTGTTTAATCACAAGCTGACTATATCAAAAAAGTGCTTGCAATCTTTTTGATTAGCAATCATTATCATTTAAAAGTAAATTTAGATATATCGTATTATCTTCACGAAGGCGAAAAAATGACAAAAAACACCTCACGCTACCCACAGCGCGTTCGCAATGAACTGCGCTTCCGTGAACTTACCGTCCTGCGCGTAGAACGTATTAGCGCGGGTTTTCAGCGCATCGTACTGGGCGGTGACGCGCTGGACGGTTTTAGCTCGCACGGTTTTGATGACCATACCAAGGTCTTTTTCCCGGAGCCGGGCAGCCATTTTGTGCCGCCTGTTGTCACCGATGAAGGCATTGTCTGGGCTGACGGCGTACGTCCGCTCTCCCGTGACTACACGCCGTTGTATGACGAAGCGCGCCATGAGCTGGCACTGGATTTTTATATTCATGACGGTGGCGTGGCGAGCACATGGGCGATGAATGCTCGCGAGGGTGACAAGCTGACGATCGGTGGTCCGCGCGGTTCTTTGGTGGTGCCAGAGGATTATGCGTATCAGGTTTACGTGTGTGATGAATCAGGAATGCCCGCGCTGCGCCGACGGCTGGAGTCGCTCAGCCGTTTAGCGGTACGCCCGAACGTAACGGCGCTGGTAAACGTGCAGGATGCGGCGTATCAGGACTATTTTGCCCATCTCGACGAGTTTACTATTCAGTGGTTTATCGGCCATGACGAACAGGTGGTGAACGAACATTTATCGCGGCTGAACGTGCCCGCAGACGATTATTTCATCTGGATTACCGGCGAAGGCAAGGCGGTAAAAAACCTCAGCGTTCGCTTTGAAACCGAGGCGTTCGATCAGCAACTGGTGCGCGCAACGGCTTACTGGCATCAACGCCGTTAATCAGTAATTCGATGGCGGCACGCCAAACGCCTGGCGAAATGCATAGCTAAATGCCGCGGTGCTGGAATACCCCACATCCAGCGCCACGGTGGTTATGCTTTTATTTTTCTTCAGCATTAATACCGATTCCAGAATACGCATTTTTTGCTTCCAGACGCTGAAGGGCAATCCGGTTTCTTTTTTGAAATGGCGTGAAAAGGTACGGGCTGACATGCCCAGATGCTGCGCCCAGTATTCTACTGAGTGCTCCAGGGCCGGGGATTCCTGAATTGTCCGGCACACTTTGGTTAATTCGCGATCGTGTGGCCAGGGTAATACAAAAGCGACTTCCGGGAGCTGCAGAATAATATCGACCAGAACACTAACCAGCTTACCCTCTTTTGACTGGCTATCATAATGGCCCGAAATTAAATTGGTGGCGTAATGAATAAACTCTCTGGCGAAATCACTGATCGCCACCACTTTACATTCATTGATGCTCTCTTCAAGAAAACCCGGCTTAATATCCAGATTCTCTAAATACACATCATCCAGTGCCCAGACCGCATGCTCGGTATTATTGGGGATCCAGATGCCATAATGCGCTGGAATTATCCAGCATTTGCCGGCGACATCAATTCGCATGCTGCCTTTACGGGCGAAATGAAACTGCATAAAAGAGTGCGAATGCAGCGGAACATGATGGTTGGCTTCCAGGACATAAGAACGGAAGTACACGTCCTGCGGCAGCTCCGTAATGGAGTTATCGGGAAATGAATTCCACTGTTTTTGCGCGAGAGTCTCCATAAATAAATCGTCAATGCTCCCGGTGATGTGTCTGCTATTCGATAGATCTTGTCCGCAGATCATAATACATGCATTCAGTTTTCCATAATAATCTTGCGTAACGATTTTTAGCCCACTTTGGTAAATACCATGAACACGCTTTGTTCAGATGCTGTCATCGTCAATGAAACAAATGATAACTGGACCCGAATGGGGAAAGAGCTGCTTTCGCAAGCGGATATCCAGATTAATGGCTCTCGTGCCTGGGATATTCAGCTTCATCATGCCGGTTTCTTTAAGCGGGTACTGCAACAAGGCTCGTTAGGGCTGGGTGAAAGCTATATGGAAGGCTGGTGGGACTGCGAGCGGCTCGATATTCTGTTCTGCAAAATTCTCAAAGCAAAACTCGACCAGCAAATGCCGGGCAACCTGAAAGATATTTTACGCATTGCCAGCGCCCGCCTGTTTAATTTGCAGTCGCGGAGCCGCGCGTGGATTGTCGGTAAAGAGCATTATGATATTGGGAACGATCTTTTTGCGCTGATGCTGGATCCGCACATGCAATATTCCTGTGGTTACTGGAAAGACGCCACCACATTAGACGAAGCGCAAAATGCCAAATTGAAAATGATTTGTGAGAAGCTACAACTCAAACCGGGTATGCGTTTACTCGATATCGGTTGTGGCTGGGGCGGACTGGCGGAATATGCAGCGCGTCATTATGGCGTGGCGGTCGAAGGCGTCACTATCTCTAAAGAGCAGCAGAAAATGGCGCAACAGCGCTGTGAAGGGCTGGACGTTAACATTCTGCTGCAGGATTATCGTGACCTCGATAAACACTACGATCGCATTGTTTCCGTGGGGATGTTCGAACACGTCGGGCCGAAAAACTATGACACCTATTTCAGCATCGCCGACCGTTGTTTAAAACCGGACGGGCTGTTCCTGCTGCATACCATTGGCAGCAACAAAAAGGGGATGAGCGTCGATCCGTGGATCAATAAATACATTTTCCCGAACGGTTGCTTACCGGCGATTTCGCATATTGCCGAGGCCAGCGAATCGCGCTTTGTCATGGAAGACTGGCATAACTTTGGCAGCGATTACGATAAAACGCTGATGGCCTGGCATGAGCGTTTTAATCAGGCATGGCCGGAGCTGTCTTCACGTTACTCCGCCACCTTCAGAAGAATGTTTAATTACTATTTATGCGCCTGCGCTGGGGCTTTCCGCGCCAGAGATATTGAGCTTTGGCAGGTACTGTTTAGTCGCGGCGTAGAGGGCGGCATCCGCGTTTACCGTTAACGTTCTGCCTGATGCGCGAAGCGCGTCAGGCATTTATCACTTAACCCAACTCACTCTCTGCCAGCGCTTTAAATACCATTGCGACGGCATGCGCGCCGGGGTCCATATTACCCAACAAGCTTTCGCTGCTCAGATACGATGCGCGACCCGCATTGGCTTTGCTCGACAGGCAGGTTCGTTCGGCTCCGGCTTGCGCGGCGTCAAAAGCGGCATGCAGGTTGTGCGGCTGCGCCAGCAGTGAGGTCAGTGCGGGTTGCAGGGCATCTATCATGGTGCGATCGCCTTCGTCTGCGCCGCCGTAGAACTTCATCTGCGCCAGACCTGTATTCAGCGCTTCGGCAACGTTAGCTCCCTGCTCCAGTTTCTGCCCGGCGGCAGTAAAGAAAATAGACATCAGCACGCCGCTGGAACCGCCCATCACCACGGTCAGACGTTCGCCAATCAACGCGAACAGCGTGGCAAGGTCATCCAGCGGAAGCTGCTGACGCTGCAGCAGACTGGCAATTTCACGCGCGCCGGCGGCAAAGGTTGAACCCGTATCGCCATCGCCGACTTTGGCATCCAGCGCGTTGAGATGTGCTTCCAGACCGGAAAGCGTTCCGGTGATAAGCTCCACAATCCCGGCGACCAGCGCGTTGGCAGAGGGCTGGAATTCCACGCGCGCGCTGCGCTGGGATGATGGCGCGTAGCTGATTTCACGCGGTGGGACGGGAGTCGGCCAGTTGCTGGTTTCCACTTCGGTCAGCAGCGCTTTTTCGATGCTCTCTTCGAGCACGATGGCCGTCAGTGAGAATCCTTTCATATCCAACGCGGTGACCAGCGAGGCCGGACCAATCAGCCAGTCGATACGCGGGTACAGCGGACTGCTTGCCAGTTCGCGGGTGATAATAGCCATTTCCGCAACGGACACGCCGCCAAGATTGTTAATCATCACCGCCACTCTGCCGGTTTCAGGCAGGGCCGTCAGCAGTTTATCCACCATCAGATTCACCACCTGCGCACTGTTTTGCGTATCGATAACCGAGGCTCCCGGTTCGCCGTGAATCCCCATGCCCAGCTCTGCATGACCCGGATGATGGCGCGGCGCGGCGTCGGTTTCTTGCGGCAGATGGCAGCTGGAAAGCGCAACACCCAGGCTGAAGGTGTTGTTGGCTGCGTACTGCGCTTCACGCAGGACGGTGGCGAGGTTGTAGCCGCGTTCAGCGAAATAGCCGGCGATTTTATGCACCAGGATGGTTCCCGCAATGCCACGCGGATGTTTGTTATCCGGCAGGGAGATATCGTCACCGACTATCAGCATTTCAACGTTGTAGCCCAGGCGTCGCGCTTTCTCGGCGGCGAGACCGAAATTAAGACGGTCACCAGTGTAGTTCTTCACGATCAACAGACAGCCAGCCTCACCGGTCACTGCTTGAATAGCGGTCAGTACCGCATCCACGCTCGGGGAGGCGAACACGTCGCCGCAGACCGCCGCGGTCAGCATTCCTTTGCCGATAAACCCAACGTGCGCGGGTTCGTGTCCTGAACCGCCGCCGGAGATAACCGCCACGTTATTTTTGTTAAGGTCGCGGCGAACCACGATGCGAATGGCCGGATCGCTCTCCAGACGCGCCAGGTTATTCCACGGGCTGGTGATAATTGTACCGTCGATCACGTCGCTAACGAGATGGGGGCGTTGATTAAAAAAGAATTGAGACATAACGGCTCCTCGAGGTTGAGTGTAAGACAAACCCCCGAATGCATGTTCATGGTGCGGAGGCGATAGAGAGATTCTGGCGAAGTCAGCCTGGAAAAAAACAACGCGAAAATGAGTTTCATTACGAAACGTGATTGCTGTTTTTTGTTCCGAAATGAAACTTAATTAGGCGAGAAATCATCACAATGCGAACCAGCTCGACTTTTTTCTCCTGCGATCAGAGCAGGCCACACGGCGCAGTCAGTCTTTTTTGCGGGGTTTTACGCAGGATGGCGCGTAATTGGGGAAATTTATCATCGTGTTTGTCGGTGATTTCGCGGTAAAGGAACGGATCGAGATCGCAAACCTCATTATTTTTGTGGTTAAGTGTTCCAATATGAAACGCATGTCATTTTTATCTGTTCCATATCAGAACAAAATGACGAAAGATTTTTTTGTGCACGCCTCGCCATACAGTTATTACATCGCTCCGGTACGTCCGCTTTCGCCGTCAACATCAGGCTAAACGGGTTAACGCCAGGGCTCACCATGTAAAAACATGTACTTATTTGAGGATGAAAGGAATGCTAAAAGTTATTCAATCTCCAGCCAAATATCTCCAGGGTCCTGACGCTTCTACCTTATTTGGTCAATACGCTAAAAATCTGGCTGACAGCTTTTTCGTGATTGCGGACGACTTCGTGATGAAGCTGGCGGGAGAAAAGGTACTCAATGGTCTGCATAGCCATGACATTAGCTGCCACGCGGAACGCTTCAACGGTGAATGCAGCCATGTTGAAATTAATCGCCTGATTGCCATTCTGAAAAAACACGGTTGCCGTGGTGTGGTTGGGATTGGCGGTGGGAAAACGTTAGATACCGCCAAAGCGATTGGTTATTACCAGAAGCTGCCGGTAGTAGTGATCCCAACTATCGCATCTACCGATGCGCCAACCAGCGCGCTGTCCGTTATCTATACCGAAGCGGGTGAGTTTGAAGAGTATCTGATCTACCCGAAAAACCCGGATATGGTGGTGATGGATACCGCAATTATTGCCAAAGCGCCGGTACGTCTGCTGGTGGCCGGGATGGGCGATGCGCTCTCGACCTGGTTTGAAGCGAAAGCCTGTTATGACGCTCGGGCGACCAGCATGGCGGGCGGGCAGTCCACCGTGGCGGCGCTGAGCCTGGCGCGCCTGTGCTATGATACCCTGCTGGCGGAAGGCGAAAAGGCACGCTTAGCCGCCCAGGCTGGTGTGGTGACCGATGCGCTGGAACGTATTGTCGAAGCCAACACCTACCTCAGCGGTATCGGTTTTGAAAGCAGCGGACTTGCGGGGGCACATGCCATCCATAACGGCTTTACGATTCTGGAAGAGTGCCACCATCTGTACCACGGTGAAAAAGTCGCCTTTGGTACGCTGGCGCAGCTGGTGCTGCAGAACAGCCCGATGGAAGAGATCGAAACCGTGCTGAATTTCTGTCAGAAAGTGGGCCTGCCGGTAACGTTAGCGGAAATGGGCGTAAAAGATGACATTGATGGCAAGATCATGGCCGTGGCTAAAGCCACCTGCGAAGAAGGTGAAACCATTCACAATATGCCGTTCCCGGTGACGCCTGAAAGCGTACATGCCGCTATTTTGACGGCAGACCTGCTGGGACAGCAGTGGCTGGCGCGTTAATCGGGCATAGGTAAATTTACCCAGCATCTTCTCCCCCTCTGACAGTCTCTGCCGGAGGGGTTGTCTATGGCAAAACAGCGGAAATGGATATGACGGCGCACACGCAAAGCATCGGGCAGGAAGTCTCTTCGGTTCTCGCCCAGTCATGGCATCGTTGCAGCAAGTTTATGCAGCGGGAAACCTGGCAGGCGCCGCATCAGGCGCAAGGGTTGACCTTTGAGTCGATTTGTCGTCGTAAGACGGCGCTGCTCACGATTGCGCAGGCCGCGCTGGAAGATGCCTGGGAGTTTATGGACGGTCGTCCGTGCGCGCTGCTGATTCTGGATGAATCGGCCTGTATTCTCAGCCGTTGCGGCGATCCGCAGACGATAGAACAGCTGGCGGAGCTTGGGTTTCGCGACGGCAGCTATTGCGCGGAAAGCATTATCGGCAGCTGTGCGCTGTCGCTGGCGACAATGCCGGGCCAGCCGACAAAAACCTCTGGCGCTCAGCACTTTAAACAGGCGCTGCATCCGTGGTCGTTTTGCTCGACGCCAGTGTTCGATAACCATGGGCGTCTGTTTGGCTCCATCTCATTATGCTGTCTGGTAGAACATGAGTCCGTTTCTGATTTATCCCTGACGCTGGCGATTGCCAGAGAAGTCGGCAATTCATTGCTGACCGACAGTCTGCTGGCAGAGTCCAACCGCCATCTGAATCAGATGTACGGGCTGCTGGAGAGCATGGATGATGGCGTGATGGCCTGGAATGAGCAGGGAGTGTTGCAGTTCCTCAATGCGCGCGCAGCGCTGCTTTTGCATCTCGATGCGCAGGCCAGCCAGGGCAAAAACATTCACGACCTGCTCAATATGCCTATGCTGCTGCGTCGGGCAATTAAACATGCCCGCGGTCTGAATCACGTCGAAGTCACTTTTGAAAGCCAGCACCAGTTTGTTGACGCCGTCATCACCCTGAAGCCGATTGTTGAGGAGCAGGGCAACAGCTTTATCCTGCTGCTGCATCCGGTGGAGCAAATGCGCCAGCTGATGACCAGCCAGCTTGGTAAGGTGAGCCACACCTTTGAGCAGATGTCGACGGACGATCCAGAAACCCGACGCTTGATCCATTTTGGTCGCCAGGCGGCAAGGGGGAGTTTCCCGATCCTGCTGTGTGGGGAAGAGGGCGTAGGGAAAGAGCTGCTGAGCCAGGCCATTCACAATGAAAGCGAACGCGCCAGCGGGCCGTATATTGCCGTGAACTGTCAGCTGTATGCCAACAGCGTGCTGGGGCAGGATTTTATGGGCAGTGCGCCCACCGATGATGAAAATGGTCGGTTGAGCCGCCTTGAGCTGGCGAACGGCGGCACACTGTTTCTGGAGAAAATTGAATATCTGGCGCCGGAGCTGCAATCCGCGCTGTTACAGGTGATTAAGCAGGGGGTGTTAACCCGTCTTGATGCCCGTCGGCTGATTCCGGTGGATGTGAAAGTGATCGCCACCACTACGGTTGATCTCGCTAACCTGGTGGAGCAAAACCGCTTTAGCCGCCAACTGTATTACGCGCTGCACTCTTTTGAGATTGTTATCCCGCCGCTACGAGCGCGGCGTAACAGTATTCCCTCGCTGATTTATACGCGACTGAATAGCCTGAAAAAACGCTTTTCATACAGCCTGAAGATCGACGATGACGCGCTGGCACAACTGGTGGCTTATTCGTGGCCGGGCAATGACTTCGAGCTGAACAGCATTATCGAAAACATCGCCATCAGTAGCGATAACGGGCATATTCGGCTGAGTAATTTACCTGATTATCTGTTTGCCGAGCGCCCCGGTCTGGAGACCGCGTCTTCCCTGCTGCCAGCCAGCCTGACGTTTACCGCTATCGAAAAAGAGGCGATTATCCATGCCGCCCGTGTCACTAGTGGGCGAGTACAGGAGATGTCGCAACTGCTGAATATTGGTCGCACCACCTTGTGGCGTAAGATGAAGCAGTACGACATCGACGCCAGCCAGTTTAAGCGCAAACATCTGGAGTAGTTTCTTCGATTCTGGCCATTGAGAACAGCGCATCCGACAGCCGGTTGATATAACGCTTGGGTTCATCGCGTAACGTCAGCGTTCTGTCCATCGCGATGAGGATCCGCTCCAGCCGCCGTGCCAGGGTGCGCGCAACGTGTAGCTGTGCCGATGCCAGATTTTTCCCCGGAATGACAAATTCTTTCAGGGGGCCGCTCTGCGCCATATTGCGGTCAATAAGTTGCTCCAGCGCCTGAATATCCTCGGCATTAATCGTCTGCGTTAAGCGGGCGAGACCTTTCTCATCGCTGGCGAGTTCCGCCCCCAGCACAAACAGCATCTTCTGGATGGCATGCAGATCCTGGCGTAATTCTGCCTGGCGCGAGCTGGCATAGCAGACGCCAAGTTGGGAAATCAGTTCATCCACCGTACCATAGGCGTTAACGCGGATGTCGTCTTTGTCGATACGACTGCCGCCAAACAGCGCGGTCGTGCCTTTATCACCGGTTCGGGTATAGATGCGGTACATTTATTTTATCTCGCTAAAGGGAAGCACTTTGACCAGTTGGCCTGCATTGGCGCCGAGTGTGCGGATGTGGGCTATCCCGGCGGCGATATGCCCGCGGACCAGCGCCCGATCCTCGGGTAGCTGGGCGTGGGTTAGGGCAATATCACCACAGGCGCTGAGGCCGAGACCCACGCGTAGCGTTGAGCTTTTAGCCGCCAGCTTGCTGAGGGCCAGCGCGCAGTCATGCTCGTCGCAACAGATTGTCCGGCAAGGGACGCCTTGCTCTTCCAGCCCCCAGCATAGTTCATCAAGCACGCGCGTATCCTGCCAGCGTGAGTGATAAAACAGATGTACGCCCGGTGATGAAAGTGACATTGCGCCCCCTTATTTATCAGAATGCCTGACGGAAGATCTCGGCAATTTCTTTCTCGTTCCCTTTACGCGGGTTGGAGAAGGCATTGCCGTCTTTCAGCGCCATTTCCGCCATATACGGGAAATCGGCTTCTTTGACGCCCAGCTCGCGCAGATGCTGCGGAATACCGATATCGGCAGAGAGGCGAGCGATGGCGCGAATCGCCAGCTCAGCGGCATCCATGGTGGACAGACCGTCGGTGTTCTCACCCATAAACTCCGCGATGTCGGCAAATTTCTCCGGATTAGCGATCAGGTTATAGCGTGCCACGTGCGGCAGCAGGACGGCGTTTGCTACGCCGTGCGGCATGTCGTACAGACCGCCAAGCTGATGCGCCATCGCGTGAACGTAGCCAAGGTTGGCGTTGTTGAAGGCCATACCCGCCAGCAAAGAGGCATAGGCCATGTTCTCGCGAGCTTTCAGGTTGCTGCCCAGCGCTACGGCCTGGCGTAAGTTGCGGGCGATCAGACGAATTGCCTGGATCGCGGCGGCGTCGGTAACCGGGTTGGCATCTTTTGAAATATAGGCCTCAACGGCGTGGGTCAGGGCGTCCATTCCGGTTGCCGCAGTCAGTGGCGCAGGTTTGCCGAGCATCAGCAGTGGGTCATTGATGGAAACCGACGGCAGGTTGCGCCAGCTGACAATCACAAACTTCACTTTGGTTTTGGTATTGGTCAGCACGCAGTGGCGGGTGACTTCGCTGGCGGTACCGGCGGTGGTATTCACCGCGACGATCGGCGGCAGCGGATTGGTCAGAGTTTCAATCCCGGCATAGCTATAGAGATCGCCTTCGTGCGTCGCTGCGATGCCGATGCCTTTACCGCAGTCATGCGGGCTACCACCGCCGACGGTAACGATGATATCGCATTGCTCTTTACGAAAAACTTCCAGGCCGTCGCGCACGTTGGTGTCTTTAGGGTTTGGCTCGACGCCGTCAAACACCACCACGTCAATACCGGCTTCACGCAGATGTTCGAGGGTTTTATCAACCGCGCCGTCCTTAATGGCTCGCAGACCTTTATCAGTCACCAGCAGCGCTTTTTTACCGCCCAACAGTTTGCAGCGTTCGCCAACGACGGAAATAGCATTCGGGCCAAAAAAGTTCACATTTGGCACCAGGTAATCAAACATACGATAGCTCATAATTTACCTTCTTAGATTTAAATTATAATTCAGAGAAACAATTCAGTGCGGTTTGCGCTAATAACATGTCTTGTTCGACAGTACCGCCACTTACGCCGACAGCACCGATTAATTTATCGTTTAACATGACAGGTAAGCCGCCGCCAAAAATAACAATGCGCTGTTGATTTGTTAGCTGTAAACCATATAGTGACGCACCCGGTTGTACCGCGTCGGTAATTTCATGGGTCCCCTGCCGCAGACAGCAGGCGGTATACGCTTTATTAAGAGAAATATCACAACTGGTGACAAATGCGTCGTCCATGCGTTGCATCAGCAGCGTGTTGCCGCCGCGATCCACCACGGAAAAGACCACCGGCACGTTGATCTCAAGCGCTTTAGCCTCGACGGCCTGCGCCATTTTTTTCGCCGCCGCCAGCGTAATGGTGGCGATTGGTTGGCTCTTATTCACAGTCTCTCCTGAAAATGTTGTAGGGCTGAGGTCACGAAAATATCGCGATACAGCTATTTTTTATCATTGGGTTTGGCTTTATTTTCTCGCCGCGCGTTATTAAGTCAATAGGGTGAAAATTTAAAAAGTATTAATTTAATTTTGTGTGTTGGTGTTTATTGATAATGATCATTTAACTTCGTCACAATTCGCTCCGGATATTCCTGAGAACCGTTTCAATATGGAACAGTGAATTTTTATTACGTGCCAAATTGGAACGAAATTAATTTTATTTTTTTATTGCTGTGCTCATTTAGAGTTCGGCCATTGCTGATGAAAGGCGAATGCCGGGTGGTGTGTCCCCGGCAATACGGCCCGGCGTCCCTATTTTTTATCTTTTGAGTCCATAAACTATGAGAAGATCAAAACGATTCGAAGTGCTTGCGAAGCGCCCTGTAAATCAGGATGGGCTTATTGGCGAATGGCCTGAAGAGGGGCTGATCGCCATGGAAAGCCCCTACGATCCGGCTTCGTCGGTGAAGGTAGAGAATGGTCGTATTGTTGAGCTGGACGGCAAGAGCCGCGCCGAGTTCGACATGATTGACCGTTTTATTGCCGACTACGCGATTAACGTGGCTGAAACTGAACGGGCAATGCGGCTCGACGCGCTGGAGATCGCCAGAATGCTGGTGGATATCCACGTTAGCCGGGAAGAGATTGTTGCTATTACCACCGCTATCACCCCGGCGAAAGCGGTGGAGGTGATGGCGCAAATGAACGTGGTGGAAATGATGATGGCGCTGCAAAAAATGCGCGCCAGACGCACGCCGTCCAACCAGTGCCATGTCACCAACCTGAAAGACAACCCGGTACAGATTGCCGCCGATGCGGCTGAAGCGGGGATCCGTGGCTTTTCCGAGCAGGAAACGACGGTCGGGATCGCCCGCTATGCGCCGTTTAACGCCCTGGCGCTGCTGGTCGGTTCCCAGTGCGGTCGCCCCGGCGTGCTCACGCAATGTTCCGTTGAGGAGGCGACTGAGCTGGAGCTGGGGATGCGCGGGTTAACCAGCTACGCCGAAACCGTGTCGGTATACGGTACAGAGTCGGTGTTTACCGACGGCGATGATACGCCGTGGTCCAAAGCGTTTCTCGCCTCGGCCTATGCGTCTCGCGGACTGAAAATGCGTTACACCTCTGGCACCGGTTCGGAAGCGCTGATGGGCTATTCCGAGAGTAAATCGATGCTCTATCTGGAGTCGCGCTGCATCTTTATCACCAAAGGCGCGGGCGTACAGGGGCTGCAAAACGGTGCGGTCAGCTGTATTGGCATGACTGGCGCGGTGCCGTCGGGGATCCGCGCGGTGCTGGCGGAAAACCTGATTGCCTCAATGCTCGACCTTGAAGTGGCCTCCGCCAATGACCAGACCTTTTCCCACTCTGATATTCGCCGTACCGCCCGTACCCTGATGCAAATGCTGCCGGGCACCGACTTTATCTTCTCCGGCTATAGCGCCGTACCGAACTACGACAACATGTTTGCCGGGTCGAACTTCGACGCGGAAGACTTCGATGATTACAACATTCTGCAACGCGATCTGATGGTTGACGGTGGTCTGCGTCCTGTAACCGAAGAAGAAACCATCGCCATCCGCAACAAGGCGGCACGCGCCATTCAGGCGGTGTTCCGCGAACTGGGCCTGCCGCTGATTAGCGATGAGGAGGTTGAGGCCGCCACTTATGCTCACGGCAGCAAAGATATGCCCGCGCGCAATGTGGTGGAAGATCTGGCTGCCGTGGAAGAGATGATGAAGCGCAATATCACCGGGCTGGATATCGTCGGCGCGCTAAGCCGTAGCGGCTTCGAAGATATCGCCAGTAACATTCTCAATATGCTGAGACAGCGCGTCACCGGTGATTACCTGCAAACGTCGGCCATTCTGGATCGCCAGTTTGAGGTGGTAAGCGCCGTTAACGACATTAATGATTATCAGGGACCAGGCACCGGCTATCGCATCTCCGCCGAGCGCTGGGCGGAAATTAAAAATATCGCGGGCGTGGTTCAGCCAGGCTCAATTGAATAAGGTGGTACACCGTGGAATGCACAACTGAATGTAAGCCGGTTTTCACCTTGCAGGTAAGCGAAGGCGAAGCGGCTAAAGCGGACGAACGCGTAGATGAAGTGGTGATTGGCGTCGGTCCGGCCTTTGATAAGCACCAGCACAAGACCCTGATTGATATGCCGCATAAGGCGATTCTTAAAGAGCTGGTGGCGGGGATCGAAGAAGAGGGGCTGCGTGCGCGGGTGGTCAGAATTCTGCGCACCTCGGATGTTTCTTTTATGGCGTGGGACGCGGCAAACCTCAGCGGTTCCGGCATTGGGATTGGTATCCAGTCGAAGGGAACCACGGTGATTCATCAGCGCGATCTGCTGCCGCTGAGTAACCTTGAACTGTTCTCTCAGGCTCCGCTGCTGACGCTGGAAACCTATCGCCAGATCGGTAAAAACGCCGCGCGCTATGCACGCAAAGAGTCGCCTTCGCCGGTGCCGGTGGTCAATGACCAGATGGTGCGCCCTAAATTTATGGCCAAGGCCGCGCTGTTTCACATCAAAGAAACCAAACATGTGGTGCAGGATGCTGCGCCTGTCACGCTGCATATTGCACTGGTGAGGGAATGACCATGAACGACAACATCATGACCGCGCAGGATTACCCATTAGCCACCCGCTGCCCGGAGAAAATCCAGACGCCTGGCGGGAAACCGTTAACCGACATTACCCTTGAGAATGTGCTGGCAGGCAAGGTCGGGCCGCAGGATGTGCGTATTTCTCAGCAAACGCTGGAGTACCAGGCGCAGATTGCCGAACAGATGCAGCGTCACGCCGTGGCGCGCAATTTCCGTCGCGCGGCGGAACTGATTGCCATCCCGGATGCTCGTATTCTGGAGATCTACAATGCGCTACGTCCGTTTCGTTCTTCATTCGCGGAGCTACAGGCGATTGCCGATGAGCTGGAGCACACCTGGCATGCCACGATGAACGCTGCCTTTGTCCGCGAGTCGGCAGAGGTGTATCAGCAGAGAAACAAGCTGCGTAAAGATAGCCAGTGACGGAGGGAGGTATGCCGTTAATCGCCGGGATTGATATCGGCAACGCCACTACCGAAGTGGCGTTGGCGCAGCATGGGCAGTTTATCGCCAGCGGGATTGTCGCCACCACGGGCATGAAAGGGACGCGGGACAACATTGCCGGGGTGGTCGCTTCTCTGCAGCAGGCACTGGATAAAACACCGTGGTCGCTTCAGGACGTGGCGAAAATCTGCATCAATGAGGCCGCGCCGGTGATTGGCGATGTGGCGATGGAAACCATCACTGAAACCATCATTACTGAATCGACAATGATTGGCCATAACCCGCAAACGCCGGGTGGCGTCGGCGTGGGGATGGGAACCACCATCAGCGTGGATAAGCTGGCATCAATGAGCGAGGATTGCTTTGCGCAGGGCTGGATCCCGCTGGTGGGTGAACAGATCGATTTCCTCGAAGCGGTCTGGCTTATCAATGCGGCGCTGGATCGTGGGATCAACGTGGTGGCGGCGATCCTGAAAAAGGATGATGGCGTACTGGTCAATAATCGCCTGCGTCGGGCAATGCCGGTGGTTGATGAAGTCACCTTACTTGAGAAGGTGCCGGAAGGCGTGCTGGCGGCAGTGGAAGTGGCGGCCGCCGGGCAGGTGGTGCGGGTATTGTCGAATCCTTACGGCATCGCAACCTTTTTTGCCCTGACGCCGGAGGAAACGCAAACCATCGTCCCCATCGCCAGAGCGCTGATTGGTAACCGCTCCGCCGTGGTGCTGAAAACGCCGCAGGGGGATGTGCAGTCGCGAACGATCCCGGCGGGTAAGATCTTTATCCGTGGCGAAAAGCGCGGCGGTGAAGCCGACGTAGCGCAGGGCGCGCAGGCCATTATGCAGGCGATGAGCGCCTGTGCGCCCGTGTGCGATATTCGCGGTGAAGCAGGTACGCACGCGGGCGGGATGCTTGAGAGGGTTCGTAAGGTAATGGCCTCACTGACCGGTCACGACATGAACGCCGTGCATATCCAGGATCTTCTGGCGGTGGATACGTTTATTCCCCGCGCGGTGCAGGGTGGCATTGCCGGGGAATGTTCAATGGAGAACGCCGTTGGCATTGCGGCGATGGTGAAATCCGATCGCTTACAGATGCAGGCTATCGCCAGCGAGCTAAGCGCCCGGTTAAATACCCCAGTTGAAGTCGGTGGTGTGGAAGCCAACATGGCCGTGGCTGGCGCGTTAACGACGCCTGGATGCGCCGCGCCGCTGGCGATCCTCGATTTAGGCGCAGGATCCACCGATGCCGCCATTATCAATAACGATGGCGTAGTGAAGGCGGTACACCTTGCCGGGGCGGGGAATATGGTCAGCCTGTTGATTCAAACGGAGCTCGGTTTAAGCGATCCGTTTTTGGCAGAGGAAATTAAAAAATACCCGCTGGCCAAAGTGGAGAGCCTGTTCAGCATTCGCCACGAGAACGGCGCGGTGGAGTTTTTTCGTGAACCGCTCAGCCCGTCAGTATTTGCCAAAGTGGTGTATTTGAAAGAGGGCGAGCTGATCCCGGTCGATAACCAGACCTCGCTGGAGAAGATTCGTCTGGTGCGCCGTCAGGCCAAAGAGAAAGTCTTTGTGACCAACTGTCTGCGCGCGTTACGTCAGGTCTCGCCCGGTGGCTCGATTCGCGATATCACTTTTGTGGTGCTGGTAGGTGGCTCATCGCTGGATTTTGAAATTCCGCAGATGATCACCGATGCGCTGGCGCAGTACGGCGTTGTCGCCGGGCAGGGTAATATCCGTGGTACTGAAGGCCCGCGCAATGCGGTGGCGACCGGGCTGGTTTTAGCCGGAGAAGCCAAAAAATAGTGCAGAAAACAGCCGCGCAAGCGTTTAGCTGCGGGGTAAGTCAAAGAAAGGCGATGTTCTCTTTGATATCCCGGCGGAGTTGGGTACATAGTATCAAGGTGTCTCTCACGTGGTTAATTTTAAGGATAAGAGCATGCCAACAGCAATTGAAAAAGCCTTGGATTTTATTGGTGGTATGAACACTTCGGCGTCAGTACCCCATTCAATGGACGAAAGCACCGCTAAGGGAATTCTAAAGTATTTGCATGACTTAGGTGTGCCAGCGAGTCCGGAAGTTGTGATGGCACGGGGTGAGCAGGAGGGATGGAATCCTGAGTTCACGAAAAAAGTGGCCGGATGGGCAGAAAAAGTCGCCTCCGGTAACCGCATCCTTATCAAAAACCCAGAGTATTTTTCGACCTATATGCAGGAGCAGCTCAAAGAACTCGTGTGAGCTGACTATTGAATAAAACGCTAACGGACGTTTCCATCTAAGTAGACTGGCCCCCTGAATCACCAGACAAC